>CAYWGQ010000179.1:0-7708 GCA_964457725.1 uncultured Gammaproteobacteria bacterium
ATCGACAAGATCGCGCGGCGCGCCGAGACCCAGGGCGCGGACGTCTCCCGCGAGGGCGTGCAGCGGGATCTCTTGCCGCTCGTCGAAGGCAGCACCGTCTCGACCCGCTACGGGATGGTTCGAACCGATCACATCCTGTTCATCGCATCCGGCGCGTTCAGCGTCGCGAAGCCCTCCGATCTGATCCCGGAGCTGCAGGGCCGCTTCCCGATTCGCGTCGAGCTCGCGCCGCTCGGGGTCGAGGAGTTCGAGCGGATCCTGACGGAGCCGCACGCGTCGCTGACCGAGCAGTACCGGAGCCTGCTCGCGACCGAGCGCGTGTCGCTCGAGTTCGCGCCGGACGGCGTCCGCCGGATCGCGGAGGTCGCGTTCCGCGTGAACGAGCGCAGCGAGAACATCGGCGCGCGGCGGCTGCATACGGTGCTCGAGCGCCTGCTCGAGAACGTGTCGTTCGAGGCCGCGGACCGCGGCGGCCAGACGGTCGTCATCGACGCCGCGTTCGTCGACCGCGAGCTCGGCGAGCTCGTCAAGGACGAAGACCTGACCCGCTACATCCTCTGAGGCCGCCCGTGTCGACCGTCGACCGCAACGTTCCGCCGCCGCTCGAGCTGAAGCTCCTGAAGCGCTCGCGCGAGCTCGAAGTCTCGTTCCCGGACGGCACGGGCGGACGCCTCTCGGCGGAGTACCTGCGCGTCCATTCGCCGTCGGCCGAGGTGAAGGGTCACGCCGCGGTCGGCGAAGGCGTGCTCGTGCACGGCAAGGAAGAGGTCGGCATCGTGCGGCTCGAGCCGGTCGGCCACTACGCCGTCAGAATCGTTTTCGACGACGGCCATGCGACCGGCCTGTACACCTGGCCTATACTCTACGAGCTTTGCCGGGACCGGGACGCGAAGTGGCGCCGGTATCTCGAGCGCCTCGCCGAGGCCGGCAAGAGCCGGAGCGCCCGCCCGGGCGAGCCGCGAATGGCCTGACCGCGCCCCGCGCCGAACAACGATGAACGATCACGACGCACAGCGCGAGCGCTACACGGACTTCGGGTTCGAGCGCGTGCCGTGGGAGGCGAAGCGGCGCCGCGTCGCCGACGTGTTCGACTCCGTCGCGCCGCGCTACGACCTGATGAACGACGTGATGTCGGCGGGACTGCACCGGCTCTGGAAGCGGTTCACGCTCGAGCAGACCGGGTTGCGCCCGGGGCAGCGGGCGCTCGACGTCGCGGCGGGCAGCGGCGACCTCGCGCTCGGCCTCGCGCGCCGCGTCGGGCGTACCGGCCGCGTCGTCGTGACCGACATCAACGCGCGGATGCTCGCCGTCGGCCGCGACCGGCTGCTCGACGCGGGCCTCGCCGGCAACGTCGACTACGTGCTCGCGGACGCCGAGCGGTTGCCGTTCGCGGCGCAGTCGTTCCATTGCGTCACGATCGGCTTCGGTCTGCGCAACGTCACCGACAAGGAAGCGGCGCTCGGATCGATGTACCGAGTGCTGAAGCCCGGAGGGCGCCTGCTCGTGCTCGAGTTTTCCCGCCCGCACCTCGGACCGCTGAACGCGGTCTACGACGCGTACTCGTTCCAGGTGCTGCCGCGGCTCGGTGCATGGCTCGCCGACGACGCCGGCAGCTACCGCTACCTCGCGGAGTCGATTCGCCGCCATCCCGATCAGGAGACGCTGAAGAGCCTGCTCGCGGCCGCGGGTTTCGAGCGCTGCGAGTACTTCAACCTGACGGCCGGCATCGTCGCCCTGCATGTCGGCTTCAAGCTTTGACGCGGCCGCGGCGCTCGCGCGCCGCGCGGAGCGCGTGCTCGGCCGGCTAATCGGCGAGTCGAGCGTCGCATCGCGCCTCGCGTCCGAGCTCGACGGCCGCTCGTTCACCGTGCTCGTCGAAGGCCTTTCGGTCGGGCTCGAGATGACCGCGGCCGAGGGCGGCCTGCGGCTCCGGCCGTTCCTGTGGGCTCCGCGCGAGCAGCCCGAAGAGAGCGAGCCCACGACGCGCGCCGCGCCGAGCCGCCCCGCGCCGTCCCGGCGGCGTGCGGCGACCTTGCGCGCGGCGCCGCTCGACCTGCTGCGCCTCCTCCGCGGCCGCGGGCTTGCGAACCTGCGCGCGACGCGCGCCGAGGTCGGGGGCAGCCTCGACGTCGCGGAGAAGTACGCCGCGCTGCTCGAGCACGCGAAGCCCGATCTCGAGGAAGAGGTCGCGCGCCTCCTCGGCGATTACGCCGCGCACGCGCTCGGCACGGTCGCGCGCCGCGGTCGTGCGTGGCTCGGACGCGCGGCGGAAGCGCTCGCGGCGGACACCGCGGAGTATCTGCAGGAGGAATCCCGCGCGCTGCCGAATGCGATCGAGGCGCGCGCGTTCTTCGCGGAGGTCGAGCGGCTCCGCGACGACGTTGAGCGCGCCGCGGCGCGGCTCGAGCTGCTCGCCGCCCGCCGCCCGCCCGCCGACTGAGCGTCGAAGAATGCGGCGACTGCGGCTCGTTCTCCGGCTGCTCGGCATCCAGCGCGCGCTGCTGCGCCACGGGCTCGACGAGATCGTCTGGCGCACGCACCTGTTCCGGCCGCTCGCGTGGATCGCGAAGCTCTTGCCGCGCCGGACACGTGCGCCGCTCGGCGTGCGGCTCAGGCTCGCGCTCGAGGAGCTCGGCCCGATTTTCGTGAAATTCGGCCAGGCGGTCTCCGTCCGGCGCGATCTGCTGCCCGCGGACATCGGCGACGAGCTCGCGAAGCTGCAGGACCAGGTGCCGCCGTTCCCGTCCACCGAGGCCGCGGCGATCCTCGAGCGCGCGTTCGGGCGGCCGATCGGCGAGGTGTTCGCGGCGTTCCAGGCCGAGCCGCTGGCGGCGGCGTCGATCGCGCAGGTGCACGCGGCGGAGCTCGTGAGCGGCGAGCGCGTCGTCGTGAAGATCCTGCGGCCGCGTGTCGGCGAGCTGATCCAGCGCGATCTCGAGGTGCTCTACGCGCTCGCCGGGCTCGCGGAGGCTTATTGGCCCGAGGCGCGGCGGCTTCACCCGCTCGAAGTCGTCGCCGAGTTCGAGCGGACGCTTGCGGCCGAGATCGACCTGATGCGCGAGGCTGCGAACGCCGCGCAGCTGAAGCGCAACTTCGCCGGGTCGGAGCTCCTGTACGTGCCGACCGTCTACTGGGACTACTGCCGGCCGAACGTGCTGACGATCGAGCGGATCAGCGGCGTGCCGATCAGCCACGTCGAGGAGCTGCAGCGGCGCGGCACGAACATCAAGCGGCTCGCCGAGAACGGTGTCGAGATCTTCTTCACGCAGGTGTTCCGGCACAACTTCTTCCACGCCGACATGCACCCCGGGAACATTTTCGTCGACGTGACCGACCCCGAGCGCCCGAAGTACATCGCGGTCGACTTCGGCATCGTCGGCTCGCTCGATGCGCGCGACCAGCACTATCTCGCCGAGAACTTCCTCGCGTTCTTCCGCCGCGACTACCGTCGCGTCGCGACGCTGCACGTCGACTCGGGCTGGGTGCCGAAGGGCACGCGCGTCGTCGAGCTCGAAGCCGCCGTGCGCTCGGTCTGCGAGCCGATCTTCGAGAAACCGTTGAAGGACATCTCTTTCGGCCTCGTGCTGCTCAGGCTCTTTCAGACGGCGCGGCAGTTCGACATGGAGGTGCAGCCGCAGCTCGTGCTGCTGCAGAAAACGCTGCTCGCGATCGAAGGGCTCGGGCGGCAGCTCTATCCGGATCTCGACCTCTGGCAGACGGCGCAGCCGATCCTCGAGGAGTGGATGGCGCAGCGGCGCGATCCGCGGACGTATCTGCGGGAGCTGCACGCGGCGTGGCCGACCGTCAGCGAGGATCTGCGGCTCCTGCCGCAGCTCCTCCACCGTGCGATCCGCCGCGCCGACATCGCCGAGGCCGCGCGCGCGCCGCTGCGGCCGCCGCTGCACCTGCGCCGCAGGCGCGGCCGCGACCGCACGCACGCGGCGAGCGCGGTGCTGATCGCGGGGGTGCTGTGGACGGGCCTCGCGGAGCCCGTCTGGATCGGCTGGGCCGGCGCGGCGGCCGGGCTCGTGCTGCTCGTTCTCGCGCGCCGCTGATCGTCAGCCGAGCGCCGCGTCGCCGCCTATCTCGCGCATCGCGGCCTTGATCTCTTCCAGCACGCGGGCGATCAGGTCGGGGTCGGTGCCGCGGACGACGAGGGTCGCGCCGAAGGTTTCCCCGCGGCGGAACGGATAGCTGCCGATCTCGACTTCGGGGTGCGCCAGCGCGATCCGCTCGAGCGGCATCGCGATGTCGCCTTCGCGCAGCAGCACGTCGACGCTTCCCGAATGGATCGTCGCGCCGCTCGTGAGCTGCGGCGCCGCCGCGGCGAACATCGCGCGCGCAATCGCCGGGATGCCGGCGAGCACGAACACGTTGCCGATCCGAAAGCCGGGCGCGAGACTGACGGCGTTGTCGATCAGCGTTGCGCCGCGCGGAACGCGCGCCATCTTCAGGCGCGCCTCGTTCAGCTCGTACCGCCCGGCGCGCAGGCGCCGCACGGCTTCCTCGTCGAGAACGAGCTCGACGCCGAACGCGCGCGCGACGCACTCGGCCGTGATGTCGTCGTGAGTGGGGCCGATCCCGCCGGTGGTGAACACGTACGTGTGCTTCGCGCGGAGCTCGTTCAGGTGCGCGACGATCGCGTCGGCGACGTCGCGGACGACGCGCGCCTCCTCGAGGCGGATGCCGAGCTTCGCGAGCTCGATGCCGAAGAACTGCAGGTTCGCGTCCTGCGTCTTGCCGGACAGGAGCTCGTTGCCGATCAGCAGGACCGCCGCGGTCGGCTGCGTCGCCGCGTCGCTCACGGCCGCCTCTCGAGCGCGAGCCGCGCGAGGATCGGATAGTGGTCGGAGCCGACGGCCGGCAACCTACGGTGCTCGATGACGATGAATTCTTCGCTCACGGCGCAATGATCGATGGGAATGCCGAGCACTGGCAAGAACGTCGGCCACGTCAGCCCGGGCGCGCGCCCGGCGAGCGTCGTGCGCAGGCCGCCCGCGTCGAGGAAGTCGCCGAAGTACGGCGAGTAAGGCGTCGCGTTGAAGTCGCCGGCGACGACGAGCGGCAGCGCCGCCTCGCTCGCGAGCTCGCCGAGGAGCTCGAGCTGGCGGTTCCGCTCCGCGAGCCAGCGCGCCGTCGTCGGCGGGCGCAGGTGCACGCCGAGGAAGCGGAACGGCCCGGCCGGCGTCGCGACCTCGGCGTCGATCGCGGCCGTCGTCTCGAGGTCGAACGTCTCCGCTCGCTCGAGCGGCAGCCGCGAGTACAGAGCGAGGCCGAACGCATCCGCCCGTGGCGCCACGACGCGGTGCGGATACGCTAGCTCGAGCTCCGCGAGCCGTTGCCGCCAATCCTCGGTCAGCTCGACGACGAGCAGCAGGTCGGGCGACTCGCGGCGCACGATGTCGAGCAGCGCGTCCGCGCGCGGGTTGCGCCACTCGACGTTCACCGCGAGCACAGTCACGGACGCGTTCCCGGAGGCGGCCGCTGCCGCGACGCCGAGCCGCGGCAGGTAGGGTGCGAGCGGCACCGCGTTGACGGCGAGACCTGCGAGCACGGCGACGCACCAGCGCGGCCGCCGAGCGAGCGCGAGCGCCGCGAGCAGCAGGAGCTGTCCGGCCGCGTACTGTGGCCGGAAGTGGGTCAGCAGCTCGAATCCCCACCAGAGCCGCGCGCCGAGCGCGAGCACCGTGACGGCGAGCGACGCCGCCGCGAGCGCGAGCACGGCGCGGCCGAGCCTCGCAGCGAGCGCGCTGCGGCCCGGGGCGGCGGCGAGCTTGCGATCGCTGCTGAGCCTCACCGTCGTTTACACGGGTGACGAGCCGTTGCGTGCCATCGTGCGCGTCAGGCCCGCGGATCGGCCGCGGCGCAGCGCCAGCAGGCCGCGAACTGCGGCTCGTTCTCCTCGCCGCAGCGCTCGCAGCGCCACGGCGGCCCAGCGGGCGCGGGCTCCCGCTCGGCGGCGAGCAGCACGCGCGCACGCTCGGCATCCGCGTCGTCGAGCACCCAGAGCTCCGGCGCGCAGTCGACGAACGGCAGCTCGCCGAGCGCGCCGGCGAGCGCCTGGTTCTTGATCGTGCAGGCGATGCCGGCATGCTCGAGCACGTTCCTCAGGTGCACGATCTCGAGCAGCGACTCGCTCGCGTGGACGCGCTTCACCGCGCTCTCCGCAGCCCTCGCAGGAACGCCGCCGGGTCCTCGCCGCGCTCGAGCGCCTCGACGAGCGCGGAGCCGACGATCACGCCGTCCGCGTGCGCACCGATCAGCTCGACCTGCTCGGCGCGGCGCACGCCGAAGCCGGCGCAGACCGGCAGCTCGCTCGCCGCTTTCACGGCGTCGAGATACTCGGCGAGCTCGGCCGGCAGCGCCGCGTCGCCGGTGATGCCGGCGCGGGTCACGGCGTACACGAAGCCTTCGCTCGCGGCGCAGAGCGTCCGCAGGCGCTCGGCCGGCGTCGCCGGCGTCACGAGCTGCACGAGCGCGAGCCCCGCGGCCTCGAGCGCGCGGTGCAGCGGCCCGCTCTCCTCGTACGGCAGATCCGGCACGATGAATCCGGCCACACCGGTCTCCGCCGCGCGTGCCGCGAGCCGCTCGTAGCCGAACGCGAGGAGCGGGTTCAGGTAGCTCATCAGGAGCAGCGGGGTGGCCGGCGGCGCCGACCGCGACGCGAGCCGGTCGAAGATCCAGCGGAGCGAGACGCCGCTTTCGATCGCCGCGCGGCTCGCGCGCTGAATCGTCACGCCGTCCGCCATCGGATCGCTGAACGGGACGCCGATCTCGATCGCGTCCGCCTCGCTCGCGATCGCGTCGAGCGCGGCGAGGAAGCCGTCCGTCGACGGGTAGCCGGCCGTCACGAAGGCGACGAGCGCGGGCTGCCCCGCGGCGCGGCGTTGCTCGAGCGCGGTCCGGATTCGATCACGCGGCAGCATCGGCTTGCTCCTCCCGGCGAGGATGCTGGGCGAGGATCGGCATGTCCTTGTCGCCGCGGCCGGACACGCCGACGAGGACCGTGCATCCCGGATGGCGCTCGGCCCACCGGCGGGCGCCGGCGAGCGCGTGCGCGCTCTCGAGCGCCGGCAGGATGCCTTCGGCCTCGCAGCATTCGTCGAGCGCGGCGAGCGCCTCGCGGTCGCCGGCGGCGACGTAATCGACGCGGCCGACGAGCTTGAGCAGCGCGTGCTCGGGACCGACGCCGGGATAGTCGAGCCCGGCCGACACGGAATGCGTCTCCTGGATCTGGCCGTGCTCGTCGTAGAGCAGCATCGAGTAGGCGCCGTGCAGAACGCCGGGGCGTCCGGCCGCGAGCGTCGCGGCGTGCTGGCCGAGCGCGCTGCCGCTGCCGCCGGCCTCTACCCCGACGAGCGCGACCTCGCGGTCCGCGAGGAACGGGTGGAACAGCCCGATTGCGTTCGAGCCGCCGCCGACGCACGCGAAGACCGCGTCGGGCAGCCGCCCGGCCGCCCGCAGCATCTGCTCGCGGGCCTCGCGGCCGATGACCGCTTGCAGCTCGCGGACGAGATACGGATACGGGTGCGGGCCGACCGCGGAGCCGAGCAGGTAGTAGGTGCCCTCCGGGTCGGACACCCAGTCGCGGATCGCCTCGTCGATCGCGGCGCGGAGCGTGCGGTCGCCCGAGGTGACCGGCACGACCTTCGCGCCGAGCCTGCGCATCCGGTCGACGTTCGGTGCCTGGCGCGCGACGTCGACCTCG
>CAYWGQ010000180.1:0-7574 GCA_964457725.1 uncultured Gammaproteobacteria bacterium
AGATGCCGTGGGCGGCGCCGGCGCTCGCGTCGGACGCGCCGAGGATCGTGATCAGCGCGCCCATGATCATCACCGCGGTCGCGAGCGCGATGCCGAACGTGCCGAGGCTGCGGTGCAGCGCGACGTTGCGGACGTTCACGAGCGCGGCTTGGGCGATCAGCAGCACCATCCAGCTGAAATACGTGAGGCCGTGCAGATGCACGACCGGCGGCGCCGGCGGGAACGTGCCCGTGGCCAGCGGATACCAGTACGTCATGCCGAACCCGCCGAACACGAAGAACGCCATCAGCATGACCATCCAGAAATAAAACGAGCCGCTGAAGGTCGTCGCGGCAGTCGCGCGCTGCGCGGTGACGGTCGTCGCCATCCGGAACCCCCTCGATCGGGCGGGCTGTGCCGACTCCGAGTGTATCTCGCGGGCGGGAGCCAGGCGACGCCCCGCTCGCGGCGATGTCCGAAAACGTTGACCGCTCAGCGCGAATTCATAGGATTTGAGATGCCAATGGCATCGGCACTACCCATGGCAGCGCATCGTCGCAGTAGCTCGATCGAACGCGGCGTCCGCGCTTGGGGCCGCGCCGCGCTCGCGGCCCCGCTCCTCTTTCTCGCGGCATGCGCGAGCACCGGTGAAGGGCCTGGCGTGCCGTGGCTGCTCTGGGCGACCGCACGCTCGCTCGCCGGGGCGCCGCCGAAGCCGCCGGATCTCTATACCGAGCCCGTCCGAGTCAGCGACACGTTCGAATTCGCCGCGATTGCGGCCGGCGGCGATCACACCTGCGCGCTGACGATCGACGGCGAGACGTATTGCTGGGGCTCGAACCGCTACGAGCAGCTCGGTACCGCCGCGGTGACCGAGACCTGCGGCGGCGACGGCCCCCGCGCGTTCTCGTGCAGCTCGACACCAGTCCGTCTTCCGGACGTGCCGCGCTTCACCGCGCTCGCGGCGATGCGCTGGGGCACGTGCGGGCTCGACGAGTCCGGCGCCGCGCACTGCTGGGGATACGGGCTCGGCGGACGAACGGAAGAGGGCTTTCTCGTGAGCAGTGCCGCGCCGGTTCGCGTGCCCGGCGGGCCGTTCGTCGCGCTCGCGTCGAGCGCGTCGAGCAACGGCGGCGCGTGCGGCCTGACGGCGGAAGGGCGCGTGTGGTGCTGGGGTCTGATCGACGGCGCGGACGGCAGCGCGTCCGGCGTGCTCACGGGCCCGACCGTCGTTCCGACGGACATCGCGTTCACCGAGATCACCTTCGGCGGCACGCACGGCTGCGGCCTCGACGCGGCGCGACGTGCTCATTGCTGGGGAAACAATCTGTACGGCTCGCTCGGCACCGGCTCGTCGGGGTACTACGGCGGCATTCGCGAGAGCGCCGCGCCGGTCGCGGTGCAGGGCAGCCTCGAGCTCGAGCGCGTCGTTGCCGGCGGCGGGCACAGCTGTGGGCTCACGACCGAAGGCGCCGTGCACTGCTGGGGCGTCGGCTACCCGGTCGACGGACAGATACAGCCGCATCCGCGGCTCCGCGCGGGGCCGCTGCCGCACGGCGCGCTGCCGGTGCCGGTCGACCTGCGCAGCGCCAGGTGGTCGACTTTGCACGCGGCAGATACGCAGACGTGCGGCCTGACGGCCGAAGGCAAGGCGTACTGCTTCAGGGGCAGGAGGGTGCCCGCGGCCGACGGGCGGGCGGTCGAGGTCGAGAGCGAGCAGACGTTCGTCGACCTCGCGGTCGGCAACCGCCACGCGTGCGCGATCGGCACGGACGCGCGCGCGTACTGCTGGGGCGACGGCTCCGAGGGTCAGGTCGGACGGCGGCCGAGCCGCCGCCGGTGGTGATCGGGCGGCGCACCGCCGCGCGTCAGCTCGCTCGGCGGATGCACCGCAGCGGTGCATCCGCCCGCCTGCTTCTTCAAAGAATCAATGCGATACGCGCGCCGAAGCGCTGGCACGATCGATGCTAATAGGAACGCAGGTGGACTTGGCGAGCAGGTGCGGCGACATGAACATCGCATACGAGATGGAGTTCGACATCGACGGTTTCATCGAATCGATGGAGCGCAGGGCGCGTCCGACGGATGCCGATTCGCGCCGCGACTCGACCCGCGTCAAGCCGCCCGCTTACAGATCCCCGTCGCGATGTTCGGGCTTTGCGGATTCACGTCGACCGATCGGTCGCGCGGATTGACGACGAGGTCCATGTCCTCGAGCGGAATCGCGCCGAGCAGCACCTCGTCGCCGAGCACGAGCGCGCCGACGAAGCCGGTCCGGTTCTTGAAGCGGAGCATCACCGGGCCGACGTAGGGGTACGTCGCCCGAGAGCCGTCCGCGAGCTTCACCTCGCGCTGCTCGAGCGGCTCGAGCTTCAGCTGCAGGCGCACGTGCTCCGGAATGCACAGGAACACCGAGCCCGTGTCCGCGAGTGCCTCCACCTCGATCGGCGCGAGCGCCGGCTCGCGCGGGTTGCTCAACGTCAGCTTGGCCGTCACGAGTCCCATGCCTCCGAGTGTCGGCCGGTAGGCCGTTTGCGTCGCCACTCATTCTCGAGTGCTTTCAGCTGATTCTATCGGTGCCGCCGGTCTCGTGCGCGGTCGGGTTTGCGGAGGCGTATGATCGACGCTTAGGTCTCGAGGGCGCACCCGTGAACACGACTCGCGCTTCCTTGCTCGGCCTCTTGGCTTCGTTCCTCCTTCCTTCGCCGGCGACGGCGCACCACAGCCCGGCCATGTTCGACTTGAGCCGCGACGTCGTGCTCGAGGGCACGATCGTCGAGGTGTGGTGGCGCAATCCGCACGTCTACTTCGCGGTCGAGGTGCCCGGCCCGAACGGCGAGCCCGTGATCCAGCAGATCGAGGCGCCGGCCGCGGGCAACCTCGCGACGGTCGGGTTGAACGCCACCTCGCTCGAGCCGGGCGACCGCGTCGTCGTTCGCGTGAAGCCGCATCGGCGGGGCGAACGGCGCGTCGCGCTCGGCTGGACGCTGACGAGGAGCGACGGCTTCACGATTCCGCTGCACCCGCTCGCTGCCGAGCGCGAGCCGCCCGTGACCGCACGCGCGTCGAGTCTCGCGGGGATCTGGGTGCCGCGGGCGACGGAGATGGCGACCTTTTCGCGGAGCGTGCGGTGGCAGCTGACGGACAAGGGCCGTGCGGCCGTCGCCGACACTGCGGAGGCGCGCAACGCCGCGCGCTCGGACTGCATGCCGTTCGGGCCGCCGATGCTGATGGCGCTGCCCGCGGCGGTGACCGTTGCCGTGACGGAGTCGCGAGCGACGTTCGAGATCGACGCGCTGGACGCGCAGCGGGTCGTTCATCTCGACCGCGCCGGCCATCCGCCCGACCTCGAGCCGACGGTGCTCGGCCACTCGATCGGCCGGTGGGAAGGCGGCACACTCGTCGTCGACACGATCGGCTACGCCGCACATCCGGAAGGCTTCGCGTTCGACCTGCCGTCGAGCGCCGCGAAGCGCACGGTCGAGCGGTTCACGCTGAGCGCCGACGGCACGACCCTCGAGTACGACGCCTTCGTCGAGGATCCCGAGTACCTGGCCGAGCCGCTGACGCAGCGCCTGCATTGGGACTATCGGCCGGAGCACCGCCCGTCCGGGCTGCCGTGCGACCGCGAGTCGGCGAGCCGGTTCGCGGCGGAGGAGTAGGGGCGGCCGCGCGCCGGGCCAGCCGCTCCGGCACGGCGCCTCTCGTCGGCAAAAGCGGCGGAGCGTCACTGCATCGCGATGTGTCGGCCGGTGCGCTCACGGCGCAGCGCGACACCTATCTATATAGGGTGAGCCGAGGCGATGCGTCCGGGCGCGGTGCGGCCGCTACGCCAACGACGGCCCCGACCGGACCTCCGCCCCGTCCGCGACCGCAGCCTCCGCCGCCGGTTGCACCTCCGCGACCGGCCTCACGAGCAAGATGCAGACGAAGCCGATCAGCCCTGTCGCCGCGATCAACGCCGGGATCGGCCAATACGCGCCGCCGGCCGCGCCGACGAGCGACGCCGCCGTCAGCGGCACGAACCCCGCGATCGCCCCGCCGAGCTGGTAGCCGAGCGACGCGCCGCTGTAGCGCACGTGCGCCGGGAACATCTCCGAGTACAGCGCCGCGGTCGGCGCGTACACCGAGTTGTGGCCGACGCAGATGCCGATGACGACCGCGAGCCATGCGAGCATCGGGATCTGCGACGTGATCATGAAGTTCAGCGGCACCGAGAACGCGACGATGAAAAGCGTCCCGAAGATGATCACCGGCCGGCGCCCGAGCTTGTCCGAGAGCGCGCCGAGCAGCGGGATCGTCAAGAGCTGCACGGCGCCCGCGGCCGTGACGCCGACCAGGTACGTGTTCTCCTCGAGCCCGTACACGCTCGTCGTGTAGGCGAGGGTGTAGACCGTCATCGCGTAGAACAGCACGCCGTGCGCGAGGTAGAGCCCCGCGGCGAGCGCCACGTTGCGGGCGTCGGTGCGCAGCAGCTCGACGACCGGCACCTTCACGACGCGCCGCGTCTCCTTGATCTTCGCGAAGACCGGCGACTCCATGATCCGCAGCCGGATGAAGAGCCCGACGAGCACGAGCACGATGCTAATCAGGAACGGCACGCGCCAGCCCCAGGCCAGGAACTGCTCCTCCGGCAGCTGCTGCATCAGCAGGAACATGCCGGTCGACATCAACCCGCCGACCGCGCTGCCGACCTGCGCGAAGCTGCCGAAGAACCCGCGCCGCTCGCGGCCGGAGTGCTCGGTCGCCATCAGCACCGCGCCGCCCCACTCGCCGCCGACCGCGAGCCCCTGGACGAACCGCAGCACCACCATCGAGATCGGCGCCCAGACGCCGATCGTCTCGTAGGTCGGCATCAGGCCCATCGCGAACGTCGCGAGGCCCATCATCGTCAGCGTCAGCACGAGCGTGGTCTTCCGCCCGATCCGGTCGCCGAAGTGGCCGAACACGAGGCCGCCGACCGGGCGGGCGACGAACCCGACCGCGAACGACGCGAACGCCGCGAGCGTGCCCGCGAGCTCCGAGAACGTCGGGAAGAACAGCCGGCCGAAGACGAGCGCCGAGGCCGTGCCGAAGATGAAGAAGTCGTACCACTCGATCGAGGTGCCGACCATGCTGGCGAGGGCCACCCGGCGCACGGATTCCCGCGGCGGCGAAGCGCTGTGCGTGCTCTGCATCGTCGAGGTGCCCCCTGGTCGGATATGCGTGGCGGGCGCCGCCCCAATCAACGCCCGCGCCGGGCTCGTCGGCCCGACGAGCCGCTACGATAGGCGCAGAGCCGGCCGACGGCAATTCCGCGCGCTCGTCGCCGCGGCGAGCACCGCCTCGTCACGCATCTTCGAACGCGCGCCGCTTAGCGTGCCCGCTTCGTGTGACCGCTGCGCGGTCTGCACGCGCACGCAGCGACGCGCGACAAGAAAGAGAGTGCAACATTCCTTCGCATCCGCTAGGATCGCGCGCAGAACGATCGGTGTTGGAGAGTCTCGAGTCCTGATGCACAGAACCAGCACTGCTCAAGACGCTCCGTGCGAGATCCGCGTCGGTCAGGTGGGTCTCGCGCAGATTCGACTCCGATCCCTGGACCCTGTAGCCATCCGTCACGAGCTCGGCGCACGCATCGCGAGCGCGCCGCAGTTCTTCCAGCAGCGCACCGCCGTCTGCGTCGATCTCGGCAAGCTGACGGACGTGCCGTCCGCGAGCGAGCTCGGCGAGATACTGTCTGCGATTCGCGACACTGGGTTCTACCCGGTCGGTCTCGTGCAGGGCGACGATGCCGTCGACGCGCTCGCGCGCACGCTCGACCTGCCGCTGATCGCGCAGTGGCGGCCGCCGCCGAAGCCGGCGCTCGGCGCGCTGCTGCGGGATTTCGGGCCGCAGTCTTCGAAAGCCGCCGCTGCGCCGCAGCCTCCGCAGCCGCAGCAGCCGACGCCGCCGCCGGCTCCGGCCTCGGCCGCGCCGCCGCAGCCGACGATCGCGCTGCTCCACGACCAGCCGGTGCGCTCGGGGCAGCGCGTTTATGCGCGCGGCCGCGATCTGATCGTCACGAACGCCGTCGGCGCGGGTGCGGAGGTCATGGCCGACGGCTGCGTGCACATCTACGGGTCGCTCCGCGGGCGCGCGCTCGCGGGCGCACGCGGCGAGAAGACGGCACGGATCTTCTGCCAGGAGTTCAATGCGGAGCTCGTCTCCATAGCCGGCGTTTTTCGTGTGTTCGAAACGATTCCCGCCGAGCTCGCGGGCAAGCCCGTGAAGGCATGGCTTGCAGGCGAGGATCTTCACTTCACTCGCATCGGTCCCGCATAGGGCAAGGAGGTCATCCGATATGTCCGCGATTCTGAACGAATCACCGCCGCCGTCCGCAGCGCCGGCCGCGGCGCAAAGGCTGACCGAGATCATCGTCGTCACGTCCGGAAAGGGCGGTGTCGGCAAGACGACGACGTCCGCGAGCCTCGCGTGCGGCCTTGCGAAACGCGGCAAGAAGGTCGCGGTCATCGACTTCGACATCGGGCTGCGCAATCTCGACCTCGTGATGGGGTGCGAGCGGCGCGTGGTCTACGACTTCGTCAACGTGATCCAGGGCGACTGCACGCTGAAGCAGGCGCTGATCCGGGACAAGCGGCTCGATTCGCTGCACATCCTCGCGGCTTCGCAGACGCGCGACAAGGAGGCGCTGACGGCCGACGGCGTGAAGCGCGTGCTCGACGAGCTCGCATCGGACGGCTTCGATTACATCCTCTGCGATTCCCCCGCGGGCATCGAGCGCGGCGCGCATCTCGCGATGTACTACGCGGACCGCGCGATCGTCGTCGTGAACCCCGAGGTCTCCTCGGTGCGCGACTCCGACCGCGTGCTCGGGCTCCTCGCGAGCAAGACGTTCCGCGCCGAGCAGGACAACGGCCGCGTGAAGGAGCATCTGCTGCTCACCCGCTACAACCCGCGGCGGGTGGCGCTCGGCGAGATGATGAGCGTCGACGACGTGAAGGAGATCCTCGGCATCGACGTGCTCGGCGTAATCCCGGAATCGCAGGACGTGCTCGCGGCATCGAACGCCGGCACGCCGGTGATCCTGAACGAGGGAAGCAGCGTGTCGCGCGCCTACGACGACGCCGTCTCGCGGCTGATGGGCGATGACGTAGAGCTGCGCTTTATCGAGGAGCCCAAGAAGGGCATCTTCTCCCGAATTTTCCGAGGTTGAACATGGACCGGTTGCTCGCACTCTTTCGCCGCCGTCCGCCGACGGCTTCGCTCGCCAAAGAACGGCTGCGCATCCTCGTCGCTCAGGAGCGGAACCAGCGCGGCGGCCCGGACTACCTGCCGCTGCTCCGCGGCGAGCTGCTCGAGGTGATCCGCAAGTACGTGCAGGTCGACGTCGACCAGGTCGAGATCAACCTCGAAGCGGCCGACGGGCACGAGGTGCTCGAGCTGTCGGTCGCGCTGCCGCAGCGAAACGCCGCCTGACCTAGGCACGCTCCGCCGCTCACGTGTAGGAGCGGCTGTCCAGCCGCGACCCGGCGACCCGGACGCCGCCGGAACGAACCGAAAGGCGCGGGTCGAGGGTCCTGCGGCGCGGTCGGCGCACGCTTACGGCCCGCCGG
>CAYWGQ010000181.1:0-7396 GCA_964457725.1 uncultured Gammaproteobacteria bacterium
GTCGTGCACGGCTTCCTGACCGTCGACGGCCAAAAGCTCTCGAAGCGGCGCGGCACGGCGATCGCGGCCGGCACCTTCGCCCGTCACGTCGACCCGGACTTCCTGCGCTACTACTACGCCGCGAAGCTCGGGCCCGGCACCGACGACATCGACCTGAACTTCGCCGACTTTACGAGCCGCGTGAACGCGGATCTCGTCGGCAAGGTCGTGAACATCGCGAGCCGCTGCGCCGGATTCGTGCACCGGCTGAACGGCGGGCGGCTCGCGGAAGCGCTGCCGGAGCCGCGGCTCTTCGAGGATTTCGCGGCGGCGGCCGAGGACATCGCCGCCGACTACGAGCAGCGGCACTACGCGCGCGCGATCCGCAAGATCATGGCGCTCGCGGACCGCGCGAACCAGTACATCGACGAGCAGAAGCCGTGGATCGCCGCGAAGGATCCGGCGAAGCGGGACGACGTCGTCGGCGTCTGCACGCTCGGCCTGAACCTGTTTCGGACGCTGCTCGTCTATCTGAAGCCCGTGATCCCGGCGGTCGCCGAGCGCGCGGAGGCCTTTCTCGGCGCCGGACCGCTCGCGTGGCGGGACGCGGGCGCGCCGCTGCTCGGCGCGACGATCGCGCCCTACTCGCCGCTGCTGCAGCGCGTCGAGCAGCGCGCGCTCGACGCGGTGATGGCCGAGGCGAAGAGCGAGTCGGGCATCCAGGCGGCACCGCCGCCCGAGGCGCCGAAGGCCGCGGCCGAGACGATCGACCTCGAGCAGTTCCTGAAGGTCGACCTGCGCGTGGCCGAGGTCGTCGCCGCGAGCCTCGTCGAGGGAGCGGACAAGCTGCTGAAGCTCGAGCTCGATCTCGGCGGCGAGCGGCGGACGGTGTTCGCCGGCATCCGCAAGGCGTACGACCCCGAACGGCTCGTCGGCCGGCTCGTCGTCGTCGTCGCGAACCTGAAGCCGCGCAAGATGCGCTTCGGCGTCTCGGAAGGCATGATCCTCGCCGCGAGCGGCGGCGACGGCTCGGGCGTCTTCGTGCTCTCGCCGGACTCCGGCGCCCGTCCCGGCATGAAGGTGTCGTGACGTGACCGAGCTGATGCTCATCGTCATCGGCGCCGCGCTGGTGAACAACTTCGTGCTCGTGCAGTTCCTGGGGCTGTGCCCGTTCATGGGCGCATCCAGGCGGATCGAGGGCGCCGTCGGGATGGGGTTCGCGACGGGGCTCGTGCTGACGACGGCGTCTGCGCTCAGCTATCTCGCCGAGCGCTTCCTGCTCGAGCCGTTCGGGCTCGGCTACCTGCGGCTCGTCGCGTTCATCCTGATCATCGGCGCCGCGGTGCAGCTCACGGAGCTGATGATCCGGCGCTTCTCGCCGCTGCTCCACCGGCTGCTCGGTCTGTACATCCCGCTGATCGCGAGCAACTGCGCGGTGCTCGGCGTCGCGCTCCTGAACTCCTCCGCGAGCCGCAGCCTGATCGCGGCGATCTTCTACGGCGCGGGAGCCGCGCTCGGGTTCGCGCTCGTGCTCGCGCTTCTCGCCGGTCTCCGCGAGCGGCTCGAGCGCACGGACGTGCCGGCGCCGTTTCGCGGCAACGCGATCGCGTTCGTCACGGCCGGGATCATGTCTCTTGCGTTCCTCGGATTCGCAGGCTTCGCGAGGTTGTAGATGATCGAGAGCGTCGTCGTGCTCGCCGGGCTCGCCGTAACGCTCTCGGCGCTGCTCGTCGCGGCCGAGCGGCTGATGCCGGCGACCGGCGACGACCTGACGGAGCGCGTCGAGCGGCTGCTGCCGCGGATCCAGTGCGGCCAGTGCGGCTATCCAGGCTGCCGGCCGTACGCGGCGGCGATCGCCGGCGGCACGGCCGACATCAATCGCTGCCCGCCGGGCGGCGAGCAGACGGTGCAACGGCTCGCGACGCTGCTCGGGCGCGATCCGCTGCCGCTCGACACGAGCCGCGGCAGCGCGAGCCTCGATCGCGTCGCCCACATCGACGAGACGCTCTGCATCGGCTGCAACTTGTGCGTACGCGCGTGCCCGGTCGATGCGATCGTCGGCGTGCCGCACGCGCTCCACGCGGTGCTGCCGACGCATTGCACCGGCTGCGAGCTCTGCCTGCCGCCGTGCCCGGTCGATTGCATCAGCCTGGTGCCGCGCCATGCTTGATCACCCGCTCGTCCGCCGGCCGACCGGGGGCATCCGGCTCCCCGCGAACAAGGAGCGATCCGCGGAGTTGCCGATCCTGCGCGGCTTCGTCCCGCGCGAGGTCGTGCTGCCGCTGCTGCAGCACCGCGGCTCGCCGGCCGTCCCCGTCGTCGCGGTCGGGCAGCGCGTTCGCGCGGGCGAGCTCGTCGGCCGGCCGGGTGCCGCACCGTCGACGGCCGTTCATGCGTCGATCGACGGCGTCGTTCGCGCGATCGAGGAGCGCCCGGTGCCGACCGGGAGCGGCCTGCACACCTCTCTCTGCGTCGTGATCGAGCGCGCGGACGCAGGAGAGCCTGCGACGCCGCAGCCGCCCGCTTGGCCGGACAGCGCCGATGCGCGGCTCGCGACGCTCCGCGCCGGCGGGCTCGCAGGGCTCGGGGGCGCCGTGTTCCCAACCGCCGACAAGTTCGGCGCGACCGGCTCGTGCAAGGCGTTGATCGTGAACGGCGCGGAGTGCGAGCCGTACATCAGCTGCGACGACGTCCTGATGCGCGAGGCGGCCGCGGAGGTCGTGTCCGGCGCGCTCGCGATGGCCGGGCTCGTCGGCGCGCCGCTTTGCGTGATCGCGGTCGAGCGCGACAAGCCGCGGGCGCTCGAGGCGCTGCGCGTCGCGGGCGAGGCCGCCGGCGATCCGCGCCTCAGAATCGCAGAGGTGCCGACGGTGTATCCGACCGGCGGCGAGCGGCAGCTCGTCGAGCTGCTGACCGGCGAGGAGGTCCCGAGCGGCGGCTATCCGAGCGACATCGGCTATCTCTGCCAGAACGTCGGCACCGCGTACGCGCTCCACCGCTGGCTCGCCGCGGGCGAGCCGCTGACGGCGCGGGTCGTCACCGTCACGGGCGGCGGCGTGAGAGAGCCGCAGAACGTCTGGACGCCGCTCGGCACGCGCGTCGGCGAGCTGATCGAGCGGTGCGGCGGCTACACGGACGACGTCGTGCGCCTCGTCGTCGGCGGCAGCATGATGGGGTACGCCGTGCCGGACGACGACATCCCGGTGACGAAAGCCACGAACTGCATCATCGCCGCGACGGCCGAGGAGGTCCGCGACGAGACCGACGAGTGGCCCTGCATCCGCTGCGGGGAGTGCGCGTCGAGCTGCCCGGCGCGCCTCCTGCCGCAAGAGCTGCACGTCGCCGCGCGCTTCGAGGATTACGAGACGCTCGACGTCCTCGGCCTCGACGACTGCATCGAGTGCGGCTGCTGCGACGTGGTCTGCCCGAGCCACATCCCGCTGACCGAGCGCTTCCGCGCGGCGAAGCGGGGCTTGGCCCTCGAGCGCGAGCGGCAACGCTTCGCGGCCGTGAGCGACGAGCGCTTCCAGCGCCGCGAGCGCCGGCTCGCCGCTGGGCAGGCTCGCGAGGCAGAGCTGCAAAGCGTGCTGAAGAGCGTCGTTCGCGGCGATCGGGAAGCGACGCGGAAAGCCATCGAGGCGGCCGTCGAGCGCGCCCGGGCCCGACGCAGCGAGGACCGGGACCCCGGGTAGGCATGCAGTTCAAGACTGCTCCCGCCCCGCACGCCGCCCCGGCGGTGAGCGTGCCGCTCGTCATGCGGCGCGTGCTCTACGCGCTCGCGCCCGCGGCGCTCGTGCACAGCTGGTTCTTCGGCTTCGGCTTCCTGCTGAACTTCGTGACCGCGGCCATCGCGGCGCTCGCGGTCGAGGCGACCGTGTTGCGGCTGCGCCGGCGGCGGACGCGCCGTGCGCTCCGCGACGGCAGCGCGCTCGTGACGGCGGCGCTCCTCGTGTTCGGGATTCCGCCGCTCGTGCCGTGGTGGATCCCGGCCCTCGGTGCCGCGGTCGCGGTGTTGCTCGGCAAGCACCTTTACGGCGGCCTCGGCAGGAACCTCTTCAATCCGGCGATGGTCGGCTACGTGTTCCTGCTGATCTCCTTTCCCATGGAGATGACGCAGTGGGTGCCGCCGCGTATGGGCGACATCGACTATCAGCACCTGAGCTTTCCCGCGCATCTGCGGTACTCGCTGACCGGCGAGCTGCCCGCGAACGTCGCCATCGACGCGCTGACGCGCGCGACGCCGCTCGACACCGTGCGCGAGGGCATCCGTGCCGGAAGCAGCTTCGCGCAAACGCGCACGGGCTCGCTCTTCGGCGACTTCGGCGGGCGCGGGTGGGAGTGGGTCAACAACTTCATCGCGCTCGGCGGGCTCTATCTCCTCTACACGACGACGATCCGCTGGCACATCCCGGCCGCCGTGCTCGCCGGCGTGCTCGTGCCCGCGCTCGTTCTGAACCTGCTCGACCCGGCGCGCTTCGCGCCGGCCAGCTTTCATCTGTTCAGCGGCGCGACGATCCTCGGCGCGTTCTTCATCGCGACCGACCCGGTCTCCGCGGCGACGACCGACCGCGGACGGCTGATCTACGGCGCCGCGATCGGCGTCCTCACCTACGTCATCCGCACGTGGGGCGGCTATCCGGACGGCTTCGCGTTCGCCGTGCTGATGATGAACGCAGCCGTGCCGCTGATAGACCGTTTCACTCGGACACGCATCTATGGCCGGCGGTGAAGGCAGCCCCGTACGCACGGTGCTCGTCGTCGGCGTGATCGCCATCGCCGCGGCGCTCCTGATCAGCACGAGCTACGAGCTCACGCGCGACCGCATCGCGGCGAATGCGCGCGCGCGCCTGCTCGAGAGCCTGAGCAGCGTGCTGCCGGAGGAGCTGCGCGGCAGCGACCTCGCGACGGTGCGGCTCTCGGCCACGGACCCTGAGCTATTGGGCTCGCCGGGCCCGATCGACGTGTTCGTCGTCGGCCCGCGCGGCTCGCCTGCGGCCGTCGTCTTCGCGAGCGTCGCGCCGAACGGCTACAACGCTCCGATTCAGCTCCTGATCGGCCTTACGCCCGACGGCACGGTCACCGGCGTGCGCGCGGTCGGCCACCGCGAGACGCCGGGCCTCGGCGATGCGATCGAGATCGGCAAGAGCCGCTGGATCACGCAGTTCGACGGAACGTCGCTCGCGAACCCGGAGTTCTGGGCGGTCGATCGGGACGACGGGCCGTTCGATACGATGACGGGCGCGACCGTGACGTCGCGGGCGGTCGTCGACGCGGTCCACGATACGCTGCGCTACTTCTCGATGCATCGCGACGCGCTCTTTGCCGAAGCCGCGGCCGCGCCGCAGGCCGACCCCGCCGACGTCGCTCCGTGAAGCCCGCGGGCGGGCCGCCGGCGGAGCGATCCCGAGCCGGCGGCGGCGCCTCGCGAGGGGAATGTCCCGGCGAGCGGATTACCCTCGCGAGTCGGCGGTATAGCCCGGATTCATCCTCCCGGGCACGGTGTGGGGCTACCCTCTTCGGTGGTAGTGACGGCGAGTCGAGCGGTCCCGCGCCGAGCCGGGCCGAAGGCCGCACGACTTGCAGCGAGGAGGAGCTTTGACCGTTATCGTTCGTAGAGCCTGCGGCTCGCTCGTGGCCGCGGTCCTGACCGCCGGCGCGGCCGGCGACGCCGGTGTCGCGCATGCGCAGCCCGCGCCCGTGCCCGATCTGACCGGCCGCTGGGCCCCGGTGACCTGCGTTCCGGACGGCGAAACCTGTCCGTTCGTGATCGCGGATCTGAAATTGACGCGGGCCGGCCGGAAGATGGCCGACGCGTTCGAGGAGCCGCTCGGGCCGAAGTTCGACTGCGTGCAGGCGACCGTGCCGTCGCTGCTCGCGGACCCGTACCGTTTCGCGGTCCACCAGCTCGCGGACCGCGTGATCTTCGAGTACGAGAAGGACGACGTCGTCCGCACGATCTGGCTCGACGGCTGGGGCCACCCGGAGCCGGGCCCGTACGACGCTTCGTGGCAGGGTCACTCGCGCGGCCGTTACGAGGGCGACACGCTGGTCGTCGTGACCGACCGCTTCCTCTACGATCCGACCGGCCTCGAGGATCTCGGCGGCATCCCGTCGTCCACGTTGAAGCGCGTCACCGAGCGCTACAGCCGCGACGGCGATCGGCTCAGGGCGGAAGTGCTGACGGAGGATCCGTTGATTCTCGAGGAGCCGATCGAGTTCACGTTCGAGTGGGTGCGAGGCGAGGACCCGCTCTTCTTGCCGTACGGCTGCGAGCTCGATCAGGCCCGCCAGCCGGTGCAATTCGCCGACCCCGAGAACGTGCCGAACTTCCGCTCGAGCGGCCAGAGCGAGCCTTCGCGCGGCGGCGTGCCCGTCGGCGCGCAATGATCGAACGAGGAACGACCGACATGGACAGAAACACGACGACGCCGGCGACGACGCTGGCAGCGGTTCTCGCGCTCGCCGGCGCGCTCTTCGCGGTCCCGGCCGGCGCCCACCACTCCCAGGCGCCCTACTTCGATCAGGAACGCGACGTGCGCATCGAAGGCGTCGTGCAGCGCTTCGACTTCCGCAATCCGCATCCGGTCCTCTACGTCGAGGTGCCGGACGAGCACGGCAACCCGCAGGTCTGGAGCCTGCAGTTCGCGAGCATCGCGATCCTGGCCCGTGTCGGCATCAAGGCCGACACGTTCGCACCGGGCGAGCGCATCGTCGCGGTCGGCCACCCCGCGCGCAACCCGAACGCGCTCGGTATGGCCAGCGTTGCGGTGACGAAGGAAGACGGCACCGAGCTCGTCGACCCGCTGCGCTCGGGCTCGTTCGCCCAGAAGGGACGCTAGGCGCGCCGTCAGCCGCCCGCGATCGCGCCGATCACGTAGAACGGCTCGGCGCCGGACGCGATCGCCTCGGGAAGCGGCGCGTCCGGCGTGTCGTGCGTCACGTCCTCTTCGCAAGCGAAGAAGCGCACGAGCGGCCGGCGGCGCAGCGTCGCGTGATCGCGAATCGTGCCGCGGAGCATCGGGTAGCGCGCCTCGAGCGCGTCCAGGATCGACTTCTGCGTCACCGGGCCGTCGACGGCGGGCGCAACCCCGCCGGCGACGCCCCCGAGCGGGCGCCGGGGGTGCGGCCGCCCGACGCGGGTGAAGGCCGCGTCTGCACCGCCGCCGTCGGCCGAGCCGTACACCTGCCCGCTGGTCGTGCCGAAATAGATGCCGCAGGGGTCGAGCGAGTCGACCGCCATCGCGTCGCGCAGCACGTTCACGTAGCAATCCTTCTGCGGCAGCCCTTTCGTCAGCGGCTCCCATTCCTCGCCGCCGGTGCGGCTCCGGTAGACGCGTAGCTTCCCTTCCGGCGGATAGTGCTCGCTGTCGCTCTTGATCGGCACGACGTAAATCGTCTCCGGCTCGTGGGCGTGCAC
>CAYWGQ010000182.1:0-7389 GCA_964457725.1 uncultured Gammaproteobacteria bacterium
TGCCGCCGACGCCGCCGATCGACCTGCAAAGCCAGCTCGGGCCGCAGGACATCCGGGCCGAGAACGGCTGCGTCGTCGATACCCTCGGCGACGAGAACGTCACGAGCGCACGCGCCGCGTTCCGCTGGCTGCCCGGCGCGAACGTCGAGGTCAACGTCACGCTCGACACGACCCAGATCGACCAAGCCGGGCCGTCCGACAAGTACACGTTCCTCGACCCGACGCATCCGTTCAACTCGTCGTGGAGCTCGACGGTCGCCGAGCCCGTGTTCAACCTACCGCTCGACACGCGCTTCCTGACGGACGACCCGTATACCGGGTATCACCGCTTCGGCAGCGATCCGCTGTTCAACCGCGACGTGCAGAACATCAACGTGATGGACCACACGGGCATCGCGGCGACGGTCGAGTGGGACTTGAGCGATCGCATCCGGTTCACGTCGATCACCTCGTATCGCGAGTTCGAGAACACGTTCGGCCGCGACTCGGACGGCTCGCCGCTGCCGGTGGATCACACGTGGGACACGAGCATCCACGAGCAGCTGACGCAGGAGTTCCGCGTGACCGGCACGACGTCGCGCGACCGCTTCGATTGGGCCGCGGGGTTCTTCTACTACGACGCGGAGGACTCGAACCAGGGCTGGAACTTCCTGTATCCGCTGATCCTCTCGAACAACAACCACAAGGACGTGCAGACGATCGAGAGCTGGGCCGTGTTCCTGCACGGCACGTACCAGGTCAACGACGTGCTGTCGGTGACGGGGGGCGTGCGCTACACGGACGACCAGAAGGACGTGAACGTCTACCGGCAGGATTTCGTGACGGGCAACGTGATCATCCCGAACACGCGCGTCAGCGTCGAGGCCGAGGAGACCTCGCCGAAGATCGGCCTGAACTGGCAGATCAACGACAACCTGATGACCTACGTGCAGTGGGCGACCGGTTTTCGGGGCGGCGGATTCGGGCCGCGGCCGGCGAATCCGCTGCAGGTCGCGGCGTTCGACGTCGAGAACCTCGACTCGCTCGAAGGCGGCGTGAAGAGCGATCTTCGCGACGGCCGGCTTCGCCTGAACGCGGCCGTGTTCTTCAGCGAGTACACCGACCAGCAGCAGTTCTCGCAGACGTTCGACGAGTCGGGCGCGGTGTGGTTCAGGACGGTCAACACCGGCGAGTCCGAGTATTACGGCGCCGAGCTCGAGGTGCTGTCGCGGCCGCTCGATCAGCTCACGATCGAGGCGTCGGTCGGGTACATCCACTTCGACCGCGTGGATCCGGGCGAGTCCGGGCTCTGCCGCCGGTTCGAAGGCGAGCTCTGCCCCGCGCCGCGGACGCCCGAGTGGACGGCCGCGCTCGGCGCGACCTACGTCTGGATGCTGCCGAACGGCGGATCGCTCGCGCTCCGCGGCGACGCGCTCTATCAGTCGAAGATGTTCTTCGGCACGGATCCGCAGTTCGGCTTCCAGGAAGCGCACACGGTCGTGAACGGGCGTTTGACGTGGGAGTCGCCGGACGGCGGCTGGTCGATGTCGCTGCTCGGCACGAACCTGACCGACGAGGTGTACTTCCACGGCAAGCTGAGCCTCGTGACCGTGCTCGGCCGCGAGCAGGGCAACGTCGCGCGGCCGCGCGAGTGGGGTGTCGCGCTGAAGCGCTCGTTCTGACGCCGGCGACGCGCGCCGCGGCCGCAGCCGTTTCGGGAGACGGTAAGCTAGGGGCCTCTTGCGCGGTTCGCTCGGGAGTCGAATCGAATGGCCTGGCCCTGGCTCGCGGTCATCGCGAAGAACGTACCTTGGGTCGAGCTCGCACGTCGGGCGCCGGACATCCTCGCGAAATCCCGCGAGCTGCTCGAGGAGAGCCGCAAGCTGCGGACGCCGGGAAGCGGCGCCGCGACGTCGGAGGAGCTCACGCGGCGCGTCGAGGCGCTCGAGGCGCGCGACGCGGAGCACGCGCGGCTGCTCGCGGAGATGGTCGAGCAGCTCCAGGGCTTGACCGCGGGCATCGAGGTGCTGCGTGCGCGGAACCGGCTGCTGACGTGGCTCGTCGCGGCCGCGATCGCCGGGCTCGTCGCGACGCTGGTTGCCGTGCGCACGGCCGCCGTCTGATGCGCACGCGGCTCGCCGGGATCATCGAGTGGATCGGCGAGCGGGAGCTCGGCGCGCTCGCCGCGCTGCTGATCGCCGTCGGCGCCGTCTGGGCGTTCGTCGAGCTCGCGGACGAGGTCGTCGAAGGGGAGACGGCCGCGATCGACGAGACGCTGCTCCTCGCCTTCCGCACCGCCGGTGACGTCGGCGACCCGCTCGGCCCGCCGTGGGCGGAGGAGCTCGCGCGCGACGTCACCGGGCTCGGCGGCGCCGGGATCCTGGCGTTCGTGACCGCCGCGTCGGCGGGCTTCCTGTACCTCGCCGGCAAGCGCCACCTCGCGCTCTACGTCGTCGCCGCGGTCGCGAGCGGCGCGCTCGCGACGACGCTGCTGAAGCTCGGCTTCGACCGGCCGCGGCCGGACATCGTGACGCACGGCCAGGCGGTCTACACGGCGAGCTTCCCGAGCGGCCACGCGATGCTGTCCGCGGTCACCTACCTGACCCTCGGCGCGCTGCTCGCGGGCGCGCAGCAGGCGTTGCGCCTGAAGGTCTACGTGCTCGGGTTGGGCGTGCTGATCACCGGCGCGGTCGGCGTGAGCCGGATCTATCTGGGTGTCCATTGGCCGACCGACGTGCTCGCCGGCTGGACGGCGGGCGCCGCCTGGGCGCTCGCGTGCGGCATCGTCGCGCGCGCGCTCCGGCGCGCCGGCGCGGTCGAGTAGCGGCTAGACGCCGTCGAAGAACTCGACGCGGCCGGTCTCGAGCGAGTACTCGGCGCCGACGACCCGTAACCCGTCGCTCTCGATCAGCTGCTCGAGGATCGGCGAGCCGTGCCGCAGGGCCGCGGCCGCGACGCGGACGTTCGCGCGGACCGCCTCGCGGAGCAGCGCTTCCGGATCGGCGGCGAGCTCCGTCGCGAGCAGCCCCGTGACCGCGGGGCTGATGCGATCGACGATCGAGCGCAGTCCCCGCGACTGGCGCTCGCTCTGCCGTTGCAGCTCCTCGACGGTCGCGCCGACCGCGCTGCAGCGCGTGTGCCCGAGCACGACGACCAGCCGCGTGCCGAAGCGCTCCGCCGCGAACTCGACGCTGCCGATCTGCGAGGCCGCGACGACGTTACCCGCGACGCGGATCACGAACAGATCGCCGAACCCCTGATCGAACACCGTCTCGACCGGCACGCGCGAATCGGAACAGCCGAGGATCACCGCGAACGGCGCTTGGTGCGCGATCAGGTCGTTCCGTCGCGCCTGGCTCACGAACGCGTCGACGCTGCGGACGCCGCTCGCGAAACGGGCGTTGCCTTCGCGAAGCCTCGTGAGGGCCTCGGCCGAGGTCAGCACTCGCGTGCGGCTCAGAGCGACCGGCCGTCGAAGTGCTTCACCGCGATCGCGTCGAGGTCCACGCCCTCGAGGCAGCGGACGTTGATCGCGGCGGTCTCCACCCCTTGCGGGCTCGTGCCCGCAGCGAACGGATGGATGCCGCACGTGCGGCAGAAGCGGTGCTCGATCGCGTGCTTGTTGAACGTATACGTCGCGAGCGCGTCCTCGGGCGTCTCGAGCGACAGCGCCGCACGCGGCACGAACCAGAGCAACGACCCCTTCCGGCCGCAGATCGAGCAGTTGCACGCGAGCGCTTCGCCGAGCTCGCCCTCGACCTCGAACTTGACCGCGCCGCAGTGACAGCTGCCGCGATAGCGCATGTGGCCTCTCCCGGGGAAGTCCCGGGCGCATACTAGCCGATCGGCGGGCGAGGCGTCAGAGCGACCCTGCGCCGCCGTCAGCGGCCCGCATCGAGGATCAGCGCGGCCGCGGAGACGACCAGGATCGCGACGACGAACCAGTGCACGAACCGCGCGCCGCGCGCGAGCGCCATCCGCGCGGCGGTCCACGCGCCGGCCGCCTGGCCGAGCGCGAGCGCCGCGCCGAGCCCCCAGTCGACCTGATCGTTCGCGACGAACACCGCGAGCGCCGCGGCGGTGAACACGAGCACGGTCAGGTTCTTCATGACGTTCGCGCGAACGATGTCGACACCCGCGCCGAGCACGTAGCCCGCGAGCAGGAAGAAGCCGACGCCGGCCTGGATGAAGCCGCCGTAGACGCCGATCGCGAAGAACACCGGCATCTGCACCCACGGCGTGGCCGGCCGCGGCGCTTCGCGGCTCGCGATGAACCGCGCCGGGCGCGCGAGCATGATCGCGAGCATCACGAGCAGGAGCACGCCGATCGTGCGCCGGAGCACCGTCTCGTCGAGGTCGACCGCGAGCGCCGCGCCGGCGATCGAGCCGAGCACGGTCGGCACGAGGAGCTTCAGGCTCGAGCCCGGATCGAGCGCGCCGTGCCGGCGAAACGTGTCGACTGCGACCATGTTCTGCACGAGGACGCCGACCCGGTTCGTGCCGTTCGCGACGTTCGCGGGGAGGCCGAGCAGGATCAGCACCGGCAGCGTGATCAGCGATCCGCTGCCGGCGAGCGTGTTGATGAAGCCGGCGGCGAAGCCGACGATCGGCACGGCCGCGAGCAGGAGGTGGTTGCCGTCCATTCGCCGCCGCCGATGTCAGCGCCGCATCCGGCGCGTCAGCCGATAGAGCGCGGCGCCCGTGCCGAGCGTCGCGAGCGCGGCGAGCATCTCGCGCGGGTCGCGCAGCGCCGCGAGCGCCGCGAACAGCAGCGTGAACGCGACGAACAAGGCCGGCGCCCACGGATAGCCCGGCAACCGTGCCGCCTGCGCGCGGTCGCGCCGCACGATCAGGAACAGGCTCGCGACCGTCGCCGCGGTGCTGAGACCGAGCGTGAAGCTCAGGTAGGACAGCAGCTCGCGCAGCCCCGTCAGCCAGACGACGACGATCGCGAGCGCGGCTTGTGCCGCGATCGCCGCGGCCGGCGTCTCGCCGTCGAACGCGAGGAAGCGCGGCATCAGCCGGTCGTCGGCCATCTTCGCGTAGACGCGCGGGCCGACCATCACCATCGCGGACACCGACGTGAAGAGCGCGAGCGCGATCGCGAGCCGCACCGCGAGCGCGAGCGGCTCGCCGCCGATGTAGCGGGCCGCGACCGCCGCGACGTCCTGCTGCCCGGCGACGGCGGCGGCCGGCGGCACGAGCACGAACGCGGCGTTCAACAGCACGTACACCGCGATCGTGATCGACGTGCCGATCACGAGCGCACGCGGGACGAGGTCGCGCGCGGCGGGCACCTCGCCCGCGATGTAGACGGCCGCGTTGAAGCCGAGGTAGCTGAACGACACCCACATCAGCGTCAACGCGAACGCGCTCGGCGCGAGCGGCGGGGGCGGAGCGTCGAGCGCCTCCGCGAGCCCGACCCACGCCGCCGGTCCGCCGGCGAGCGCGATCGCGCAGAACGCCGCGATCAACGCGAGCTTGATCGCGACCGCCGCGTTCTGCGTCAGCGCACCACGCCGGACGCGGAACAAATGCAGCCCCGCGGTCGCCGCGATCACGAGCGTCGCGACCCAGCTCGACTCGCGGCCCTCGGCGAAGCCGGCGTACGCCGCAAACGTCAGCGCCGCGAACGCGATCGCGCCGGTGAACCCGGCGAGCAGCGACACCCAGCCGGCGAGAAACCCCGCGAGCGGATGCACCGCGCGGGACAGGTACAGGTATTCGCCGCCCGAATCGGGGATCGCGCGCGCGAGCCCGCCGTACGCGAGCGCTCCGCAGAGCGCGACACCGCCGCCGATCGCCCACGCCGCGACCACGCGGAGCGGCGAGCCGAGGTCCGCGAGCGCGAAGCCGGACGTCGTAAACACGCCCGCGCCGATCATGTTCGCGATGACCAGCGCGACGAGCGTCCAGAGGCCGAGCGGGCTCGACAATCAGCGCCGCTCGAAACGCCGCATGAAGGTCTCCTCCATGCCGTCGATCTCCACTTCGTCCGTGAAGCGGAAGCCGGCCGCTTCGATCTCGGCCGTGAACTGCTCCTTGCTCGCGCGAATGTGCTCGAGCGTGAACGGCGACGACACGCCGTCGATTCGCTCGAAGTCGACGACGACGAGCCGGCCGCCGGGTCGGAGCGCGCGGTGGATCGACGCGAGCATCGCCTCGTAGTCCTCGAAGTGATGGTAGGCGTCGCAGACGAACACGACGTCGACCGAGGCGTCGGGCAGCTCGATCGAGCGCTCGGTGCCGAGCCGCGCTTCCACCTGCGCGAGCCCCCGTTCGGCGGCCTTCGCGCGGATGTGCTCGACGAACCGCGGCACGATGTCGATCGCGTACACCGTGCCTTCGGGGCCGACCCGCGCGGCGAGCAGCGGCTCGTACAGGCCGGTGCCGGCACCGACGTCTGCGACCTCGTCGCCTCGCTCGAGACCGATCGCGTCGGCGATCTGCTCGCGAAAGTCGAACGCCTCGCGTCCCTCGACCTCGAAGCGCTCGACCCAGACCGCGACGTCGAGATTCGGATCCCGGTACGGTGCGTTGATGTCGGCGGCCGGCTGCTGGGCCGAGAGCGGCGGCGCGGCGATCACGCTCGCCGCAAACGCAATCGCGAGAACGAGCGGCTTCACTACGTGCATGGCGGAGTCCGCGTGGCAATGGACGCGGGAATGATAGCGCGCTCGGCGGGCGATGCCGGCCCGCGCCCGCTGCACGTGTTAGCATGCTCGAAGCCTTTTCGCGATCGGCCGATCGCGTCCGTGTCACGGAGGTTCGCCATGGCAAGAACAACAACGTCGCTCGTCGCCTCCTCGTTCGCCGCGCTGCTCGCCGCGTGCTCCCCCGAGCCGGAGACGCCGCCCGCGCCCGCCGCGAGCAACCCGCCGCCGCAGCCCGCCGCCGCGCAACCCGAGCGGCCTGCCGCGGCCGCGCAGCGAACGACGAGCTCGATCCCGGACAACATCGTCGCGGAGCGCGGCGGCTTCATCCCGGAAGGGATCGAGTGGGATCAGGCGAACCGGCGCTTTCTGACCGGCTCGCTCGCCGAGGGCAGCATCTTCGAGATCGGGTTCGACGGCAGCGTGACGCCGGTTATCGAGGATTCCGACCTCGTCTCCTCGGTCGGCATCGAGGTCGACGAGCCGCGCGACCGGCTGCTCGTCGCCAACTCCGACGCCTCGGTGTTCGGCGGCGGCGGCCCGGGGCAGGCGAAGCTCGGCGTCTATAGTCTTACGACCGGCGAGCGGCTTGCGATGGTCGATCTCGCGGCGACGATCCAGAACGCGCCCGCCGACGCGGTCTTCTTCGCGAACGACGTGACGGTCGGGCCCGACGGCACCGCGTTCGTGACGGACACGCGGCAGAACGTGATCTACCGCGTGACGCCGGACTACCAGGCGTCGGTGTTCCACCGCT
>CAYWGQ010000183.1:0-4442 GCA_964457725.1 uncultured Gammaproteobacteria bacterium
CGGATCGCGCAGCAGATCCTTCATCAGCGCGAAGCACATCGCGACCATCACGGCGGTGAACGGCAGCGCCGCGATGAACGTCAGATTCTGGATGCCGGAGAGCGCCGCGCTGCCGCCGATCGCGAGCATCACGGCCGCCACCGCACCCGTCATCGCTCCCCAGAAGACGACTACCCAGCGGGACGGCGCGATCGAGCCGCGTTGCGACAGAGTGCCCATCACGAGCGAGGCCGCGTCCGCCCCGGAGACGAAGAAGATTGCGACCAGCGCCATCACGGCGGCCGACGTGATGCCCGTGAACGGCAGCTCGGCGAGCACGTTGAACGTCTGCGCCTCGGCGCCGCCGACGGCGACGGGAACGCCGGCTCGGGCGAGATCGATCGCCGCGCCGCCGAAGATCGCGAACCAGACGACGCTGATCGCGCTCGGTACCAGCAGGACGCCGCCGACGAACTGGCGGATCGTGCGGCCTCGGCTGATCCGCGCGATGAACATGCCGACGAACGGCGACCAGGAGATCCACCACGCCCAGTAGAAGATCGTCCAGCTGTGCAGCCAATCGCTCATGGTCTCGCCGCCGGTCGCGCCCGAGCGGGACGCCATCAGACCGAAGTCGCTCAGGTAGCTGCCGATCGACGTCGGCACGAGGTTCAGGATGAACACCGTCGGGCCGAAGACGAACACGAACACCGCGAGGAGCAGCGCGAGCACCATGTTGATGTTCGAGAGGTACTGGATACCTCGCGCCACGCCGGAGACGGCGGACGCGACGAAGCATATCGTCAGCGCGACGATGATCAGCACGAGCATCGCGACGCTCGCGCCCTCGATCCAGCCCGCTTCGATCAAGCCCGTCCTGATCTGCAGCGTGCCGATGCCGAGCGACGCCGCCGATCCGAACAGCGTCGCGAAGAGCGCGAGCGAGTCGATCACCTTGCCGGCCGGACCGCGCGTGCGCCGATCGCCGAGGAGGGGCGCGAACACCGAGCTGATCAGCTGACGTCGGCCCTTGCGGAACGCGCTGTACGCGATCGCGAGACCCGCAACCGCGTAGATCGCCCACGGGTGCAGCGTCCAGTGGAACAGCGTCGTCGCCATCGCGGTGCGGATCGCGCGCGCCTCGGCGCCGGATCCCGGAATGCCGTCCTCGGCAAAGGGCACGGTGCCCGGCGGGGGGCTGAGAAAATGCGACAGCGGCTCGCTCACGCCGAAGAACATGAGGCCGATGCCCATGCCGGCGCTGAACATCATCGCGATCCATGACACCGTCCGGAACTCGGGCTCCTCGCCGTCGGCGCCGAGCGGCACGCGCCCGAAGCGGCTGAAGGCGAGATAGAGAGCAAACGCAACGAACCCCGTGGCGGAGAGCACGAAGAACCAGCCGAAGTTGACGATCAGCCAGTCGAGCGCCTGTGACGCCGCGGTTGCGAGGGAGGCCGTGGCGAAGCTGCCCCAGCCGACGAGCGAGAACGTCACTACGGCAACGGCCGTGAAGACGACCGCGTCGGTCCGCCCGCGAACGAGAGCCGTCGCCCCCGAGCCGTGCTCCGGCGCGCGTGCGCGCGACGGAGTTGTCGACGTCTCTTCTCGCATCACGGCGGTGCGCCGGCCGTAGCGGCGCGTGAGTTCCCTCCTGATGGGCCGTGGACGAGGATGCGGGCGTTTCGCACGCCCGATCCGCCGCCCGAACCCTGAACGATTTCGCCGCTCGAGGCAACCCTTGACGTCGAGCGTCTCGGCGCTACGGAGATGCGCGCCGCTCCGTCGACGGGCTCAGGCGTACCCGGGCGGCGGTGTGAACGCTCGCCACTCGCGCTCGAGGAGTTGCGCGAAGCGCAGCGGCGTGCGGTCCTCGAGATAGGGGCCGACCGCTTGCAAGCCTATCGGCAGGCCGCTCGCATCGAAGCCTGCCGGGAACGCCGTCGCCGGCAGCCCGCAGAGGATCGCAACCTGCGGAAGGAAGAGCTGCGATAGGTATGCGATCTCCCGGCCGTCGATCACGACGGTTCCCCCGCTTTGCGCGCGGTGCGGAAACGCGGTGGTCGGGAACGCGGGCGTGACGAGCACGTCCCAGCTGCGGAAAAAATCTCTCCATGCAGCTTGCAGCTGCGCCCGACGATCGAGCAACGCCGCAAACGCCGCGTAGTCGAGCGCGAGCTCGTCGGCCGCCGGCGGCTCGCCGCCCGGCACGAGCGCCGGGAATCGCGCCGCTTCGGCCGCGCGCTGCGCGGGGCTTTGACCTATCGTCAGCTGCACGAACAGCAGCCGCAGGTAGTCCGCGAAGTGCGCTTGCCAATCGAGCGCGGGCGATGCCTCTCCGACCGTCGCGCCCTGCGAGCGGAGCCACTCGGCGAGGTCGGCCGTGCTCGCGCGCACTTCCGGTTGGACCGGCACCCAAGGCAGCGGCGGCAGGAATGCGACGCGAAAGTCGCGCAGGCGCTCGTGCCGCGCGCGCGGCAGCTCCAGGCGCCACGCGACGTCTTCGTCGACCTCGGGGCCGGCGATCACGTCGAGCGCGAGCTCGAGGTCGAACGCGCTGCGCGCGAGCGGACCTTGCACGCCCATCACGTTGCTCGGGTTCGGCAGATCGGCACCCGGGAAGGCGCCGCTTCTCGGCACGGCGCTCGCGGACGGGCGGTGGCCGTACACGCCGGTGAAGGCGGCCGGTACGCGAATCGATCCGCCGATGTCGCTGCCGATCTCGAGCGGCGTGAGGCCGGCCGCGAGCGCGGCACTGCCGCCGCCGGTCGAGCCGCCCGGCGTACGCGTCGGGTCCCACGGATTGTTCGTCCGGCCGTAGATCGGGTTGACGGCTTGCCAGTCGCCGAGCGCGACCGGGACGTTGGTCTTGCCGAGCAGCGCCGCGCCTGCGCCGAGCACGCTCGCCGCGATCCGGCCGTCGGTCTGCGGTCGATGATCGCGGAGCGGGGCGATGCCCGCCGTCTGCGGCAGCCCGGCGGCCTGCTCCGACTCCTTCAGGGTGATCGGCAGGCCGAGCAGCGGTGCCCGCTCGCCGGCCGCGAGTCGGCGGTCGGCGGCCTCGGCCTCGCGCCGTCCCCGCTCGAACGTCTCGACGACGATCGCATTCAGCATCGGATCGAATCGCCGAATCCGCTCGACGTGCAGGTCGTAGAGCTCGACCGCGGAGATCCGCTTCGCCCGAAGCGCGTCGAGCATCTGCGTTGCGGTCGAAAAGCCGGATAGGTCGCCGCGGGCTTGCGCCGATGCGCGGCCGATCGCGGCGGCGGCGGCCGCTCCGGCCACGAGGCCGACGACGTCCCGGCGTGTGAGCTCTCCCATCGGTCCTCCGTGCGGAAGCGTCCGCAGGATGGGAGTAGCTTAGCCGGAGGCCGCATGCCGCCTCCATAGGCGCTCCGGGCGATTCGACAGGGCGTAGTCGACGGCGCGGACGATGACGTCGAGGTGCCTCGTGCACGGGGCACGAGGCACGTCGGTCCGAGCCCTGGGCGCCGTCAGCGTGCCGCGCTCTGCGCCTGCGCCGGTGACGGCGCGGACGACAGATCGGGCCGCGACCGCAGCACGATCGTTTCGCCGCGGGCCGCCATCGAATCGGCGCGGCTCATCAACGCCTCGGCCGCCTGCTGCCCCATCGACGTGATCAGGGGCATCGGCTTGTCGAGCTCCGCCCAGTTTTGAACCGGGACCGCGAAGACCCAGTTGCCGCTGCCGGATCCGAAGGCCATTTCGTTGCTCACGAGACCGATGATCGGCGACTCGCGGAACGCCGGTATGAGCTCGTCACGAAGCAACGCCACGAATTCGCTTCTCTTGCCGGGCAGCAACGTGTTGGTCACCAAGATCATCAGCTCGGGATTCGGTTCCGACTGTGCCGGCTGCGGCAGTATCGACAAATCCGCGTGCAGCTGCGTAACGCCCATGACCTGCGAATCGATCGTGCCCCTGATCCGCTCGAGCCAGCTCGCCCATTGCGCCTGCTCCATCGGCGGATCGGTCTCGAGCTCCGGCAACGACGCGAACGACTCGAGTTGCGACACGATGTGATAGGTGTTCTGGTCGCCGAGGACGACTTGCCAGACCATGAAGCCGCCGCTGCCTCCTCTCGATACCGCCGCGCCGAGCTCCTTGATGAGCGCCTCGAAGTCGCCGATCCGATCGCCCTTGACTCGAATGATCCTGACCTGATTCCACGGCATGGTTTGCGGTGCCGGCGCCGCACTCGGCGCCCGCGCAACGCGCGGGCTCTCCTGATTCTGTTGGCCGAACGCGCCGGCGGTTGCGGTGAGAAACGCGATCGCGATCAACGGGCGGACGAACACGCCTAGCTCGCGTGAATGCTCGTGTCGCATGGTTGCCTACTCCTTCCGTGGGTAGCCGGGCCGCGCTGAACGCCGACGCCGGCGTTGTGAAGATGCCCAGACCGTGGCAGCCCGGCCGTCTTGGATCCCTCGAGCGATCGCTCG
>CAYWGQ010000183.1:4542-7332 GCA_964457725.1 uncultured Gammaproteobacteria bacterium
CGGTGATCGGCGGCACGATCGGCCTCGCGAGGGGACAGGGCAGAGGGCGGCGCACGGCCCGGAACGTCATCGTCGGCGTCGGGGCAGGCAGCGCGGTCGGTGCCGCCACGGACCGGGACCGTCAAGGCGTGTCCTATACGGTCGACATGGCCGACGGGTCCTCGGTGCGAATCGTCAGCGATCAGCGGGAGATCCGGCCCGGAGACTGCGTCGCGGTCGAGCGCGTCGGGAGCACCGGAAACATCCGTCGCGCAGCCGAGGACTTCTGCGACGCGCAGAACGCGCAAGCGGTTGCAGCCGTGCAGGCGGCTGTACGGGACGAGGCCGCGAGATGCGCCGATGCCAAGAACGATCTCGTGCGGGCATCCACTCCGGACGAGGCCGATCTCGCGACGCGCAAGATCGAGCTGCTCTGCGATAGCTGAGCCGGCCCGCACGTGCTCGTGTCCGCGGCGCACGCGCTCTCCGCGATCTCGGCGGCATGCAGGATCGCCGGGCTGGTCGTCGCCGCGTTTGCGGCGACGCCGGGTCGTGCCGTCGACCCGTGGGACATCACCGAGGAGTCGGTCTCGCTCTCCATCGCCGACGCACACTGGACCGTCGACGAGTCGTTTCCGGGGCGGAAGCTGATCGTCGAGGGACGCTACATCGCCCGGCAGCGTACCGGCACGGCGGAGGAACGCGAATGCAGGTGCGGACAGGCCGTCGCGCCCGAGCGCCTGCTCGGCGTGATCAGCGGTCACTTGCAGTGGGGCAAAGGGGATACCGAGCTCGAGCACGGCGTGCTCAGGTTCAGTGCCTTGGGCTCGCAGTGGGCATTCACGCCGCCGGACGAAGGCTTTCAGCCGCTGCGCGACACGGTCGAATGGGGCGTGATCCGGGTCGCGGAAGACGAGCCGCTCGGCATCGAGTCGTACGTGGAGCTCACCGTCGCGCGCGGCTCGCGGACCTGGGCCTATCGCCGCAGCTCGAGCTCGCCTTGGATGATGACGATCGGTCTGAACGTCTCGGGCGGATACGCCTGGTCCGATTCGGCCAATGATTCGTTTCAGGACGTCTCGAACCCGATCGTCGGCACGTGGGTGAAGGGCACGGTGAGCCGGGGGCGATGGGGGACGATCTATCTCGAGCAGCGCGTCGTGAACGGCTGGACCTTCAGCAGCCCGGCTCGCGGCGGCTCCGTGTCGCGCGAAGCGCGGGCGCGCTTCGGCTACCTGCGCGAGCTCGGCCGCTGCCTGAACCTCGAGCTCTTCGCGGAGAAGCGCTCGTTCAACTTCGCCGATCCGGACGGCGCGAACCTGTACACCAAGAGCAAGCGCGTCGGCGTCCAGCTCGCCTGTACGCTTTGAGCACGCTGCGAGCGCCGGCGGGGAGCGAACGCGAGACCGTCGACATCGCACCGAAGTGCGCGGGCTCGCTCGCCGGATCGAGCGGGCGGATGTCGACGGGTGGCGGGTCGCGCGCTTCGCTCGGGTCCGCTGCTGTCACTGCGCGGATTCGGTCATGCCGAGCGCCGAGGCGTCAACCCTGTGCGCTGCCGATCAGGACGACCGGCGGTCCGCCGCTCGAGATACGCTCGGCGTCCGCGGCAATCTCTTGCATGTCCGAAGTGCCCATCAGCTCCTGCAAGGCCTCTGCCGACGGGAACGGCATCGAGAACATCTGATAGAAGGCGGGCTTGCCGGCAGGCGTCGGAAGAAATCGTGTGACCGTATATGCGGGCGCGTCCTCCGGCATGTTCGTCTTGCGGTGCAGCAGCTGCAGGTGCGCGCGGTAGTCGGCCTCGAACTTCTCGACGTCCGTAGGATGCGGGTACAGCACCATCAGTGTTACTTCGGCCATTCGTGACTCCTCAGACTCGTCAGCCGGCCGCCGGCGCTCGAAGCGGCGTCGCGTCATCGCCGTGCCGGGGGCTCCTCGTGCCGTGCATGGTACCGCATGCGCAACGTCCGGTAGTGGCGCCGACGGCCGCTGGCCGACGCTGATGACCGTCCGGAGGCACTCGGCGGCGATCAGGGCCCAACTCGCCCGGACGAGCGCCCCGCATTGACATAGATCAAGGAGGGGAGCGCCGCGCCGGGCGAGCATACGGCCGTCATCGGATGACGACGGCAATGGCACGGACAGAGACCTATAACGATCACGTCGTTCGGCTGTTCCTCCTGGCGGCGAGCGTCTGGGGCATCGTCGGCATGTCGATCGGCGTGCTGGCGGCCGCGCAGCTCGCCTGGCCCGGCCTGAACTTCGACGTGCCCTGGCTCACCTTCAGCCGCATCCGCGCGAACCACACCTTCGGCGTCGTGTTCGCGTTCGGCGGCTCGGCGCTGATCGGTACCTGCTACTACATCGTGCAGCGCACCTGCCACGCGCGCCTCGCGCTCGGACGGCTCGCGAGCTTCACGTTCTGGGGCTGGCAGGCGGCGGTCGTGCTCGCGATGGCGACGATGCCGTTCGGTATCACGCAGAGCAAGGAGTACGCGGAGCCCGAGTGGTTCGTGGACGTGCTGATCGCGGTCGTCTGGGTCGCCTTCGGGGCGGTGTTCTTCGCGACACTGGCGCGACGGCGGATCCGCCACATCTACGTCGCGAACTGGTACTACGGAGCCTTCATCATCGCGGTCGGGCTGCTGCACGTCGTCAACAACGTCGCGGTGCCCGTCTCGCTGCTGAAGTCGTATCCGGTCTACTCGGGCGTCGTCGACGCGATGGTGCAGTGGTGGTACGGCCACAACGCGGTCGCGTTCTTCCTGACCGCCGGCTTCCTCGGGATGATGTACTACTTCGTCCCGC
>CAYWGQ010000184.1:0-7320 GCA_964457725.1 uncultured Gammaproteobacteria bacterium
TGCCCCATGCGGACATCACGAACACGTCGTTCACGGCCATGTAGGCGATCGTGTCGACCCCTCGGCGTTTCAGCTCATCGGCCTTCTGCACGTAGCCGGGCAGGTGCTTGGCCGAGCACGTCGGCGTGAAGGCGCCCGGCACCGAGAAGAGCACGACCTTCTTGCCGGTGAAAAGCGCGTCGGTCGACAAGGGCTCCGGCCCGTTCGCGCCCATGACCATGAACTGGCCGGACGGCATTCGCTCGCCTACTCGAATCGTCATCTCGCTGCTCCCTTGATCTCGGTCTCGAAACGGCGACCGCACCGAACGCCCGCGAGGGCGTCGGTGCGGTCTTCAAGGAGTATAACGGGTGTCCTGCAGGCGGCTAATTGCGACGCATCGCGGCGGCGATCTCGCGCTCGCGCGCGACTTCCGCGTCAATATAGGCGAGCCACTGCCGCGCGGTGCCGGCGCTGCGCTCGTCGCGTGCGGCGGCCTGGAAGGCCTGCCGGGCGTCGTCGTACTGCTTCTGCTCGATCAGGCATCCGCCGAGGACGAGGTTCACCTGATCGGGTCGGTTCAACCCCCCCTTCCGGAGCGCTTCGCGCGCGGCCGTCGCGCACTCTTCCCAGCGAGCGAGGTTCATGTACGACTGAGCGACACGGAAGTCGAGCTCGCCGTCACGCGTCAGCTGTGCGGCGCGGCTGAACGTCTCGACGGCTTCCCTGTCGTGCTGCGCGAGCTGCCACGCCTGACCGAGCAGCCGCAGGTTCGACTCGGTCGCCTCGATCGTGCCGGCCTTCATGCCCTCGTCGAGGATGCGCGCCGCCTTGTACGGGATGTCGGCCTGAATCAGCATCTGCGCGAGGCTGACGAGCTCGGTGCCCCGGTCGAGCAGGCCGGCCGCATGGGCCGCCTCGTACAGCGCAAGCTGGTTCTGCTCTTGACCTTCCTGCCCGTAAATACCGGCGAGCTGGACGAGATAGTCCTTCTTCGTCCACCGCTCCGCGAGCGTCGTCAACGTGCGGATGACGTTCGGGTAGTCCTCGAGCTCGAAGTACAGCACGTTCAGCAGCTGGTACCAGCCCTCCTGCGGTTCCGCTCCGCGCTCCTGGGCGAGCCGCATCGCGGTCTGAATCGGCTCGATGCCTTCGCGATACTGCTGCAGCTGGTAGTGGATCTGCGCCTTCAGGACATACGACTCGGGGTTCGGGTTCTGCGCGACCTGGAACCACCGATTCAGCATGTCGAGCGCTTTCTGGTAGTCCTCCTGCTGCGTGTACAGCTGCGCGAGGGCGAACATCGTCTGCGTCTGAATGCCCTCCGGGAGGTCCGGCTGCTGGAGCACCTGCTCGTAGGCCCTGATGGCCTCGGGGTAGTTCTCCTGGTTGAAGTAGATGAACGCGTAGAAGTTCCACATCTGCGCGAGCTCGTACGGCGTGAGATCCGTCATCGCGCGCACGCGATCGAGCAGACGCTGGGCGCACTGCATGTCGTCGTTCTCGGCGCAGGCTTGCGCCTCGGAGAGCGGCTGGTACACCTTCTCGCGCATCGTCGGCGTGCGCCGAGTCTGCTGCTGCGAAGCGCCGCTGTCCTCTTGGGCGTACGTGCCGGTGCCGGTCAGCAGCATGGCGGCGGCGAACGCCGCCGCGACGGTGAGCTTACGATTCTCGAGCACGATGCCCTTCCCTCCTGACCGCCGCGCCTACTTCTCGAGCACGAACGTGATCTTGTTCCGAACGCCCGGCACCTCGACGGCCTCGCCGTCGATCACGCGCGGCTTGTATTTGAACTTCGCCGCCGCGTCCATCGCGGCGCGGTCGAACAGGGAGTTCGTCGACTCGACGACGGTGATGTCGCGCGTCGTGCCCGTACGGGTCACCGTGAACTCGACGATCACGTAGCCCTCGATGCCCCGGGCCGCCGCGCGGGCCGGATACACCGGCGCGACCTTGACGATCGGGAGATATTCGCCGTCGCTGACGCCGAAGTTCACGCCGCCGATGTTCAGGTTCGTGCTCATCGTCGGCGAGGCCATGGACACCGCCAGGCCGGTGTTCATGTTGTCGATGCTGTTCGTCTGCGGCATCTCTGGCGGACGCTCCGGCTCGGGCGGCTTCTCCGGCCGCTCCTGCTTGGTCTCGACGCGTTGCTCGCGCTCGACGCGGACGAAATCGACGATGCGGTAGCGCTTGGCCTCGGTGATCGCGCTGCCCCCGCTCGCGATCAGGAACTGCATCAAGAACAGCAGGCCGAACGTGACGACGGCACCGACGCCGATGGCCGTGGCATAGCGGGCGATCATATCGTTTCCCCCTCTGGGCTCCGCTTATAGAACTCGTATACCTCGTTGATCAAGGCATGTCAACCGCGGGCCTTACGGGCCGCGGCCGCGTTAACGTAACGTCCCGTACGACAGGGTATTCGGCGGCGCAGAGCTCGCTCAACGCTGGGCGGCCGCAATGGTGATTTCCCGCACGCCCGCTTCCTTGATCGCGTCCATCACCTGGATCAGGACGCCGTTGTGGGCTCTGGTGTCGGCCTGGATCACGACGCCGCCCTCCGGGTTCTCGGCGTGCAGCCGCTCGACGGCGGGACGCACGGCCGTCACGTCGACCTGGCGGCGGTCGATCCACACCTCGTTGTTCGCGGTGATCGCGACGAAGATCGCCGCGCTGTCCGGCATGAAGGCAGTCACCGCTTCCGGCTTCGTGACGTCGACGCCCGGCTCGCGGACGAACACGGCCGTGACGATGAAGAAAATCAGCATGATGAAGACGACGTCGAGCATCGGAGTGAGATTGATCTCACTCTCTTCCTCTTCGACGAATCCCTCGGTGTCTTGCATATCCTTGCCCTCGGCTTGCTCGGCCTAGTTCGCGCCGGCCGCGATCGAGATGTTGTCCGCGCCCGCCTGGCGGGAAGCGTCCATGATCGCGACGAGCAGCTCCGCGCTCGAGTTGGGATCCGCTTGGATCACCACCGGCCGCGTGATGTCCTCCGCGTGCAACCGGCCGATGTTCGCCTGCACGGCGCGCGGATCGATCACGAGCCCGTCGATCCAAATCTGATTCTGGTTGTCGAGAATCACCAGGATCGCACCCCGCTCCTGCACCACCTGCGGACGGTCGTCCTGATCGGGGCGATTCACGTCGAGGCCCGTCTCCCGGACGAAGCTCGCCGTGACGATGAAGAAGATCAGCATGATGAAGACGACGTCGAGCATCGGAGTGAGGTTGATCTCGCTCTCCTCCTCCTGGCTCCCGATCGCGATCAGCCGGCGTCGCATGCGCGTGGCCTCCTTGAGTCAGTATGCCGCATCAGGCGCATCGTCCCTAATGGTCCATCGTCAGCGCGTCCTCGAGCATGCCGACCCGCCGACGCGCGGTGCGCGTCAGGAGCGTCACGAGGAACACGCCGGAAAGCGCGCCGACCATTCCGGCCATCGTCGGGATCGTGGCCATCGAGACGCCGGCCGCCATCGAACGGGCGTTGCTCGATCCCATCGCCGCCATGACCTCGAACACGGTGACCATGCCGGTGACGGTGCCGAGCAAGCCGAGCAGCGGGCAGAGCGCGACGAGCGTCTGGATCATCGGCAACCCTTGATTCGCCGCCATCCGAACCTCGGAGATCAGGCGGTCGCGCACTTGGTGCGCATGCCAGGACTTGCGCTCGGGACGCGCCTCCCACGTCGCGAACGCATCCTTGATCAGCTTCTGCATCGTCGTGCGGTAAAAGATCAGCCGCTCGAGGATCAGGATCCACATGAGCAGAATGACCACCGCGATCACCCGGAGCACGGGCCCGCCGAGCTCCAGGAAGTCGCGGATCGCTTCGAACGCGTCGATTAAAACCAGCATGTCGTCGCCTCAGACTCGGCGGCAGCCCGGCGGGTTCCGCCGGGCTGCCTGCGTGGCGTTAGCGGCCTTTCTCGGCCTGTGTGGCGATGATACCAGCGCTCTGCTCCTGCAAGATCTGCATGATCCGGCGGCTGCGCCCTGCGACGAGCGTGTGCAGCAGCACGGTCGGAATCGCGACGCAGAGGCCGAGCACGGTCGTCATCAGCGCAACCGAGATACCGGCCGCCATGATCGTCGGATCGCCGGTGCCGTACAGCGTGATCGCCTGGAAGGTCTGGATCATGCCGACGACGGTGCCGAGCAGACCGAGCAGAGGCGCGACGACCGAGATCACCTTGATGAACAGGATGCCGCGCTGCAACGACGGCTGCTCGCGCAGGATCGCCTCGCCGAGCTTGAGCTCGAGCGTCTCCGTGTCCGCGGTCTTGTTCTCCTCGTAGACCATCAGCACGCGGCCGAGCGGGTTGTCCTTGCTCGGGGTCTCGCGCTTCAGCTGGGCCTTCACCTTGCTTCCGGCGATGCCGAGCATGATCAGCCGCTCGAGCGCGAGCAGCACGCCGAGGATGCCGAGCGCGATGATGACGTAGCCGACCGGACCGCCCTGGTCGATGCGCTCGCGCAGGTTCGGCGTCTCGATCAAGAGGCCGAGCAGCTGGCCGCGGGTCACGTCGATGCCGAACCGCACCAGCGGATCACCGGGCTGCGCCTCGAGCAGCGCGGTCGTGCTGTTGATGAAGCGCGCCTGCGAGGGCTGGCGCTGCAGCTCCGACACGCTGTTCGTCTCGGAGTTGTGTCGGAGGTACCGGCCGTCCGCGACGAGGTTGAACGCGCCGACACGGACGATGTCCTCGAAGATTTCCTCGCCGTCGGCCGTGACGACCCGGAAGTCGTTCAGCCGCTTCACCTTGCCGAGCTCGGTCGCCTCGCGCTGGAGCTCGAACCAGAGCTGCTCGATCTCGGAGATCGACGGCAGCGTCGTCGTCGAGCCCATCTTCGCCGCGAGCTCGCTCAGGAAGTCGATGCGCTCCGGGAACTCGACGTTCGTCAGCGACGCCTGGAACTGGCTGCGCGCGTTACCGGAAATCTGCTGAATGACGCCGAACAGCTCGCGCAAGCTGCCGAGGCGCTCCTCGAGCTGCTGGCGAACGTCGGCGACGAGCAGCTCGTTCTCCTCGAAGCGCGTCTCGAGCTCCTCCGAGCGCTGCTCCTCGGCCGCTTTCCGCTGCCGCGCCTGCTGCAGCAAGCGATCCTGCTCGGCCTGCTGCTGCTGGAACTCGCGCAGCCGCCGTTGGTGCTCCTCGTTATCGGCCGCGGCGCCCTGGCGCACGCGCTCGAGCAGCTGGTCAAGCGTCAAGTCCTGCGCTTGAGCCGGGCCCGCGGCGAGAATCGACCCTAGCGTGGCCGCCGCGAAAAAACCATAGATCCTCATTAGCCTTCCTCCGGTGGGGCCACAGGTAACAGGAGCAACTCGGGAGTGGTCTGGCCGCGCGCGACGCGCAGGCCTCGTCGAATCTCTTCGGCTTCAGCGCCGCCCAGCGGCTGCCACTGGCGGGACCGCTGGTCCCAGACGCCCGCGAGACGGCCGTCCGGGGTGACGTACATGAAAGCGACTCGGCCGATCTTCAAGAAGTCGACTTCGCGATTCGTGCCGTCGATCTGCAGTTCGCCGGTGTATGCCTCGATCGTGCTGCCGTAGTCGTTCTCGATCTGCCACGCCTCGATCACGTTACGGAACTGCTCCGCGGTCGAGACGTCGGAACGGGCGAGCAATCGCCGCAGGTTCTCGACACGCGCCTGACGCTGCTCGAGCAAGAACGGCACGTCGAGCTCGATGAACTGCTCGAGGCCGGCGATCATGCGCGTCATCAACGGAAGGATCTGCCGCTCGACGACGGATACGTTGTCGATGGAGCTGCGGAGGTCCGCAAGCTGACGCTCCTGATCGTCGATCTGCCGCTGCACGAGGCCGTTGTAGACCTCGAGCCCTTCGATCTCCTTCAGCAGCGCCTGGTACTCGTCGAACCGCGAGCGCGTCGTCTCGACGATCGCGTCGATGCGGTCTTGGTTCTCCTGCGCTTGCTGAATGCGGCGCTCCTCGGCGGCAATCACGTCCTGCACCCGCTGGCCGTATGCCAGCGGTGCTGCGATCGCGCCGGCGAGCACGCCCGCGAGCAGTGCTGCGCTTTGCGGTGTCCCTCTCATGCCAATTCCTCAGAAGTTAACGACGATTCAACCACTCGAGCAACCGCGCGCGTAAACGACGGTTCACGGCCGATCAGCTCTAGCCGATCCCTCATCCCCCAATCGAACGATAGTGAAGCGAGCCCGCTACCGCCAATCCGAATCGGATCGCGTGATGATTCGCATCGGCCCAAAATCAGAGAATGCCCCCGAGATGATTCTATGCACTTGTTGTTCTGACTTCCCAGCTGCGGAGCCGTCATCACGGCTCTCGCGGGAGCTACTCCCCCGGGCGTCTGCCCGGCACGGAGAATAACGCAAAATTGTCGGCACGTGCTACAGGTAACCGTTGTACGTCCGCGAAGCAGTATAGCGACACTACTCGCGACTGCCGACACCGGTCGGACGGGCTGCGCTCGAGTCGCACACTCCCGAACCAAGTGGTACGGCCGAGCCGTCGAGCGGCGCTGACGAGCGTTGACACGCCCATGCCTTTTCTAGATGATTCGAAGCCCTATTTCCGTGGTCTGACTGAGATGGCCGTTGCCCGCTCCTTCTCGCACCGCATCATCGTAGCTGGCGGCGACGGGTGCGGGCGCATGGCTTGACGACGAAGCCTGAGCGACAACCCCGCACCCCGAAAGGCTGCGGGGTTTTTTTTTGCCTTTCCGAACCATTCTGCGTGTTGATGAGGTAGTCCAATGCAGCTGTATGTCGAGTCGGATGTCGAAGCCGGCACGTTGAGCGGAGAGAAGCTGGCCGTGCTCGGGTACGGCAGCCAGGGCCGCGCGCACGCGCTGAACTTGAGGGACTCGGGCTTCGAGGTCGTCGTCGGCCTGCGGCCCGGCGGCAAGAGCTCGGCGAAGGCCGAGCGGGACGGCTTCGCCGTGCGCCCGCCCGCGGAGGCGGTCGACGGCGCCGGGCTCGTCGCGTTTCTCGTGCCGGACCTCGCGCAAGGCGCCCTGTACAAAGAGATCGAGCCGCGGCTCGGCCAGGGCGCGACGCTGCTCTTCGCGCACGGCTTCAACATCCATTACGGGCAGGTCAAGCCGCGTGCGGATCTCGACGTCGTGCTGATCGCGCCGAAGGGGCCCGGCGACCTGGTCCGGCGGCAGTACGAGGCCGGGCGCGGAGTGCCGTGCCTGATGGCCGTCGCCCAGGACGCGACCGGCAAGGCGCAGACGCGCGCGCTCGCGTACGCGCACGGCATCGGCGGCACGCGCGGCGGCGTGCTGTCGACGACGTTCGCCGAGGAGACCGAAACGGATCTGTTCGGCGAGCAGGCGGTGCTCTGCG
>CAYWGQ010000185.1:0-5451 GCA_964457725.1 uncultured Gammaproteobacteria bacterium
CCATCAAGACCCGGGCTTCATCGACCACGTCGTGAACAAGAAGGCCGAGGTGATCCGGGTGTACCTGCCGCCGGACGCCAACACGCTGCTCTGCGTGGCGGATCAGTGCCTGCGCTCGCGCGACCTCGTGAACGTGATCGTCGCCGGCAAGCAGAACCAGCCGCAGTGGCTCGACATGGATCGGGCGATCAAGCACTGCGAGGCGGGGCTCGGCATCTGGAGCTTCGCGAGCACGGACGAGGGCGGGGAGCCGGACGTCGTGCTCGCGTGCGCCGGCGACGTGCCGACGCTCGAGACTATGGCCGCGGCGGCGTTGCTTCGCGAGCGTTTCCCGGACCTCAAGGTGCGGGTCGTGAACGTCGTCGACCTGATGGCGCTGCAGCCGAAGAGCGAGCACCCGCACGGTCTCGACGATCGGGATTTCGACGCGATCTTCACGCGCGACAAGCCGATCATCTTCGCCTATCACGGTTATCCGTGGCTGATCCATCGGCTGACCTACCGGCGGACCAATCACGACAACCTGCACGTGCGCGGCTACAAGGAGGAGGGGACGACGACCACACCGTTCGACATGTGCGTGCTGAACGATCTCGACCGCTTTCACCTGGTCAGCGACGTCGTCGACCGCGTCCCGAGGCTCGCGCCTTACGCGGGGTACACGAAGCAATACGTGCGCGACAAGCTGCTCGAGCACAAGCGCTATATCTACGAGCACGGCGAGGACATGCCGGAGATCCGCGACTGGCACTGGCAAGAAAGGGCGTCGACGCCCGACTGACGCGCGCCGGTGACGCCGAAGCGGGCGCCGTCAACACCGATACCGTGCGAGAAAGCGCCGGTCGAGCCAGTCTTTCAGGCGGAACGCCGTTCGGCCGTGCCACCACCACCGGCCGCGCGCCGCAAGGCCGGTGCCGTCGCCGAAGTTCATGATCCACAGGTAACGTCGCTGCGGCGTGAAGCGCGCGAGCGGCTGCCCGTCCGCGGCCGCGAGCAGATTGCGCCACAAGACCGGCGCTTCCCTGATCGCATAGACGCCGATCATCGGCAGCGGGCAACCCTCTATCGCGACGCAATCGCCGCCGCCGAAGACGAGCGGATCGCCGAGCGAGCGGAGCTGCCGGTCGACGAGAAGCGCGCCGCGTGCGTCGGTCGGCAGACCGCTGTCGCCGATCAGCGACGACGGGCGCAGGCCCGTTGCGTTCACGAGCGCGTCGTACGCCAGCACGGTGCCGTCGTCGAGCAGCGCGCCGTCCGCGGCGTCGACGACGCGCCGGGGCAGCCGCACCGCGACGCCGAGGCCGACGAGCGCGCGCTCGAGGGCCGCCGACGCGCGCGGTGGCAGCTGCGGGGCGAGGCGAGTGCTGCTCGCGACGAGGGTGACCTCGACGCGAGCGCCGCGCTTGCGTGCGAGCGCGGCGACGTTCGCCGCGAGCTCGCACCCCGTTGCGCCGCCGCCGGCGACGACGACGCGCGGCGCGGCGCGGCGGTCGAAGGCGGCCTCGAGATCGCGCCGCAGGCGCGCGAGGTTCGCGATCGGCTTCACCGGATACACCGCGCCGTCGGCCGCGCCGGGCAGCGGCGGGACTTCGCTGCCGAGATTGATTCCGAGCACGTCGTAGCGCACGCCGGTGCCGTTCGCGAGCTCGAGCCGGCGGCGTTCGGCATCGATTCTGATCACTTTAGAATCAATGAATTGCGCGCCATTCATGCAGGCGAGTCGAGCGACGTCGATCTGGTCCTCGGCGGGCGTGTAGCCGCCGCCGAGCATCCCCGTCGCTAGCCCGGAGTACCAGAACGGCCGGGTGCCGACGACCGTCAGCCGATGGCCGCGCTCGCGGAACGCAGCCGCGCGCGCGAGCGTGTAGAGGAGCGCGTGGCCGGCGCCCGCGAGCACGACCTGCCGTTCTCGTCCGCCCGGCAAACGCTCTCTAACTTTCAATTTTCTCACCGACGCGAGCCGTGCTAGGCTTGCTCAATCCGATTTCGTTAGTCGGGCTAAAAAGATGATTGCCCGCGAGCGGCTATTGAGCTCCGGCGCCACGGGTCTCGACGAGATTCTGCAAGGCGGATTCAAACGCGGGCAACTCTATGCCGTCGCGGGTCCGCTCGGGTCCGGCAAGACGACTCTCGGGTTGCAGTTCCTGCGAGCCGGCGCCGACGCGGGCGAACGCTCGCTGTACATCGGCTTCGCCGAGACGGCGGAGGACTTGCGCCGCGTCGCTTACTCCCACGGCTGGTCGTTGAGCGGCGTCGCGCTGCACTGCATGGCGGTCGAGAGCGAGGTCGAGCGCGGCGACTACACGCTGTTTCCGGCGTCGGCCGTCGAGCTGCACGGCCTGCTGCGGGACATGCTCGACGTCATCGGAGCGGAGGCGCCGGATCGGCTCGTGATCGATCCGATCTCGGTGCTACGCTGGTACGCGGACGACCGCTATCAGTACCGGCGACTCGTCGAAGGCTTCGCGCGCATGCTGTCCGTCCGCGGCGTGACGACGCTGTTCCTCGAGGAAATGGAGGAGGAGCGCGAGCAGTGGATCACCGCCGACGGTCTCCTCGCGCTTCGTGCGGAGCGGAGCGGCAGTGGATCCGGCCGCCGCGAGCTCGAGGTCGTCAAGCTGCGTGCCGTCCCGGTCGCGAGCGGCGCACACGAGTATCGGATCGCGCGCGGAGGCATCGAAGTTCACCCGCGGCCGGATACGGCCCCCGCGGCGGCCGGGCCGGCCGCCTTCGAGCGCACCGATGCGGTCGCGCGCTGATGCCGATGCGTATCGAGGTCGGCCGTGCGCACGGCGGCGCGGGCCCGCGCGCGTGAGCGGCTCGGAGCGGTCGAGCGCCGGGCCGGCGTCCTCGCCGGAGGAGGCCGTGTTGCTCGTGCTGCCGACGGGCCGGGATGCGGCGCTCGCGCAAAACGCGCTCGCGGCCGCCGAGCTCTCGTGCGAGCCGTGCAGCGGTCTCGGCGAGCTCGCAGACCGGCTTCACGGTGCCGCGGGCGTGATCCTCGCGGAGGAGGCGCTTCGTCACAGTGGACCGTTGTTCGCCGCGCTCGATGCGGAGCCGCCGGGGTCCGCCTTGCCGGTCTGCGTGTTGCTCGCCCGGCGCGGTCCGACGCCCGCCGCGCGGTTCGCGCTCCGCGCGCTCGAACGGCATCCGAAAGTGCTGCCGTCGTTTCTCGCGCGGCCGTGCACGCCGGCCGCTCTGGTCGGGGCTGCGCGCGCGGGGCTGCGCGCGCGGCAGACCCAGGAGCGGCTCCGGGCCGCGACGGCCCGGCTCGAAGGCGAAGTGCGCCGGCGCGACGAGTTTCTCGCGATGCTCGGCCACGAGCTCAGGAACCCGGTGAGCTCGATCGCCTACGTCGCCGAGATGCTCGAGCGCCCCGAAGGCGTCGTGACGACCGACATGCGCCTCTGGGGCGCGTCGCTGATCGCGCGCCAGGTGCGTCACGTGACCGGGCTGCTCGACGAGTTGCTCGACATCGCCCGCGTCAGAAGCGGCAAGATCGCCTTGAAGCGCGAACCCCTCGATCTGCGGTCGGTCGTCGAGCAGAGCGTCGAGACTTTTCGCGCGGCGGCCGCAGGCCACCGCTTCGACCGCTCGGTGCCCGACGAGCCGGTGCCGGTCGTCGGCGACCGCATGCGTCTCACTCAGGTCGTGAACAACCTGCTCGACAACGCATTCAAGTACACCGACAGCGGCGGCAGCGTCGCGCTCGAGCTCGCGATCGACCGGGATGCGGCCGTCCTCGCCGTCGTCGATGAGGGCCGAGGTATCCGGCCGGACGCGCTGGAGCACATCTTCGAGCCGTTCTATCAGGACGGCGGGGAGCGCGCCGGGACGCGCGGCTTCGGGCTCGGGCTCGCGATGGTCCAGCAGATCGTGCGGCTGCACGAAGGCAGCATCCACGCCGAAAGCGGCGGCGAGCGCCGCGGCGCGCGCTTCACCGTTCGTCTGCCGCTTGCGTCGCGGCGGCAAAGCTAGCTCCCCTCTTCGTCCCGCGGCAGAGGCAAGCGATGTGACCATCGCGGATCCGTGGCACGGAACTTGCCTCGTGTGAGCATGCGCGGGCTCAGATACACCGTCTGCTATTCGGCTCTTCTCGCGATACCGCTGCTGCTCGGCTGCCGTCCGGAAACGGACGTTCCGCCGGGCGAGGACATTCGCGACCTGCCGACCGCGAACGAGCCGCTCGGCGGGCAGACGCGGCCGCCGGAGGCTGAGCCCGTCGTGCCGCCGCCCGATCCCGCGCCTGCCGACCCCGCAGAGCCTGCGACGCCGCTCAGGCCGCCGCCCGGCGGGAGCGAGGATTGACCGCTTCGTTGGACGCGTAGCGCTCAGCCGATGGCGTGCGTCGAGGGCCAAGCAGCGCTCCTGACAGAGCAGGACCTCTACTACTTCCGCGAGGGCACGCACTCGCGCCTGTACCGCGTGCTCGGCGCGCATCCGCGCGGCGAGGAAGGGACGCACTTCGCGGTCTGGGCGCCGAATGCCGAGAGTGTCACGGTGATCGGCGATTGGAACGGCTGGGATCGCGACCGCGAGCCGCTCTCGCCGCGGCCGGACGGCTCGGGGATCTGGGAGGCCTTCTCGCCGGAAGCGCGCCTCGGTGCGCGCTACAAGTACCACGTCCGTTCGCGCTACCGCGGCTATTCGGCCGACAAGGGCGATCCGTTCGCGTTCCAATGGGAGACCCCGCCCGGCACCGCATCGCGAATCGCGTCGCTCGACTACGACTGGGGCGATGCCGACTGGATGGCGGCGCGGGGAGCGGCGAACGCGCTCGCGGCGCCGTGGTCGATCTACGAGGTCCACCTCGGCTCCTGGTCGCGCTCGGATCGGGACGGCCGGCCGCTGTCTTACCGGACGATCGCGGAGCCGCTCGCCGACTACGTCGCCGGCGCGGGCTTCACGCACGTCGAGTTCCTGCCGCTGATGGAGCATCCGTTCTACGGCTCGTGGGGCTACCAGTCGGTCGGCTACTTCGCGCCGACCGCACGCTACGGCGCACCCGCGGACTTGATGTACCTGATCGACGTGCTGCACCAGCGCGGCATCGGCGTGATCCTCGACTGGGTGCCGTCGCATTTCCCCGGCGACGAGCACGGGCTCGCGTACTTCGATGGCACGCATCTCTTCGAGCACGAGGATCCGCGTCAGGGTTTTCATCCGGATTGGGGCAGCTATCTGTTCAACTACTCGCGGAACGAGGTGCGCGCGTTCCTCGTCTCGAGTGCGCTCTTCTGGCTCGAGCACTACCACGCCGACGCGCTGCGCGTCGATGCCGTGGCCTCGATGCTCTATCTCGATTACGGCAGGAAGGAGGGCGAGTGGGTGCCGAACCGCTACGGCGGCCGGGAGAACCTCGCCGCGATGGATTTTCTCCGGCAGCTGAACTCGACGACGTATCGCGAGTATCCGGACACCCAGATGATTGCAGAGGAGTCGACCGCCTGG
>CAYWGQ010000185.1:5461-7271 GCA_964457725.1 uncultured Gammaproteobacteria bacterium
GGGGCTCGGCTTCGGCATGAAATGGAACATGGGCTGGATGCACGACACGCTCGCGTACATGTCGACCGACCCGCTCTATCGCAAGTACCACCACCAGCGCCTCACTTTCGGGCTCTGGTACGCGTTCACCGAGAACTTCGTGCTGCCGCTTTCTCATGACGAGGTCGTCTACGGAAAGGGCTCGCTGCTCCGCAAGATGCCAGGCGACGATTGGCAGCGGTTCGCGAATCTGCGTTGCCTGCTCGGTTTTCTCTACACGCATCCGGGCAAGAAGCTGCTCTTCATGGGCGGCGAGTTCGGGCAGTGGAGCGAGTGGGACCACGAGGCGGGGCTCGAGTGGAGCTTGCTCGAGCTGCCGGCGCACGCGGGCGTGCGCCGCTGGGTGGAGGACCTGAACCGCGTCTACCGGGCGGAGCCCTCGCTCTGGCAGCGCGACTTCGACCCGAGCGGCTTCGAGTGGGTGGACTGCAACGATTCCGAGTCGAGCGTGCTGTCGTACCTGCGCCGGGACGCGGCGGGGCGCGAGACGCTCGTCGTCGCAAACTTCACCCCGGTGCCGCGGCAGAGCTACCAGGTCGGGGTGCCCCGCGGCGGCTACTGGCGCGAGCTCTTGAACAGCGACGCGCGCGAGTACGGCGGCAGCGGGCAAGGCAATCTCGGCGGCGTCGACGCGGCGCCGACCGGTGCGCACGGCCGCTATCACTCCCTCGCGTTGACGCTGCCGCCGCTCGCCGTCCTGCTCTTCCGGCCCGCGGAGGCCGACGAGTGAGCGTCGACGACGGCGCCGTCGACGGCCGCCGCCGCGCCGTTATCGAAGGGGTCGCGCCCGAGATCGACTGCGGGCGATTCGCGATCAAGCGCGTCGTCGGCGAGGCGGTCACCGTCGAAGCCGACATCTTCACGGACGGGCACGACCGCGTCGCCGCGCTGCTGCTTCACCGGCGGGCGGATGAGGGCGCCTGGCGCGAGACTCCGCTCGAGCCGCTCGGCAACGACCGCTGGCGCGGCTCGTTTCGCGTCGCGGACGTCGGCCGCTACGAGTACACGCTCGCGGCCTGGGTCGATCCGTTCCTGACGTGGCGCTACGAGTTCCTGCGCCGGCTCGACGCGCGCGACATCGCGCTTGCGCTCGAGACGGGCGCGGCGCTCGTCCGCGCCGCGGCCGCCCGCGCGGGCGACGCCGACCGGCCGGCGCTCGAGGCGCTCGCCGAGCGGCTCGTCGGCGACGAGCCGCTCGACGTGCGCCGGGCGCTCGGCGCGTCGCCCGAGCTCGAGGCGGCGATGCTGCGCCACCCGGACCGGTCGCTCGAGACGGTGTACGAGCACGAGCTGCCGGTCGTCGTCGATCGCCCGCTCGCCCGGTTCTCGGCGTGGTACGAGCTCTTTCCCCGCTCGACCGCACGCGAGGGCGAGCGGCACGGCACGTTCGAGAGCGCGAAGGCGCGGCTGCCGTACATCGCGTCGCTCGGCTTCGATATCGTCTATCTGCCGCCGATCCATCCGATCGGCGAGACGCATCGCAAAGGGCGAGACAACGCGCTCGACGCGGCCGCGGGCGACCCGGGCAGCCCGTGGGCGATCGGCGGACGCGCCGGCGGCCACAAGGCCACCCATCCCGAGCTCGGCTCGCTCGAGGACTTCCGGTCCTTCCGCGAGGCGGCCGAGCGTTGCGGCCTAGAGGTCGCGCTCGATCTCGCGTTCCAGTGCTCCCCGGACCATCCGTACGTCCGTGAGCATCCGGAGTGGTTCAGGCGCCGGCCGGACGGCACGATTCAGTACGCCGAGAATCCGCCGAAGAAGTACGAGGACA
>CAYWGQ010000186.1:0-7227 GCA_964457725.1 uncultured Gammaproteobacteria bacterium
GCCGAACGGCAGCGCCGGCTTGCAGTCCCAGCGCGTCAGCGGCCCGAGGCGCGTGCCGTTGCCGCCGGCCATGACGACCGCGAACGTCTGCTCCTGAACGCTTCGGGCGGCGCGGCGACGGACCGACGACATTGTCTGCTCCTCCTCGAGCGTGACGGTTCTGCGTGACGGTTCTGTGAGAGACCGCTCGATCTCCATTTAGCAGAGATCGTGCCAAGAGCGTTACTCGAGTATTTTCAAGGGTTTGCGCGCCGGTTGCGTGACGGCGCGATACGCGGCTGCACCATGCTTGTGCCGGCGACGGCGGCGCGCCTACCGCGTTGCCTCCGGTTGGTGCAACTGCTGGCAGGATGCGCGTCTCGCCGCCGGCTCAGCGCTCGAGGTCGAGCGTCTCGCTCCGCAGCCACTCGAGCACGCCGTCGAGCAGCGTGTCGGCGACGCGCGGCAGCGCGGCCGTCGCGCCGTGCACCGAAGCGGCGGCGGGCTCGCGGTGCTCGAACTCCCGGCGGCGCACGCGGCCGTCGAAGCCGTCGAACGATGCGCGTGCGCGAGCGATCACGTACGACTCGTTCGCCGCCGTGTAGACGTGCTCGAACCGCACGATCTCGAGCCGCAGCGGCAGCCGTGCGTCGGCCGCCGCGGGCGCCGCACGCGCGAGCCGGTCGGCCAGGCGCTCGGCGAAGAGCTCGGGCGTCGCGGCGATCCATTGGTTCCGCGCATACGGCTGCAACGCTCCGCGGTGCTGATCGAGCCTGCGGTAATAGATGTTCGGCGTGCGCAGCCAGCTCGGCGCGGACACGTTCTCGAGCGTGAACGGCAGCGAGAGCGGCGCGGGCTCGACGTCCGGCGGCGGGCCGAAGTCGTAGGTCAGCGGCGGCGGCGGAGGCTCCGGGATCACGCGCGACAGGCAGCCGCCGAGAAGGAGCGGCAGCACTGCGCAGGCCGCGGCGCGCGCGAGCGCCGCCGCGCGACGGGCCCTCATTCCTCGCCCGGACCGGGGCGCGCCTCGCGCCCCCTTAGCAGCATCGACGGCTCGCGCGCGAGGTCGCGCGCAAGCCGGGAGATCTCCTGCGCGGCGCTGCTCGCCGCGGCGATCGCGCGGTCGAGCCCGGAGACGCCGTCGGCCGCGAGCTCCTCACCGATCTGCCGCGCAACCGCCGTCGTCGCCCGAAGTTCCGCGATCAACGCATCGACCTCGTCCATGCTCTGCGTCGTCCGCTCGGCGAGCGCGGTCACGGAGTCGGCCGCTCGCGACGCGCTCTCGAGGGCCGGCGGCAGGTCGGTCTCGAGCGTCGCGGCCACGTGCTCCGCGGAGGAGAGCAGAGCGTCGGCGCGCGCGACGATCGCGCGGAGGCGCTCGCGGTTCTCCTCGTTCAACGCCTGCTCGAGCGTGTCCGCGATCTCCTCGACGATCGCGAGCGCCTGCGTGCCCGCATCCGACACCTCGTCGAGCAGGCTCGGTTCCATCGGGATGCGCGCGGGCTCGGCGGCGCTCGTCGGCAGAGGTTGCGCGTCGGTGCCCGCGAACGCGAGCTCGACCTGCGCGACGCCGGTGAGCCCGCGCTGCTGCAGCCGCGCGAAGGTCGTCTCGAGGACCGGTATCCGCTCGTCCACCCCGATCTCGATCAGCACCTGCGCGGGATCCTCGGGATCGATGCCGATGCGCTCGACGCGTCCGGCCGGAACGCCGCGATAGAGCACCTCCGAGCCTTCCGCGAGCCCAGCGACGCTGTAGCGCGAGACGACGACGTAGGGGCGCCGCTCCTGATCGATTCCGGCGAGCCAGAAGGCCGTCAACGCCAGGGCCGCGATCGCCACGACGATGAACGCGCCGGTGGCGACGGCATACGCTCGGTCATACATGCTGAACCTCCTCGTCCCGTCCGAAGATGCGCCGGCCGCGCGGTCCGTGAAACAGCGCGCGCACCGTCGGGTGCTCGCTCGCCATGACTTCCTCGAGCGTGCCGAGCGCTCCGATCCGCCGGTCGGCGAGAACGGCGATGCGGTCGCACAGCGTCGGCAGCGTCAGCAGATCGTGCGTCACGAGCACCAGCGTGAAGCCGAGGTCTTCGTGCAACCGCTGCAGCACGCGGATGAAGTTGTCGCTGCCGATCGGGTCGAGGCCGGATGTCGGCTCGTCTAGGAACAGGAGCTCCGGCTCGAGCGCGAGCGCCCGCGCGAGCCCCGCGCGCTTGACCATGCCGCCGGAGAGCTCGTACGGCATCAGTGCGCCGACGCGCCGCTCGAGGCCGACGAGCCTGAGCTTCAGGTGCACGAGCTCGCGGATCAGCGTCTCGTCGAGCGCGCCGAGCTCGCGCAGCGGCAACGCGACGTTGTCGTACACGCTCAAGTCCGTGAACAGCCCGCCGGCCTGGAACAGCACGCCGCAGCGGTTGCGCAGCATCTCGACGTGGCGCGCGCCGTCCTCGTAGAGCACCTCGCCGAGCACGATGACGCGGCCGGCGGACGGCGGCTGGAGCCCGATCATCTGCCGCAGCAGCGTCGACTTGCCGCTGCCGGAGCCGCCGACGATGCCGAGCCGCTCGCCGCGGGCGATCGCGAGCGAGACGTCCTCGTGCACGACCGTCTCGCCGTAGCGCGTATGCACGTGCTCGAGGCGGACGGCGGCTTCGTCCGCGCGCATCAGAAGCCGACCTCCTCGAACAGCACGGCGAACGCCGCGTCGAGCAGAATGACCAGCGTAATCGCGGCCACGACGGCACGCGTCGTCTGCGCGGCGAGGTCGCGCGTGTTCGGCTTGATCCGCAGCCCGTAGTACGCCGCGGTGATGCCGACGACTGCCCCGAACACGACGCCCTTGCCGACGCCGATCCACAGGTTCGCGATCGGCACGCGTTGCGGCATCTCGGCGAGGAAGTACGCGGGGCCCAGATCGAGCGTCACGTAGCTCGCGGCGATGCCGCCGACGAGGCCCGCGAGCACCGTCCACAGCACGATCAGCGGCGTGACGACGATCAGCGCGACGATACGCGGCCAGATCAGCCGCCGGCTGATCGAGATGCCGAGCGCCGTGATCGCGTCGAGCTCCTGCGCGAGACGCATCACGCCGATCTGCGCCGTCATCGCGGAGCCGGTGCGGCCCGCGACGATGATCGCCGCGATCAGCGGTCCGAGCTCGCGGATCACGGCGTAGCCGAGCATGTCGACGATGTACTGGCCCGCGCCGAAGTTGCGGAGCTGCAGCGAGACGAGGTACGCGACGACGATCCCGACCATCGCGCCGACGAGCCCGGTGATCGGCAGCGCCTTCGCGCCGGCGAGATAGATCGTCGCCGACACCTCGCGCCACGGTGCGTCGAGCGGGCGGCGGACGATCGCGGCGGAATCGAGCACGAGGTTGCCGAGCACCTGCAGCCACTGCGCCGCGGCGGCGACCGGCGCGCGCAAGGCCCTGCCGACGGTCTCGCCCAATCCGTGCCTGCGTGGCGCCTCGCGGTCCGGAGCCTCCGCTTCGTCCTGGTGGATCCAGTAGTCGAACAATCGCCGGTGACGCTCCTGCATCCGGCAGCGCTCCGGCAGCTTGCGGTTCCAGGCGCGCCAGAGGACCAGCGCTCCGGTCGTATCGAGCGCGCGGATGCCGCGCAGATCCCACGTCAGCGCGTCGCCCCGCGCGGCGGTCCGCGCGAGCGCTTCGAGCACGTCGTCGAGCGCGTCGGCGAGGGCCTGCAGGCTCCAGTCTCCGTCGAGCACGGCGGTGCCGCCGGCCGCATCGGGCGACACCCGAACGGCCGGCCGTGCCGGTTCCGGATTGGTCTCGAGCGAAGTCGCGGCCACGACGCTTCGCATACAAATGGCATGCCGGTTACGCCGCCGCGGCCGGGCGCAACCCGCGGATGCGGCTCGGTTCGCTACCGGGCCTCGTTGCCCTGCGGGTCGAGTCTGCGTCCGCCCGACACCGCGGGTCCGCGCAGTTGTCCGGCCCGGCGCCGATCCGATGGGCTCCGCCCGCGGCGCTTCCGCCGCATCTCTGTCCGGAAGGAGCGCTGATCTTGGGTAAGAGGACCGCCGATCCGGCCGCTGCTGTCCATCCCGTCGCGCGGGCGGTGGCCCACGCGCTGGTCGGCGCCGCCATCGGTATCGCGGTGACGCCGGCCGGCGCGTGCCGGATTACACGCTCGTCGACGCGATGGTGCGCTACCAGCTCTCCGACCGGCCCGCTCAGCGCTCGGCCGGCAGCACGCCGTCCCGGATTCGGCGGTGTTGTCCCGGGCGCGGGACGAGTGTTCGGACGCGCGGCGGTCCGTTGACCGTACTCGGCGCCCGACCGCATACTCGATTCGCCCCTCAACGAAATCCGGGAAGAGGAGATCGCTTCCCGGCCAATGCGGCGCGGCTACGGCCTCGAAGCACTATGAACGCACGGCAGAAGGCTCGCTTCCGCCGGTTCGGCGACTGGGAGCTCGACGTCCATCGGCAGATCTTGCGCTCGTCGAGCGACGCTCGGGCGCCGGTGACGCTCACTCCGCGGGTCTTCGACACGCTGCTTTGCCTGCTCGATCACGCCGGCGAGCTGGTCGAGAAGGACACGTTGATCAAGACCGTCTGGCCGCGCGCCGTCGTCGAGGACAACAATCTCGATCAGCACATCTCCACGCTGCGCCAGCTGCTCGGCGAGCGGCGCGGCGAGAACCGCTACATCGTGACCGTGCGGGGGCGCGGCTATCGTTTCGTCGCACCGGTCGCGGAGGCGGACGAGCCGGGCGGCGCGGCGCCGACAACGAAGCCCGAGCCCGCCGATCCGCCGAACGCGACCGCCGCGCCGCGGCACGCGCGAAAGCGCGCTCGGATGCTTCGGGCGACGCTTGCCTCCGCCGGCCTGGCTCTGGCGGCGGCCGTCGTGCTGCTCGCGTTCCGATCGCCCACCGCGCCGCCGGCGCCGGTCGAGGCGGCGACGCTCGCCGTGCTGCCGTTCAAGCCGCTCGCGGCAGCCGATCGCAACGAGTCGCTCGAGCTCGGCATGGCCGAGACACTGATCGTCGCGTTGAACACGAGACGACTGCGGGTGAGCCCGTTGAGCTCGGTGCGCCGCTACGCGGGCTTGGAGCAAGACGCCGTCGCGGCGGGACGCGCGCTCGGAGTGCGGGCCGTGCTCGAGGGCCACATCCAGCGGGACGGCACTCGTCTGCGCGTGTCGGCCAGGTTGCTGAACGTCGAGGACGGCCGCCAGCTCTGGGCCGAGCGCTACGACGAGGAGTGGAACGGCATCTTCGCCGTTCAGGACGCGATCGCGGACAAGGTCCGCGCGGCGATGGCGACCGGCGCGTTCGCCGACGACGACCCGCTGCCTGCGCCGCTGCCGCGGCGGACGCGCGACGCCGAAGCGTACCAGCTGTACGTCACCGGCCAGTTCCAGCGGTATCGGTTGAGCGAGTCGGGACTGCGGCAAGCGATCGCGTACTTCGAGCGCGCGCTCGCTCGCGATCCCGAGTTCGCGCTCGCCTACGTCGGGCTCGCGGACGCCTACTCCGTGCTCGGCGTGTTCGGCATCGATGCGCCGCACGCGACGTTCCCGCACGCGCAGGCGGCCGTCGAGAGGGCGCTCGAGATCGATCCGCTGCTCGGCGAGGCGTACGCGTCGCTCGGCCACATCAAGGTGCAGTACGAGCACGATTGGGACGGCGGCGAGCGGGCGCTGCGAAGGTCCATCGAGCTCAACCCGTACTACGCATTCCCCCGGCAGCTCCTCGGCATCTATCTCGGCTTCACGGGGCGGTTCGACGAGGGAATCGAGAGCATGCGCCAGGCTCAAGCGCTCGAGCCGCTCGCGCCCGGCTTCAGCGCGCTGATCGGCATGCTCCAGTACTACGCGCGCCGCTACGACGAGGCGGCCGAGCAGCTCCGGCAAACGCTCGAGATGGACCCGCGGTTCCCGACGACGCACACCTATCTGGCCGCGACCTATCTGCGTCTCGGCCGGTACGACGAAGCGATGCGTCATCTGGAGCAGGTCGAGTCCCTGACGCCCGGCGTCGCCGGGTACGTCGGGCAGGTCCACGCGTTGTCGGGGCGCCGCGAGGCGGCCTTGGAAGAGATCGAGCGGCTCGTCGTCCTCTCGCGCGAGCGCTACGTTCCCGCATACGACATCGCGACGATCCATGGAGCCCTCGGAGATGCGGATGGCGCGATCCTCTGGCTAGAGCGTGCGTTCGAGGACCGCTCGACGCTCATTGCATGGTTGCCGTGGGAGCCGGCCTTCGACGGCATACGCTCCGATCCCCGCTACGCGTCGCTCGTGCGCAGGCTCGCGAGCCCTCGTTGACGCGCCCGACGGTGCCGCGGCCGGGAAGGGGTGGGGGACCGCCTCCTTCCCGGCTCGAGCCGCGGCTATTCGAACCGAGTGGCCGTCGCCGCGGAGCATCCCGGCTCCGTCGTCGGATTGCCGTTGACGTCGGTCTGATTGCCGTTCACGTCGTAGTAGACGGCCGTGCCCTCCGAGCTCCAGCTCTTGCCGTCGCGCGCCAGGGTGACGGTGTGGCGCACGACCTGCGAGCCGCGCGGTGTGCCGTCCGGGTTGAAGCGGAACAGCTTGAACGCGAACTCGTACTCGCGGCCCGAGTTGCGCTTCCAGATGCCGAACCCGGAGGAGCGGCTGGCCGACGGCTGGCCGCCGTTCGTGTCGTGGAACGTGCCGCCGCGCGCGAACAGCGCCATCGCGTCGAACGTGACGGCCACGGGGCCGCCGCAGACGGGCATGATCTGCACCTCGACGTCCCACAGGCCCTCGATCCGATCGCCGAACGACCAGAGCGCCCAGCCGTGGATCTCCGGATCCTGCCAGCCGCCCTGGCGGCCATGGGCTTCGGCCCCGGCGGACGCCAGCATTCCGCCGGCGATGCAAAGCGCCGCGAGGCGGCGAGACACGCGGGTCATCGATTTCATGCGCTTCCTCCCTTGGCTTGACGCGTCGACACTGGCGGACGAGCGTCGGCGGCCCGTGCCCGTCCGTTGCGTCAGGCTGCCGCGGAGGCCGAGCGGAGGTCCTTAGCGGACCTGAAGAAGCCCTGAATTACTCTGAAACCATCGGCATCGCTCGATCGGCGCTGGCCGCGGCGGCCGCCCGGCGCCGCTCGAACGAGTAGTACAGGACGGGGATCACGACCAGCGTCAGCAACGTCGCGACGAAGATGCCGAAGACCAGCGATACGGCGAGCCCGCTGAAGATCGGATCGTCGAGGATGAAGAACGCGCCGAGCATCGCCGCGAGCG
>CAYWGQ010000187.1:0-7209 GCA_964457725.1 uncultured Gammaproteobacteria bacterium
GGCCCGGCGGGCGTCGGCATCTGGAACGCGCCGACGGTCGACGCGAAGCGCGGCGTGATCTACTCCGGCACCGGTCCCGCGTACGCCGGCGACGACCCCGAGACGGCCGACGCGGTGATCGCGTTCGACATGGAGACCGGCGAGATGGTCTGGGTCAACCAGTTCACGCCGGACACCTGGCTCAACAACTGCGACGAGGGCGCGGCGGCGAACCCGAACTGCCCGGAGAACAACGGCCCCGATCTCGACTTCTCCGCGTCGCCGATCCTGACGACGACGTCGGCAGGCAAAGACGTCATCGTGATCCCGCAGAAGTCCGGCATGGTCTGGGCGCTCGATCCGGACGACCGCGGGAAGACGCTGTGGAGCTATCGCGCGGGCCCCGGCGGCCCGGTCGGCGGCGTCTGGGGCAGCGCCGTCGAGGGCGACCGGATGTACGTCGCGGTCGGCGGGTTCTTCAACGAGGAGACCGGCGGCATCCACGCGATCGACATCAAGACCGGCGAGCGGATCTGGTACACGCCGCCGCAGCCGCTGCTCTGCTCGCCGCCGGGGCCGCGCTGCAGCGCGACGCAGGCCGCCGCGGTCACCGCCGTGCCGGGCGCGGTGTTCTCGGGCGCCGCGGACGGCGGCTTGCGCGCCTACGCGGCCGCGGACGGCGCGGTGATCTGGACGTTCGACGCGAACCGCACGTTCGAGACGGTCAACGGCGTCCCGGGGCAAGGCGCGTCGTTCGACGGGCCGGGCCCGGTCGTCGCCGGCGGCATGCTGTACGTGCTGTCGGGCGACGCCGGATTCGTCGGCCGGCCGGGCAACGTGCTGCTCGCGTTCGCGCCGGAGTAGCGCGGCGTCAGGAGATCCCGCCGGCTGCCCCGTCGGCAGCCAGGTCGCCGCGCTCGAGCCACTCGCGGATGACCTTGAACTTGTTCGTGAGGTGCAGCGCGAGCAGCTCTTTGAGCCGCTCGCCGTCGCGGTCGACGAGCGCGGCGAGGATGCGGTCGTGCTCCTCCATCGCCTCGTCCCACCGGGCCTTCGACAGGTTCGCGAGATAGCGCATTCGGCGAATCCGCAACGACACCCGCCGGTACGCGTCGGCCAGCTCGCCATTGCCCGCGAGATCGATGATCCGTTGATGAATCAGCTGGTTCAGCTCGAAGTACTGGTCGAGCTGGCCGGCGTCGTGGCACCCCCGCATCTCCTCGTGCAGCGCCCGCAGCTCGGCGAGATCCTCGTCGGAGACCCGCCGACAGGCGAGCTCGCCGCCGAGCGCCTCGAGCACGGCCATCAGTTGGAACATGTCCTCGGCGTCCTTCAGCGTGACCGTGGTGACCACGGCCCCCCTGTTCGGCAGCAGCGTGACGAGGCCTTCGGCCGAGAGAACTTTGACGGCTTCCCGGAGCGGTGTCCGCGAGATGCCGAATCGCTCCGTCAGCAGCCGCTCGTTCAACCGGGCGCCGGGCAGCAGCTCGCCGCGAGTGATCATGTCCCGGAGGCGGCCGGCGACTTCGGTATGCAGCGGTCGGGGAGATATCGGTTCTGGCATATGTATGGGCACGGAATCGTCCAGCAGGTTCGACCGGGCGCAAGTATAAGGCGGAGTTGGCCCGTCCGGTCCGGAGCTGGACAAAAAACGGCGAGAGCGGCGGCTCGAGGCCGCTGTGCGTCAGGTCGTCGGCGGCGGCAGCTTCGCGACGTCGCAATCGGCGCTCGCGCTGCACAGGGTGTGCAGGAGCTCGGCCGTGTCCTCGAACACGAGGATCGACGAGCCGCGCTCGTGGCCCCCTGCGCGGCCGAGCGCCGCATCGACGGGCGTCCGGCCCTCCGCGTCGACGGCGTCTATCCGCGCGCCGCGCTCTACCAGGAACGTGACGACGTCGTTCCAGCCCCAGAACGCCGCGCCGAAGAGAGCGGTCTGGCCGGGCCCGCGGCCGCGTCGGCCGCCGCCGGTCGTCGCATCGTTCACGTCGGCGCCCGCCTCGAGCAGCACCTCGAGCGCCGCGATCGACGCTTGCTGCACATCCGGCGTCAGGTAGTGCGGAATGCCCGGACCGTAGCCGCGGATATCGCACTCGACCGAGCCGTACCCCGCCGCGGCCATGACCGGCGTCACGCCGTCCACGTTCGGAATGTCGAAGCGCGCGCCGTGCGCGAGCAACAGCCGCATCGCCTCGACGTCGAACGTCTTCGCCGCGCGGAGCAGCGGCGTCGTGCCGGTCGTCAGCATCGTGTCGCAGCCGCGGTCGCTGCTCTCGCGGAACGGCGGGAACAGCTTCAGCTGCACGTTCGGATTGGCGCCCTTCTCGAGAATCCGCTCGACGAGCTCGAGCGCGGTCGTCTCGTCGGTCGAGCGCAGGTCCGGACGGCCCGCCGGCGACAGCGTGTTCATGTCGACGGCCATGTACAGCGGCGTCCGCCCCCACCAGTCCCAGACGTCCATGCTGGCCCCGGCCTCGATCAGGTAGGCGGCGACGTCGAAGTGATAGTTGTCGATCGCCATGATCAGCGGCGTCATGTTGCGGTAGCCGGAAAGGTCCGGATCCGCGCCGCCTTCGACGAGCGCCCGTGCACACTCGACGCAACCTTCCCGGGCCGCATACATCAACGCCGTCAGGCCGCCGAACGGCCGGTAGAGACGCCGCCGCTCCTGCGAGATTTGCCGCTGCCAATCCGTCGGCCGCGAGCGGGCGTTCGGATCCGCGCCGTGCTCGACGAGCAGCCTCACCATCTCCGGCTGGCCGCGCGCGGCCGCCCAGATCACGGCCGTCTGGTCCCGCCACGTCTCGCGGGCGTTCACGTCGGCGCCGGCCTCGATCAGGATTCGCGCCGCCTCGACGCCGTTGCCCCTCGCGAGCACCATCAGCGGCGTCTGGCCGTCCTTGCCGCGGGCGTTCACGTCGGCTCCCGCGTCGACGAGCATCCGCACGACGCGCGCGTTGCCGGTGACCGCCGCCTCGCTGAGCGGCGTCGCCTCGTAGTCGTTCGCCGCGTTCACGTCCGCGCCGGCCGCGATCAGCCGCTCAACGAGCGCCGCGTCGTCGTGGTAGACGGCCCAATGCAAGGCCGTCGTGCCGTCCGCCGATCGCGCGCGCGCGTCCGCCCCCTGCTCGAGCGCCGCGAGCACGGCCGCGCGATCGTTGCGTTGCGCGGCATCGACGATGTCGGCGCCGAAGGCGCTCGCAGCGGCCGCGAGGCCCGCGATGACCGCGAGCAGCCTTACGACGGGACGCGCTCGCTTGGCCATTTGCGTCAAACCTCGCTCAGCTCGCCGGTGCTGTCGCCCACGGATTCGACCGGCACACCGGCGCGCAGCATCAGCGTGAACAGCAGGTTCGCGATCGGGGTCCGGTCCGGATAGCGCAGGTGCTGGTTGCCCTTGATGCCGCCGCCCGCGCCGAACACCAGCGTCGGCAGCGGGAACGTGTCGTGCCGATTGCTGTTGCTCATGTTGCTGCCGTACAGAAAGATCGAATTGTCGAGCATCGAGCCCGCGTCTCCGTCAGGCGTCTCGCGCATCTTCGTCAGGAAGTCCGCGAACACCTGGCTGTGATAGCGCTGCACCCGCACGAGCTTCTCCATCGAGGCTCTGTTCTCCGCGTGGTGCGACAGCGGATGGAACGCGTCGGGCACGCCGATGTGCGCGTACGACATGTTGCTCACCTCGGCGACCATCATGAACGTCGCGATTCGCGTCATGTTCGCCTGATAGGCGATTGCGAGCAGATCGAACATCAAGCGCAGGCGCTCGTCGAAGCTCGGCTCCTCGACCGGGATGTCCGGCAGGCTCAACGCGGACAGATCGCGCGCGTTCAGCAGCTGGATCCGGCGCTCGATCTCCCGGACGCTGCCGAGATAATCGTCGACGAGCGCCCGATCGGTCGGCCCGAGCTTGCGCTTCAGCCGCGCGACCTCGGCCGTGACCATGTCGAGCGCGCTCGAGAAGTCCTCCGTGATCTGCTCGCGCTCCTCGGTGCTGTTGCCCCGGCCAAACAACGTCTCGAACACCTTGCCGGGATCGGCCTCCATCGGCAGCGGCGTCGTCGGCGTGCGGAACGAGATCGTCCGGCTGTAGCTGCAGCCGTAGGTGCCGTCACAGCCCGAGCTTCCGCCCTTGACCTCGGTCGCGAGCTCGAGCGACGGCAGCGGCGTTTCCTGTCCGATGTGCTGTGCGGCGATCTGATCGACGGAGATGCCGCCATTCGGCGACTGCGACCGGGGCGGGTGCACGCACGTGAGCCACGTGCCCGGAATGATCGCGTGGACGGCCGGGCTCTCGGCCGGACGATTGCCGAGCCGGCTGAGCACGGTCATGTAGCCTTGGTGGGGCGCGAACGGCTCGAGGATCGGCTTCAGGTCGAAGTCCCGCCCTTCTTTGTCCGGCGTCCAGTGGTTCATCGCCTCGCCGAACGTCGTGTTCTCCATGATCGCGCCGTGCGGTAGGTAGAAGAAGCCGAGGCGCGGCTTCGGCGCCGCCGCGGTCTGCGAGAGCGCGGTGCCCGCCGGCACCATCGCCGAGAGGAGCGGTAAGCCGATCGAGACGCCGCCGGCTCGCAAGAACGTTCGCCGTGACAGGTGCTTTTTCGTGATGAACATCGCAGCCCCCTCCTCAATACGCAGTCCGCTTTCCGCCCGCCTCGCTCATTCCCGCGTGCCAGCGACGAGGTTCGCCTCGTCCGCGTCCGGCACGCGCATCCGGAACGCGGCGCTGTTCGCGACGCCCATCACGAGCGACGCGAAGGAATAGTCGTCCTTCGCGGCTTCGCGAACGATCTCGCGAATCGCGGGCATGTCGTAGTACTCGACCGTGCGCCCTAGCGCATACGTCATCAGGTTCTTCGCGAGCGTCTGCACGAATTGCTCCGGCCTCGCGGCGAGCGCCTCGCGCAGCTCCGCGGGGCTCGCGATCGGAATGCCGCCCGCGAGCTCGCCGCTCGGATCGATCGCGACGCCGGTGTCTCGCTCGTGAGTGCGCCATTCGCCGATCGCGTTGAAGTTCTCGAGCGCCTGCCCCGGAGGATCGATGATGCCGTGGCAGTTGTTGCACGAGGACAGCGAACGGTGCTGCTCGAGCCGTTCGCGGACCGATCGGGGCACGAGATCGGTCTGCGCCAGATTCGTCTCGACGCCCGGCGGCGGCGGCGCCGGCGGCGAGCCGAGAAGATGCTCCATGATCCAGGCGCCGCGAAGCACCGGCGAAGTGCGGTCCGGATAGGACGTCGTCATCAGCACGCTGCCCTTGCCGAGCAGGCCCCAACGGTTCGGGTCGCGAAGCTCCACGCGCCTGAACCGGTCGCCGACGACGCCGGGTATGCCGTAGTGAAGGGCGAGGCGCTCGTTCACGAACGTATGCGAAGCCGTCAACAGCTCGACGACGCTGCGCCCTTCCTCGAGCAGGATGCTCTCGAGGAACAGCTCCATCTCGCGCTCGAACGCGTGGCGCAGATCCTCGTCGAAGTTCGGGTAGAGCCGCTCGTCCGGCGACGCGATGTCGAGATTGCGAACGGTCAACCACTGGAACGCGAAGTTGGTCACGAGCGCTTTCGCGCGCGGATCGGCCAGCATGCGGCGCAGTTGCTCCGCGTAGACCTCCGGATCGCTCAACCGGTTGGCTTCGGCGAGCGTCAGCAGCTCGTCGTCCGGCCCGCGGCCCCACAGGAAGAAGGCGAGTCGCGACGCGAGCTCGAGATCCGTGATCGAGTAGGCTTCGCCCGCGGCGAGGCCCTCGGGAGGCCCGTCGGGCTCCGTGCGATACAGGAAGTTCGTGCTCGCGAGGATCGCGAAGACGCCGCGCTGGATTCCCGCCTCGAAGCCGCCGTTCTCCCAACCCGCGCGGTAGAACCGCAGGATCGTGACGAGATCGTCCTCGGTCACCGGCCGGCGGAACGCGAGCCGCGCGAGCCGGCCGAGAATGCGCTCGGCGCACGGCAGCTCTTCCGACTCGTTCCGCGGGTAGCAGACGAAAATTCGCTCGCGCGTGCGAGTCGGCTCGCCGATGCCGGCCGGCTCGTACGGGCCGAGCACCGTCATTCCGAGCAGCTGCGGCACGTCCGGCAGCAGCTCGCCGGGGGCGAAGCTCTCGAGCTCGAAGTCCGACTCGGCGTAACTTCGCGCGATGAAGGTCGCGCCGATCTTGCGGTAGCCCGCCTTGACCGGCAGGCGAATGTTCTTGAATCGCTCCTGGATCGCCTCGACGGCCGCGATCTGCAGCTGGTCGACCGCGCGCAGGTCTTCCTCGCCGCCGAGCTCGCCCTTGAAGACGCGCTGGCCGTCGATCGTGAGGATGACCTCGTGGCGGTACTCGAGCCAGCCTTGCGGGTAGGCGCGAAGCTCCGCGCCGGGCTCGGACGAGACGTCCAGGTTGAAGACGTACTCGCCGTCGGCGGGGAAGTAGTGCTCGACGAGCATCCCGCCTCGCGTGCCGAGCGGCAGCCCGTCCACGTGGACCGTCCGGTTCCGCAGATTGTTGCGGTAGGCCGTGCGCACGGTGTCGGAGAACGGATCGCCGACGGCCTCGATGCTGATCGCGCGCGCGGCCGCGATGTACTGATCGAGATAGGTCGGCGAGACCCGCAACACCTGCGCGACGTTGTCGAAGCCGTCGCTCGTGACGTCCGGCGGCAGCAGGCGCTCGACGTCGACGTTCACGCCCAGCATCTCCTCGATCGCGGTCGCGTACTCGACCCGGTTCAGCCGATGCAGCGCGACGCGCCCGGGATACGGTCCGCGCGCGGCCGCCGCGGAGTCGAGCACGGCCTCGACGGCGGCGACGAACGTATCGCTTCGGCCGTCCGCGTGCGGGCTCGTCCCGCCGGGAGGCGGCATCAACCGGCCGCGGAGCTTCGCGACCACTTTCTCCCAGAGCTCCGGATGCTCGGCCACGTGCTCCGGCGTCAGCCCGTCGAGCGACAGGCCGCCGACCTCGTCGTCGCGATTGTGGCAATCGAGGCAGTACGTATCGATCAGGTGCCACTCCGCCGTGAGCCGCTCCTCGGGCGAGCGCGCGCAAGCGGCGGCGAGCGCCGCGAGCGCGAGGAGTGCCGATGTCTTGGTCGTCACGCTCATGCGACTCCTACGCGACCGTGCCGCGAAGCCTGCCCTGCCACATGCCGTGGTAGGCGTTGGCGATGAACAGCGCGGCGTCGCCGCCGAAGCGGCGATCGAAATCCTCGGTGATCTTCGCGGCGATCATCTCGTCGATGCCGTGCCCCTTCA
>CAYWGQ010000188.1:0-7205 GCA_964457725.1 uncultured Gammaproteobacteria bacterium
AACCATCACATCACCAAGCCGGTGCTGATCGGCGAGATCCAGGCCGACGGCCAGTTCGACGTCGTTTGGCAGACGCCGGGCACGGTCGTCGGCGACGCCTGGTCCGACTACCTGCCGGGCTCGCGCGACATCACCGCCGACTGGATGCCGCCGCTTTCCTGCGGCAACTACAACGTGAAGACGGGTCAGTGCTCGGGCCAGAGCTACGAGTGAGCGGGAAGCTTCGGGCGGGCGGCGCGAGGGAACGCGCCCCCGCCCGGGGCGAAAGGAAGCACGACGTGACCGCAACGACCTCGAGACCAGCCGCGGAGCCGCGCGCATGAGATACGCCTTCCTGCTCGGTGCGCTCGCGCTCCTCGCGCTCGGCTCGAGCCGCTTCGCCGTCGGCGCGGAATCTCTCGAGTCGACCGTCGTCGCCCTCGCAGCCGCAGGCTCTTTCGACGAGAAGGCCGCGGCCGCGCGCGCGGTCGCCGCGACCGCGGACCCGCGCGCGGCGGACGTGCTCCGCGCGATGCTCGACGGCGCGCTCTACGTGCTCCGCGCGGACGGGCGCGCGGTGATCGCGAGCGCCGCCGAAGGCGGCTTCGCGATCCGCGACGCGCTGACCGACGAGGCGCTCGGCACCGTCGGAAGGCGCGAGGTCGAGCGCGTCGGCGTGAACAACGCGCTCCGCACGACGCTCCGCGAGGTGCTCGCGACGCTGACGCTGCTCCATCCCGATCCGCGTGCGCGCGCCGCCGCGATCGAGGAAGTCGGCCGCTCGGGCGACCGCTCCGTGCTGCCGGCGCTCGAGGAGATGCTCGAGAGCGAGAAGGACCGCCGCGTCCGTCGTGCGCTCGAAGGCACGATCGCGGTGCTCAACCTCGAGAGCGACGATCCGGCCGTCCGGCTCGCCGCTATCGAGCTCGCGAGCCGGCAGGTCGGCGGCCGCGTCCGCACGACGCTCGCGCGGCTCGCAGAGAGCGGCCCCGACGAGCCGACGCAGGCGGCCGCCGCGGACGCGCTCCGGCGCATCGAGGCCCGGCTCGAGCGCTACGAGATCCTGAAGACCGTGTTCTTCGGCTTGAGCCTGGGCTCCGTCCTCGTGCTCGCCGCGATCGGGCTCTCGGTGACCTTCGGCATCATGGGCGTGATCAACATGGCGCACGGCGAGCTGATCATGCTCGGCGCCTACACGACTTACGTCGTGCAGCAGCTTTTCCCGAATGCGATCGGCTACTCGCTGCTGATCGCGATTCCGGCCGCGTTCGTGATCTCGGGACTCGCCGGGGTCGCGATCGAGCGCGGCATCGTGAGGTTTCTCTACGGGCGGCCGCTCGAGACGCTGCTCGCGACGTTCGGTGTGAGCCTCGTGCTGCAGCAGACGGTCCGCACGATCTTCTCGCCGCTCAACCGCTCGGTCGCGACGCCGGCGTGGATGAGCGGGTCGATCGAGATCGTGCCGGGTTTCGATCTCACGTTGAATCGGCTCTACATCCTCGCGTTCAGCCTGATCGTCTTCGCGCTGCTGCTCGTCGTGTTGCGTCGAACGCGGCTCGGGCTCGAGATGCGCGCGGTCACGCAGAACCGCGCGATGGCGAAGGCGATGGGCATCCGCACGGCGCGGATCGACGCGCTCACGTTCGGTCTCGGCGCCGGCATCGCCGGTGTCGCGGGCGTCGCGCTGTCGCAGCTCACGAACGTCGGCCCGAACCTCGGGCAGGCGTACATCGTCGACTCCTTCATGGTCGTCGTGTTCGGCGGCGTCGGCAGTCTCTGGGGAACGCTCGTCAGCGGTCTCTCGCTCGGCGTCGTCAGCAAGCTGCTCGAGCCCGCGGTCGGCGCGGTCGTCGCGAAGATCCTCGTGCTCCTGTTCCTGATCGTGTTCATCCAGAAGCGGCCGCGCGGGCTCTTCCCGCAGAAGGGCCGCGCCGCGGAGGCGTGATGCTGACCGCACGACTGCTCCGTCACGACCGCGGCGGCAAGGCGCTCCTCGCCTTGCTCGCCGCGCTCGCGGTCGGCGTGCCGATCCTGAACCTCGCCGTGCCGGAGGGCTCGCCGTTCCACGTGCCGACGTTCGCGGTGACGTTGCTCGGCAAGTATCTCTGCTATGCGCTGCTCGCGGTCGCGCTCGATCTGGTCTGGGGCTACGCCGGCATACTGAGCCTCGGTCACGGCGCGTTCTTCGCGCTCGGCGGCTACGCGATGGGCATGTACCTGATGCGCCAGATCGGCACGCGCGGCGTATACGGCCATCCCGAGCTGCCCGACTTCATGGTGTTCCTGAACTGGGATTCGCTGCCGTGGTACTGGCACGGGTTCGATCAGTTCTGGTTCGCCGCGCTCGCGGCCCTCGCCGTGCCGGGCGCGCTCGCGTTCGTCTTCGGCTGGCTCGCGTTCCGCTCGCGCGTGACCGGGGTCTACTTCTCGATCATCACGCAGGCGCTGACCTACGCGCTGATGCTCGCGTTCTTCCGCAACGAGATGGGCTTCGGCGGCAACAACGGCCTCACGGACTTCAAGGACATCCTCGGCGCGAGCCTCCAGGCCGACGGCACGCGCGTCGCGCTGTTCGTCGCGTCCGCCGTCGCGCTCGCGGGCGGCTACCTGCTCTGCCGCGCGATCGTCGCATCGAAGCTCGGCGCCGTGCTCGTCGCCGTGCGCGACGCGGAGGACCGCGCACGGTTTCTGGGCTACAAGGTCGAGCACTACAAGCTCTGGGTGTTCACGGTGTCGGCCGTTCTCGCCGGGCTCGCGGGCGCGCTCTACGTGCCGCAGGTCGGGATCATCAACCCGAACGAGTTCCAGCCGTTGAACTCGATCGAGCTCGTCGTCTGGGTCGCGGTCGGCGGCCGCGGAACGCTCTACGGCGCCGCGTTGGGCGCGGCCGCCGTGAACTACGCGAAGTCCTATTTCACCGTCGCGCTGCCGGACGCCTGGCTGTACGTGCTCGGCGGGCTGTTCGTGCTGGTCACGCTCGCGCTGCCGAAAGGGATGATCGGGCTCGCGGCACGGCTCAGGAGGCTGCGGCATGCTTGAAGCCGCGATCCCCGCGACGGCGGACGACGGCCACGCGATCGACGCCGGCGCCGGCGTGATCCTCTACCTCGAGAAGATCACCGTCAGCTTCGACGGCTTCCGCGCGCTGAACGAGCTCTCGCTCTACATCGAGGACGGCGAGCTCCGCTGCCTGATCGGTCCGAACGGCGCCGGCAAGACGACGTTGATGGACGTCGTGACCGGCAAGACGCGGCCGGACTCCGGGCAGGCGTTCTTCGGCCGGCGGATCGATCTCTTGCGGCTCCGCGAGCCCGAGATCGCGGCGCTCGGCATCGGCCGGAAGTTCCAGAAACCGACCGTGTTCGCCGATCACACCGTCGAGGGAAACCTCGAGCTCGCGCTCGTGCCGGACAAACGCGTCTGGCGGACGCTCAAGTGGCGGCTCGACGCGGAGGCGCGCGACCGCGTCGCCGCGACGCTCGCGACGATCGGGCTGACCGCGCCCGCGCGCCGGCCGGCCGGCGCGCTGTCGCACGGCCAGAAGCAGTGGCTCGAGATCGGCATGCTGCTGATGCAGAACCCCCGCGTGCTGCTGGTCGACGAGCCGGTCGCCGGCATGACGAAGCAGGAGACGGAGGCCACCGCCGAGCTGCTCTGCTCGCTCGCCGGCGGACATTCGGTCGTCGTCGTCGAGCACGACATGGAGTTCGTCCGCTCGATCGCACGCAAGGTCACCGTGCTGCACGAGGGCGCGGTGCTCGCGGAAGGCTCGATGGCCGAGATCCAGAACGACCCGCGCGTGATCGAGGTGTACCTCGGAGACGCCGATGCTTGAGGTCGCCGCGCTCAGCCAGTCGTACGGGCAGAGCCGCACGCTCTGGGACGTCGAGCTCGCGATCCCGCGCGGCGCGTGCGTGAGCCTGCTCGGCCGAAACGGCGTCGGCAAGACGACGCTGCTCGGCTGCCTGATGGGCCTCGTGCCGTTCGACTCGGGCAGCATCCGGTTCGCGGACAGGGACATCACGCGCGCGAAGGCCGAGGAGCGCGCGGGGCTCGGGATCGGTTACGTGCCGCAGGGCAGGATGATTTTCCCGCTGCTGACGGTCGAGGAGAACCTGCGGATCGGCTTGGGCACCGGCCGCACGAAGGCGCGCTCGATCCCGGAGCGCGTCTTCGAGCTCTTTCCCGTGCTCCGGACGATGCTGAAGCGGCGCGGCGGCGATCTATCCGGCGGCCAGCAGCAACAGCTCGCGATCGGCCGCGCGCTCGTGCTCGAGCCCGAGCTCCTGATCCTCGACGAGCCGACCGAAGGCATCCAGCCGAGCATCGTGCGCGAGATCGCCGACGTGATCGCGCGGCTGAATCGCGAGCTCGGCATGACCGTGCTGGTCGTCGAGCAGAAGCTGCCGTTCGTGCGCCGGCTCTGCGATCGGTTCTTGATCATGGACAAGGGCCGGATCGTCGGCGCGGGCGAGATGAGCGCGCTCGCGGACGACCTCGTGCGAGCCCACCTTTCGGTGTGACGGCCATGCAGACACTCGACGCGTTCATGCCTTCGCTTTGGGACGCGGCCGTGCTCGGCACGTGGTTCGGGCTCGTGCACGCGCTCGACGCCGATCACCTCGCGACGCTCGGCGGCCTTGCCGCGAACGACCGGCCCGCGCGCGCGGCCGCGTACGCGCTCCGCTGGGCGCTCGGTCACGCAGCGGCGCTCGCGGCCGCGGCCGCCGCGGTGCTCGGTCTGCGCTTCGGCGGGCTCGAGGCCTTCGGCCGCGCAGCCGAGTGGCTCGTCGTCCTCGTGCTGCTCGCGCTCGCGGCGCAGTCGTTCCGCGGCGTCGCACGCGCGCGCGCGGCGCTCCGCAGCACCGCTGCCGCCGACGGCGAATCGGCACCGGCGCTTCTCGCAACCGGCGGCACTGCGCCGCATGCGGACCGCCCGCCTCGCAGGGCGTGGTGGCTCGGTCTGCTGCACGGCAGCGCCGGATCCGCCGCGGTGCTCGCGCTCTTGCCGCTCGCGACCGCCGGCAGCGCCGCGCGAAGCACGCTCTACCTCGCCTGCTTCTCGTGCGGCGTCGCCGCCGGCGCGCTCGCGTTCGCACACATCTTTCGCCGGCTGCTCACGACGGCCGCGGCCGGCCGCGATCGGCGGCTCGCGCTCGCGGTGCAGGCCGCCGCCGGCGTCGCCGCGATGCTCGCGGGCGTCTGGCTGCTTCGCGAGCTGCTCGAAGCGGGCGGCCGCCTCGGAGGCGCGTGATGGTCGCCGTCCTGCACTCCGGCGCGGAAACGCTCGGCCGTTGGCACGGCGAGCTCGAGCTCGAGCTCGGCACGCTCGGCATCGAGGGACGCGCGCTCGCGGGCCGCACGGTGATCACCGCTCGGCGGCATCGCGGCCCGTTCTGCATCCAGCGCCCGTTCTATCCGGAGGGCCCGGTCTGTCATCTCTACCTGCTCCATCCGCCGGGCGGGCTCGCGACCGGCGACAGCCTCGCGCTCGCCGCACGGCTCGACCCCGGCGCGCACGCGCTCCTGACGACGCCCGCGGCAACGAAGGTCTACCGCGCCGCCACCCCAGGGCTCGATCGGAGCGGCCTCGGCGCCGCGGCTGCCGCCCCGCACGACGGCGCTCCGCTCGCCGCGATCCGCCAGACGCTCGACGCCGCCGAGCGCGCAGTGCTCGAGTGGCTGCCGCTCGAGACGATCGTGTTCGGCGGCAGCCGCGCGGAGATCGTGACGGACGTCCGGCTCGACCCGGACGCGCGATTCCTCGGCTGGGAGATCACTGCGCTCGGCCGCCCGGCGTCCGGCGACCGCTACGAGTCGGGCGCGCTCGAGCAGCGCACCCGGATCGCGGTCGGCGATCGCTTGTTGCTCGACGAGCGGCTGCGGCTCGCGGCCGGGACTCGACTGCTGGACGCGCCGTGGGGGCTCGACGGCTTTCCGGTCTGCGGCGCGCTCTACGCGTATCCGGCGAGCCGCGACACCCTCGAGCGCGCTCGCGCAACGCTCGAGCCGCCCTCCGCGGCCGCCACCGTCGCCGCGACGCTCCTCGGCCCGCTGCTCGTCGTGCGCGGCCTCGCGCGGGACGTCGAGCGTGCGCGGGCGGCGCTCGAATCGGCATGGGCCGCGATCCGGCCCGATATCGCGGGACGCCCGGCGTGCGTGCCCCGCGTTTGGCTCACCTAAGCAAAGAGGACAACGTTCGATGCAATTGTCGCCTCGAGACAAGGACAAGCTGCTCGTCTACGTCGCCGCGCAGCTCGCGAGCGAGCGCAAGGCGCGAGGGCTCAAGCTGAACTACCCCGAGAGCGTCGCGCTGATCTCCGCGTTCGTGCTCGAGGGCGCGCGCGAGGGCCGCTCCGTCGCCGAGCTGATGAGCGAAGGCGCAAACGTGCTCCGCCGCGAGGACGTGATGGACGGCATTCCGGAGATGCTGCACGACGTGCAGATCGAGGCGACGTTCCCCGACGGCACGAAGCTCGTGACCGTCCATCGGCCGATCGCGTGAGGCGAGGATGATCCCCGGCGAGTGCTTCACGGAGCCCGGCGAGATCGCGCTGAACGCCGGGCGTCCGCGTCTGATGCTGACCGTCGCGAACAGCGGCGACCGCCCGGTGCAGGTCGGCTCGCACTACCACTTCCACGAGACGAACGAGGCGCTCGTGTTCGATCGCGATGCCGCGCTCGGCTTCAGGCTCGACATCCCCGCCGGCACGGCCGTGCGGTTCGAGCCCGGGCAGACGCGCACGGTCGCGCTCGTCCCATACGGCGGTGACCTGGTCGTGCACGGCTTCCTCGGCCGCGTGATGGGGCCGGTAAAGACGCCCGAGCACCGTGCCGCCGACGAGGACCGCGCGCGATGAGGCGCATCGATCGCGCCGCGTACGCGGAGATGTACGGTCCGACGACCGGCGACCGCGTGCGCCTCGCCGACACCGCGCTCGTGATCGAGGTCGAGGCGGATCATGCCGTGTACGGCGACGAGGTGAAGTTCGGCGGCGGCAAGGTGATCCGCGACGGGATGGGCCAGAGCCAGCGCGGGGCTGCCGAGAGCATGGACCTCGTCGTCACGAACGCGCTGATCGTCGACTGGTGGGGCATCGTCAAGGCGGACGTCGGCGTGAAGAGCGGCCGGATCGCGGGGATCGGCAAGGCCGGCACGCCGGACCCGCAGGACGGCGGCTCGCTCGTGATCGGCGCGAGCACCGAGATCGTCGCGGGCGAAGGGC
>CAYWGQ010000189.1:0-7200 GCA_964457725.1 uncultured Gammaproteobacteria bacterium
CGCGCACGAGCGACGCCCATGCCTGACCCCACCCGCCCTGCCCTCGGCCCCAACCGCGCCGCTCCCGACCGCACCTGTAGGAGCGGCTGTCCAGCCGCGACCTGCCGCGCGATCAACCGCGCGATCCTCTCCGTCGCCGCCTGCGCCGCCCTCGCCGCCTGCTCTCTCGCACCGCCGCACGTGCGCCCGCCGCTGCCGACCGCAGCCGAGTTCGCGAGCGAGCATGCACCGAACCCGGCCGGCGGCGTGAGCGCGCCGACGCTCGAGCGCACGCGCTTCATCGCGGATGCGCGCCTCGAGGCGCTGATCGCGGCGGCCCTAGACCGCAATCGCGATCTCGCAGCCGCGCTCGCGCGGATCGAGGAAGCGCGCGGCAGCTATCGAGTGCAGCGCGCCGACCGTGTGCCGAGCGCGAGGCTCGACGCCGAGGCGTCGCGCTCGCAGTCCGTGACCACGGGCTTCGGCGCCGGTTTCCCGGCGGCGGCGGACGGCGCGCAGGACATGGACAACCGGTCGGCCGCGGTCGTCGTGCCGGCGTTCGAGCTCGACTTCTTCGGCCGCGTCCGCAGCCTGACGGCGGCCGCCCGCGCTCGATTCCTCGCGACCGCCGACGCCGCGCAGGCGCTCGGGCTCGCGCTCGTGCGCGAGGTCGCCGACGCGTACCTTCGGACGCTCGAGGCGCGCGCGCGCATCGCGCTCGCCGAGCGCACGGTCGAGAGCCGCCGCGAGGAAATGACGCTCGCCGAGCAGCGGCTCGAAGCGGGCGTGATCTCAGCCCTCGAGCTCGCGCAGACGGAAACGTTGCTGCGACAGGCCGAGACCGAGCTCGCCGCGCTGCGCTACGCGGAGGCACAGAGCGCGAACGCGCTCGCGCTGCTCGTCGGCGGGCCGCTCGATCGCGAGCTACCGGCAGGCGCGCCGCTCGGCGAGCAAGTGAGCGACGCGCCGCTCCGGGCCGGGCTGCCGTCGGAGCTGCTCGCCGCGCGGCCCGACGTGCGCGCGGCCGAAGAGCGGCTGCGCGCCGCGCGAGCCGACATCGGCGCGGCACGGGCCGCATTTTTCCCGTCGATCGTGCTGACCGCGAGCAGCGGCTATGCGTCGACGGAGCTCGGCGAGCTCTTCGAGGCCGACGGCCACACGTGGAGCTTCGGCCCGACGCTGTCCGTGCCGATCTTCGACTTCGGCCGCCGGCGCGGCAACCTCGACGCCGCGCGGGCGCGCGAGCAGCTCGCGATCGCGGACTACGAGCTCGCGATCCAGACCGCGTTCCAGGAAGTCGCGAACGCACTCGCCGGCCGGCGCTATCTCGCCGAGCAGGTCGAGGCGCAGGCGCTCGGCACGGCCGCGCAACGGCGGCTCGCCGAGCTCGCGCGGCAGCGCTATCAGGAAGGGGTGATCAGCTACCTCGAGGTGCTCGATGCCGAGCGCAACCTGTTCGCCGCCGAGCAGGCGCTCCTCGAAGCGCGCCGCGCGCAGGCGACCAACCTGATCGCGCTCTACGTCGCGCTCGGCGGCGGGCTCAGGTAGCGCGTCGGCCGCTCCGCGCGAGGCGCCGCCAGCCGATCCAGACGGACGTCGCCGAGAACACGACGCCGATCGCGCAGAGAACGATCACGACGACGTCCCAGAGCGGCCGGCGCTGGAACAGCCACGCGAGATCGAGGCTGTGCAGCCCATTGTAGAGCCAGCGTGCGACGCGGTCCGTCGCCGTCATCCGGTTCACGACCTGCCCGGTCTCGAGGTCGACGTGGAACCAGCTCCGTTCCGGGTCGGCGAACACGGCACGCAGCACCGGGAGCGGCCGATAGCGGTTGTGGTGGGTGTAGTAGTAGTCGTCGTAGACCGCGATCGTCTCCGACCGGACGAGCGCGGCGTCGGGCAGCATCGCGGGCAGCGCGCGCTCGATTCGTGCGCGAAGCTCGCTCGCGGACACCGGCCCGTCGGCGTCGACGGCGACCCGCTCATCGGCCGAGTACGACGCGATCCAGTATTCCGCGCCGCCGAGCCGTGCCCACTCGATCTCCTTGACGCCCGCCTCGAGCGCGGCGAGCGGCGGGACCGAATCGAGCGCGCTCGGCCGTCCGCCGGTGTACCGCTCGATCGCGTCCGCCGCGGAGGTCGCGTTCGCGAAGACGCCCCACGGCCCGAGCGACAACAGGCCGCTCAACATGAAGGTCGCGAGGAACACCAGGCTGCCGAGCCCGAGGAGGTGGTGCCATTTCATCACGCCGCGATACGGCGTCACGCCGCTGCGGTAGCGCCTCTTCAACCGCAGCCGCCACCAGCCGACGAGCGCGCCGCTCGCGATCGAGACGAGGCCGACGAGCGACAAGGCGATCACGAGGTTCGCCCAGAGCTCTGCGTGGCGGCGCAGCTGCCACGGGTAGATCCAGTGGATCGTCGAGCCGAGCCAGTTCCAGAACCGCTCGCGGCGGTTCGTGTCGCGGACGATCTGACCCGTCGTGCCGGAGACGTAGAGCACCGTGCCGGCCGGATCGCCGAGCTCGATCTTGTGCAGCGGCCGATGGCGGTCGAGCGGCGACGACACGGTCCACTGGTCGATGTCGACCGTTCCCGCGTGGCGCGGCGCGACCGCGTCGAAGCCGGAGCGCCGCGCGGCGTCTAGCGCCTGCTCGGCCGTCACGCCGTCGAGCCGCGCGCCGTCGTCCGCGAAGACGATCCGGGCGCGCCCGTCTGCGTGCGCGAGCTCGTAGGCCGGTCGGCCGAGCACCGAGGTGAGCCGCAGCCGCACGGGCGCGCCGGAAGGCGCGTCGAGCGCCGCGGCCGCCTCGGCGGGGCCGAGCCGTGCACGCGCGAGCTCGAGCGGCGGCAGCGCGTCGAGCCGTTCCTGCTCCGTCAGCTCCGGATACTCGACGTACATCATGACGATGCCGCTCGCGAACCAGAGCGCGATCAGCACGCACGTGCCGATCCCGAGCCAGCGGTGCAGCAGGAAGACGTAACGCTTCGCGCGGCTCCACGGCCGCGCCCCGGCCGCGAGCGGCTGCCGTGCGGCCGCGGCCGGCCGGAACGCGCCGGCGAGCGGCGGCTTTGCCGCGTCGCGAGACGCGCCCGCCGCGCCGCCGGCCGCTCGCGCCGCGCTGCTCATCGCGTCAGCGCGCGTAGCGGAACGACAGCTCGAACGCCCGCGGGTCGCCGAACACCCACTGATCGGTGACGTACTGCGAGAGCACGTAGTCGTCCTCGTCCGTCAGGTTGCGGCCACGCAGCACGACCGTCAGGTTGTCGTTGACGGCCCAGTTCGCGTACGCGTCGAACACGGTGTACGAGGGCAGCGTCTGAGTGTTCGTCACGTTGCCGTAGCGCTCGTCGACGTAGCGCGCGCCGAGGCCGAGCTGGACGCGCTCGGCCGGCGACCAGTTGACCCATGCGTTCGCCGTCCTCTTCGGCACGTTGTTCGGCATGTTGCCGGCGAGGGAGACGCCGCCCGAGTAGAACTCGTCGAAGCGCGCGTCGAGCGTGACGGCGTTGAAATCGAAGCTCAAGCCGTCGGTCGGATTCAGCCGGAACGTGAGCTCGAAGCCGTCCGAGCTCTGCTTGCCGATCTGCTCGTCGACCGTCGAGCCCGGCAGCCGCGTGATCATGCCCTTCTTCTCGATGTCGAAGTACGCGACCGTGTACTCGGCGCGGCCGTTCATCAGCTGCTGTTTCACGCCGACCTCGTACTGCCGGCCGGTGCTGAGATCGAAGCCCGAGTTCGCGAGATTGATCGAGATCGGCGCAGTCACCGGGTCCGCCGCCGTGCTCGTCTGCGCGTAGAAGCTCAACGACGGCGACGGCCGGTAGACGAGGCCTGCCCGCCACGTCGTCTCGGAGAAGCTCGCATCGAACGCCGACGCCGGCCGTCCCGTGACGAGCGGGTGATTGAAGCGGTCGAAGTCGAAGCTGTCGTAGCGTGCACCGAGCACGACGCTCAGCCGCTCGCTGATCTCGAGCACGTCGTCGACGAACACCGCGTACTGGCGCGAATCCGTCGTGTAGTCGAGGATCGTCGGCACGTCCGCCGGCAGCCGGCCGGGATCGAAGCCGAACACCGGAACGCTGTCGGCGACGTCGAAGCCGCCCGTGTTGAAGTTGTTGTGGTAATCGAGATCGATCGAGTTGTACTCGGCGCCGACGCTCAACCTATTCGCCATCCCGCCGATCTCGTGCTCGAACAGCACGTCGCTGCGCGTGCCGACCTGTTGCTGGTCGTGGATGATGCCGAGGTAGAACGCGCGGTCGATCCGGTCGGTGACCGGGTCGTATGCGTACTCTTCGAGGTTCTGCCACTCGCGGAACGCGTCGAGATAGTAGGTGTCGTTGCGGAAGCGGATGCCCGGCGCGATCGTCCAGTCGGTCCGCACGCGGGCCCAGACGTCCTCGTACTCGATGAAGCCGTCGCCGAAGTTGTAGTTGTTCTTGCGGTGATCGTCGCTCGCGCGGCCGTCGATCAGCGGCGTGCCCCAGTACGCCGCGGGCTCGACGTCCGCATAGTCGAGGCTGAACTTCACGCTCAGGTCGTCGGACGGCCGGTACAGCAGCGATCCCCCGAGCACCTTGCGCTTCTCGTCGCCGCGGTCGACGTAGCCGTCCTCGTCGTGGTAGGCGCCGTCGAGCCGATAGGCCCAGTTGTCGCCGAGCTGCGCGCCGCCGCCGAGCGACAGGCGCTTCAGGCCGAAGCTTCCGGCGGTGAGCTGCGCGTCGAAATCGCTCTCGCCGAAGGCCGGCGATTTCGGCACGTAGTTGATCGTCGCGCCGAGCGCGCCGATTCCGTTGACGACCGACCCCGCGCCGCGGAGCACCTCGACGCGCTCGAGCGTCGACGTGTCGGCCGGGAAGGTCACGGTGCCCGCGCTGACGTAGAGCCGGGTCCCGTCGTACGTGTTGATCGTCGTGTTGTGGCCGTTGAAGCCGCGGGCCGAGACGGACGTGCCGCCGTTGCCCGGATTCGCGCTCGCCGAGAGGCCGGCCGCGCGCGTGACGGCGTCGAGCGCGACGTAGTCGCCCTTCGCGGCGATCTCCTGTCGGGTGATCAGGTCGACGCTCGCGGGCGTCTCGAGCGGCGTCAGGCCGAGCCGGCCGCCCGCGCCGTTCGGCTCGTCGAGCCTCAGGTCGCCGATGCCTTGGCCGACGACGGTGATCTCTTCCATCGGCCGCTGCTGGCCCCAGGCGAGCGCCGGAGCGAGGGAGCCGAGCGCGACGGCGACCGCGACCGTGGCGGGCACGGGCCGGAGCCCGGCCGACCCGTGCGGTCGCGAGCCGAAACCGTCCTTGGTCGAGCCGTGGGCCGTCGAACCGGAAACGGGGTGCGGATGCGCCATACGTCGTCTCTCCACGAACGAGCCCGGCAGCCTGCCGGGTGGGCGGGCTAGACTAGGGATGGCGAATGAAATCCGGTAGTTAACAGCGGTTTATTAACGGTTAACCTGCGTTAACGGCCGATCCGGTTAACGCCGCGGCCGGCACCGCTCCGCGCGCGGTATTCGCGGTGCCGGCGGCTCAGCCGTCGCGCCGCGCCTCGGCGAAAATGTCCCACGCGGACAGGAACAGCGCCGCGATCACCGGCCCGACGAGGAGCCCGTTCGCGCCGAACAGCGCGAGCCCGCCGAGCGTCGAGATCAGCACCACGTAGTCGGGGATCCGGGTGTCCTTGCCCACCAGGATCGGCCGGAGCAGGTTGTCGACGAGGCTGATCACGAGCGCCCCGTAGGCGAGCAGCACGACGCCCTGCCAGACGTCGCCGCTCGCGAGCAGATAGATCGCGACCGGGATCCAGACGATCGGCGTGCCGATCGCGGGCAGGAGCGACAGGATCCCCATCACGACGCCCCAGAGCGCGGCGGCCGGGATCCCGAGCAGCCAGAAGATCAGCCCGCCGAGCGCGCCTTGCGCGACCGCGACGGCGAGCGTGCCCTTGATCATCGCGCGGATCACGGTCGTGAACTTCGCGACGAGCGCGCGGCGCTGCTCGGCGCGAAGCGGCAACGCGTCGTTGATCCGGGCGGCGAGCTCGTCGCCGTCGCGGAGCAGGAAGAACAGCAGATACAGCATCACGAAGAGCCCGACGGCGAAGCGGACCGTGATCTGGCCGATCGAGAGCAGCTGCTCCGCGATGAACTGGCTCGCGGCGCGGGCCCCGGCCGCTAGGCGCGCCTCGAGATCGTCGAGCGTCGTGATGCCGACACGATCGAGCAGCCCCGTCGCCCAGCCCGGCATCGCATCCGCCACCTGCACGAGGTATTGCCGGAAATCGATCTCGCCCGCCTGCATCCGCTCGATCACGTCCGCCGCCTGCCCGACGAGCAGCGTGCCGACGAACGCGAGCGGCACGATCACGATCAGCACGATCAGTAACAGCGTAACCCCGGCCGCGAGGGACTTGCGGCCGCGGAGCCGGGCTCGCAGCCGGCGCTCGAGCGGCGCGAACACGATCGCGATCGCCCCGCCCCACAGCACGGCGCTATAGAACGGCCAGACGACCCACGCGAACGCGATCGTGACCGCCGCGACGAGCAACAAAAAGGCCTTGTCCTCGAGCGCCGGCGGACGATGGGTCTCCGTCACGCCGGGCCCGTCAGGGCAACCGCCACGCCGCCCGGCCGCGGCCGACCTTGCCGTCGGGCGGCAGGCGGAAGAGCCGCGAGCTGCCTGCCGTGAACTCGAGCTCCTGGTCGCGGAAGGCGATGCGGATCGGCTCGGCGCCGGGCTCCCGGCCCTGGATCGCGAACGACTCGCGCGTCAGGCGCAGGTCGAGCGTATGGCTGCGGTAGCGGATCCTCAGGTCGAGGCGCTCGAGGCCGTCGGGCAGCCGCGGATTGAAACGCAGCACGTCGCCCGTGACCTCGATGCCCGTCGAGACGCGCTGCACGAGGTCCACCGTGCCCGCCATCGCACCGAGGTGGATTCCTTCCTGGGTCGTGCCGCCCTGAATGTCGCTCACGTCGCTTTGCAGCGCCTCCGCGTAATAGTTGATCGAGCGCTCGCGGTCGGAGCGGGCGAGCACCCACGCGTGCACGACGCGCGACAGCGTCGAGCCGTGCGAGGAGCGGGCGTCGTAGTAGGCGACGTTGCGCTGGATCGCCTCGGGCTCGAACGGGTAGCCGAGCCGCTCGAAGAGCGCGCCGAGCTCGTCCGCCGAGAACAGATAGAACAGCATCAGCACGTCCGCCTGCTTCGATACCTTGTAGCGGTTCGCGC
>CAYWGQ010000190.1:0-7188 GCA_964457725.1 uncultured Gammaproteobacteria bacterium
AGATGGAGCGCACGGTGCGCGGCGAGGTCGTGTCGAGCACGTTCGACGAGCCGGCTACGCGCCACGTCCAGGTTGCCGAGATGGTGATCGAGAAGGCGAAGCGGCTGACGGAGCACAAGCACGACGTCGTGATCCTGCTCGACTCGATCACGCGCCTCGCCCGCGCGTACAACACGGTCGTGCCGTCGTCCGGCAAGGTGCTGACCGGCGGTGTCGACGCGAACGCGCTGCAGCGGCCGAAGCGCTTCTTCGGAGCCGCCCGCAACATCGAGGAGGGCGGCAGCCTGACGATCATCGCGACGGCGCTGATCGACACGGGCTCGAAGATGGACGACGTGATCTACGAGGAGTTCAAGGGCACCGGCAACATGGAGATCCATTTGGATCGCCGCATCGCCGAGAAGCGCGTGTTCCCCGCGATCAACATCAACCGCTCGGGCACGCGCAAGGAAGAGCTCCTGACGCAGCCGGACGAGCTGCAGAAGATGTGGGTGCTCCGCAAGGTGCTCCACCCGATGGACGAGCTCGCCGCGATCGAGTTCTTGATCTCGAAGCTGCAAGACACGAAGACGAACGCCGAGTTCTTCGAGTCGATGAAGCGCTGACGCGCTTCGTCACCGTCGCGAGGCTCGCTCGCCGCGAGCGGGCAGTCATCGAGCGGCACCGTCGTCACGGGGTGCCGTGAGTTCCCGAGGAGCAACGCCGCGGGCGCAGAGCGCCCCGAGGCTGCCGTCAGCGACCGCGCTCGCGGGCGATCGCCCGATGGGCGATGTCGGTGCGGTAGAAAGCGCCGTCCCAGCCGACTTGACCGACGGCCCAGTACGCGCGATCGCGTGCCGCGGCGACGGATTCGCCGAGGCCGACCGCGCAGAGGACGCGCCCGCCGTCGGTCAGCACCGCGCCGTCGGCGGCTCGCGTTCCGGCGTGGAAGATCTTCACGTCGTTGCCGGAGACGCGCTCGAGCCCGTGAATGGGCTTGCCTTTCTCGAAGCTGCCCGGATAACCGGCGCTCGCGATCACGACGCCGACGGCCGGCCGCGGGTCCCAGTCAATCGAGGCACCGCCGAGCGTTCCGTCGAACGAGCGCAGGCAGAGGGCGACGAGATCCGACCGCATCCGGAACAGAATCGGCTGCGTTTCCGGATCGCCTAGGCGGCAGTTGAACTCGACGACCTTCGGTGCGCCGTCCGGACCGATCATCAGCCCCGCGTACAGGAAGCCGCGGTAGCGAATGCCGTCCGCCGCGAGGCCGCGGACCGTCGGCAGCATGATCTCGTCCATCACGCGCCGGTGCACCGCTTCGGTTACGACCGGCGCGGGCGAGTAGGCGCACATGCCGCCGGTGTTCGGGCCGCGATCGCCGTCGTCGCGCGTCTTGTGGTCCTGCGAGCTCGCGAGCGGCACGACGTCCGTGCCGTCGACGAGCGCGATGAAGCTCGCCTCCTCGCCTTCGAGAAAGCTTTCGACGACGACGGTCGCGCCGGATGCCCCGAAGACGCGCTCCTCGAGCATGCCGGTCAGCGCGGCGTCCGCCTCCTCGCGCGTGCGTGCGACGACGACGCCCTTGCCCGACGCGAGCCCGTCGGCCTTGATCACGATCGGCACCGGCTGCGACCGCACGTACTCGCGGGCCGGCTCGAGCGCGTCGAACGTCCGGTACTCGGCGGTCGGGATGCCGTGGCGAGCGAGGAACGCCTTCGTGAAAGCTTTCGAGCCTTCGAGCTGCGCGGCCGCGGCGCCGGGCCCGAAGCAGCGCAAGCCGGCCTCGGCGAAGCGGTCGGCGACGCCGGCGACGAGCGGCTGCTCGGGGCCGACGATCGTGAGGTCGGGCCGCTCCGCGAGCGCGAGCTCGACCAGCGCGTCGACGTCCGTCGCCGCGACCGCGACGTTCCGAGTCTTCGGCTCGCGGGCGGTGCCCGCGTTGCCCGGTGCGACGAGGACCTCGCGCACGTCCGGCGACTGCGCCGCCTTCCATGCGATCGCGTGCTCCCGGCCGCCGCCACCGATGATCAGGACCTTCACGACGGCGACCTCAGTGGCGGAAATGGCGAATGCGGGTCAGCACCATCGCGATACCGTGCTCGTCCGCCGCGCGGACGACTTCCTCGTCGCGGACCGACCCGCCCGGCTGGATCACCGCGCGGATGCCGAGGGCGGCGGCGACGTCGATGCCGTCCCTGAACGGGAAGAACGCGTCGGACGCCATCGCCGCGCCGGCGAGCGGCAGCCCGGCTTCCTCGGCCTTGAGGCCGGCTATGCGCGCGCTCATCACGCGTGCCGGCTGCCCGGCACCGATCCCGAGCGTCGCGCCGTCCCGGGCGTAGACGATCGCGTTCGACTTGACGAACCGGACGACCCGCCACGCGAACTCGAGATCGCGAAGCTCCGTCTCCGTCGGCGCGCGCTTCGTGACGACCTCGAACGCCGGCCGTGCCGCGGGACCGCCGTCCCGTTCCTGCAGGAGCAGCCCGCCGCCGATGCTGCGGAGCTCGAGCCCGGTCGAGTCGGCGGCGGGGCCGGCGAGCGGCTCGCATTCGAGGACGCAGACGCCCTTCTTCTGCGCGAGCGCGCGGCGCGCGCCGTCCTCGACTCGCGGCGCGACGATCACGTCGGCCTTCTGCCGGCCGAGGATCGCCTCCGCGGCGGCCTCCGTCAGCGGGCGGTTGAATGCGATCACGCCGCCGAACGCCGAGGTCGGATCGGCGCGATAGGCGAGCTCGTACGCCGCGACCGGATCGGCGGCCGTGGCGACGCCGCACGGATTCGCATGCTTCACGATCACGCACGCGGGCTCCGCGAACGCGGCGGCGCACTCGAGCGCGGTGTCCGCGTCCGCGAGGTTGTTGTACGACAGCGGTTTGCCTTGAACGAGCGCCGCGTGCGCGATGCCGCGCGCAGAGCGGTCGCGGTAGAGCGCGGCGCGCTGATGCGGATTCTCCCCGTAGCGCAGGGGCTCGGCTTTCCGGAGCCCGAGGACGAGCGGCTCGGGCCACTCGCGGCTGGCGCCGGACGAGCGCAGGTAGCTCGCGATCGCGGCATCGTACGCAGCGGTGTGCGCGAACGCCTTCGCCGCGAGCTCGCGGCGCAGATCCGCCGGCGGGGGGCCTGCGCGGAGCGCCTCGAGCACGCGCGGATAGTCCGCGGCGTCGACGACGACGGTCGTCCACTCGTGATTCTTCGCCGCCGCGCGGAGCATTGCCGGGCCGCCGACGTCGATGTTCTCGATCGCCATCTCGTCCGTGCAGTCGGGCCGCGCCGTGACCTGCTCGAACGGATACAGATTCACCGCGACGACGTCGATCGGCCGGATGCCGTGCTCGGCGAGCGCGGCATCGTCGACTCCGCGCCGCGCCAGGAGTCCGGCGTGCACGAACGGATGAAGCGTCTTCACCCGTCCGTCCATCATCTCCGGGAATCCGGTCAGGGCGCTGACCTCGGTGACCGACAGCCCGGCCTCGCGCAGCGTGCGGGCCGTGCCCCCGGTCGAGACGAGCTCGAAGCCGAGCTTCGCGAGCTCGGCCGCGAATGCAGCGATGCCTTGCTTGTCGGAAACGCTGAGGAGCGCTACGCGCTTAGCGTTCATCGACGGCTCACGAGCCGATCAGCTTGTAAGCCTTCAGCTTCTTGCGGAGCGTGCCGCGGTTGATGCCGAGAATCTCCGCCGCTTCGCTCTGATTGCCTTGCGTGTAGCTCAGCACCGCCTTGAACAGCGGCTTCTCGACCTCGCCGATGACGAGCTGATACAGGTCGCCCGGCTTGTGACCGTTCAGATTGGCGAAATAGTGATTCAGGCACTCGTCGGTCAACGTGCTGAGCGGCTTGCTGCGCGTGCCGACCGGTGATTGGCTCGAGGTGACGCGCTTCGCGCGCGCTTTCGGCGGCGTCTTTTTCTTGCTGCTCGTAACAGTCACTCCGTTCTCCCCTCGGAACGCGACAACGACCGCGAACCGTCTGCTTCGGCGCTCCGGACTGCATCGCCGCCGAAATGCGTTCCGCCCGGCGTGAACCGGGTGAATGCAGTCGCAGCGTTTACCCCGTAACCCGCAGTAAGGAATACCGACTCAGGGCGTGCGGCATCATAACACGGAAAATCTCGCGAGAGTCTTACTTGAAAATCTGATCCGCGGCGCAGCGCAGCACCGAATCGATTTCGATGCAGACGTCGAGCTCGAATCCGTACGCGTCCGGGCCGGGATCGAGCACCTCGAGCTCCGCGCGCGCGGTTGCGCCCGGTTCCATCAACGCGTCGCGCCGCGGTCGCGTCTCCAGATATTCGGACGGACGAAACACTCGGCTGCCGACCGTTTCCTGCCAACGGTCTTCGAGCTGCAGATGAATGTGCGGATACGGCTGTGCGCGCGGACCGCGATTCATCACGCGTGCGCTGATGCGCAAGCTTCCTTGACCGGTCGTGCTCGGTTCCGCCGTCGCGACCCAATCGAGAATCTGATACTGCGCGAGATCCCAACGCGGCGCGAGCGGTGCGCCGAGCGCTGCGTACGCGTCCTCGAGCAGCGGGCCGACGATGGAATTCGTCGCGAGATCGTTGCGATAGTGGTGCACGATTTGCGCGACCAGCGCGACGGCCGCGGCGGCGGCCGCGACGTGCCACCAGCGCGACCGGCGCGGCTCCGGTGCGAAGAAATCCGTCGGCGAAGTCACCGCCCCACCAGGGCCGTCCTCGAGCACGGCGTCGATCTCGAGCGCGCTCATCGGCTTCTCGGCGTCCGGCTCGCCGCCTTCGATCTCCGCGTCATCGCGGCCGGACTCGGCGTCGCCGCCGCGCTCGACTTGCGCGACGAGCTCCGCTACCGAGAGGTCGCCGAACGGCGTGTCCGCGGCGCTCTGCGCGCTTCGCGCGGCCGCGGCGACCGGCGGCGCGGCGTTTGCGGCGGCGGGCGCGGCGCCCGCGTCAGGAGGGCGCGCGTCGGGCGCTACGGTTGCGCCCGACGGCTCGGTTGCGCCCGACGGCTCGGTTGCGCCCGACGGCTCGGTTGCGCCCGGCGGCGCTGCGTGCGCGGAGTCGGCGGCGGATTGCGCCGTGCGTTCCTCGTCGCGGCTCGCGGCCGCGGCGTCCGGCGCAGGCGCCGGCGGCGGTTCCGTCCGCGGCGCGGACGGCGTCTCGGGGTCGGGCTGCTCGCGAAGGTCGGCGTGCGCGTTGAAGACGGCCGCGCAACGTCCGCAACGCACTTGACCTCCCGCCTTCCCGAGCGCCTCGGCGGTGATGCGAAACGTCGTTTGGCAGGACGGGCAGCGCGTGAGCAGCATCGAGCGGCGTTCCTCCGGCCCGCATTCTAGCCCGCAACAGCGGAGCGTCGGGCGTCGAGTCGCACCCAGCCGTCGGCGGTCGCGACGGCGAAGCCTTCGAAGTACGGAGCGTACGCGGCTTCGACCGCCTCGCGCTGCGTAGCGAGGATGCCGGACAGCGCGATTCGTCCGCCGGGCGCCGTCGACGCCGCGAGGCGGGGCGCGAGCGAGATCAGCGTGCCGGCGAGTATGTTCGCGAGCACGACATCGAAACGCCGCTCAGGCAGCGCGTCCGGCGCCGCGATCGTCAGTCGCTCGGTGACCGCGTTCAGCGCCGCATTCGCTCGCGCGGCCGCTAACGCTTGCGGATCGTCGTCGACGGCCCACGCTCGGCTTGCGCCGAGCGCGAGCGCGGCGAGCGCGAGCACGCCGGAGCCGCAGCCGTAGTCGAGCACGGTGGCGCCGCGCGGCGGCGTCGCGTCGAGCCATTCGAGGCAAAGCCGCGTGGTCGGATGCTCGCCGGTGCCGAACGCGAACCCCATGTGCAACCGCACCGTGTGCGTACCGGCGGCGCCGGTCGGCGAGTCGTCCGCACCGAGGAGCTCGAGGCTGCCGATCCGCCGCGGCCGAACGGTTGCGACGAGCGCGTCCTGCCAATCCCGCTCGGCGAGCGTGCCGATCGTCGCGCGCGCGTTCGGAAAGCGCGCCGCGAGCACGTGCGCGATCGGGCCGAGCTCGACGCCTTCCGGGTAGAGCGCGCGCACCCGCACCACCGGCCAGAGCGGCGTCTCGTCCGGCCGCGGCTCGAGCTGCGGGACGTCGCCCGCGTCGAGCAGCGACACGGCTACGGCGCCCGCGAGCTCGAGCAAGGCTTCCGCGGCGCCGACGTCGGAGCGATCGATCTCGACGTCGAGCGTCTGCCAGCTCACCGCAACGGGCTCACTTCAGGCCGAGGCGCTTCTCGAGGTAGTGAATGTCGGTGCCGCCCACCTTGAACGCGGAGTGCTGGAAGATCTCGTCGTGCAGCGGCACGTTCGTGCGGATACCGTCGATCACTATCTCGTTCAGCGCGTTCGTCATCCGCGCGATCGCCGCGCGGCGGTCCTCCGCGTGCGCGATGATCTTCGCGATCAGCGAGTCGTAGTGAGGCGGCACCACGTAGCCGCTGTAGAGATGGCTGTCGACGCGGATGCCGGGGCCGCCGGGGGGGTGCCACAGGCTCACCGTGCCCGGCGACGGCATGAACGTCCGCGGGTCCTCTGCGTTGATCCGGCACTCGATCGCGTGGCCGAAATAGCGCACGTCGCGCTGCGTCAGCCGCAGCGGCTCGCCGGCGGCGATCAGGAGCTGCGCCTTCACGATGTCGATCCCGGTCACCATCTCGGTAACCGGGTGCTCGACCTGCACCCGCGTGTTCATCTCGATGAAGTAGAACTGGCCGTCCTGGTACAGGAACTCGAAAGTTCCCGCGCCCCGGTAGCCGATCGCGAGGCAGGCTTCCACGCACCGTGCGCCCATCTGCTCGCGCTGCTCCTCGGTGATGCCGGGCGCGGGCGCCTCCTCGACGACCTTCTGGTGGCGGCGCTGCATCGAGCAGTCCCGCTCGCCGAGATGAACCGCGTTGCCGTTGCCGTCCGCGAGGACTTGAAACTCGATGTGCCGCGGATGGTCGAGGTACTTCTCCATGTACAGCTGGTCGCTGCCGAACGCGGCCAGCGCTTCGCTGCGCGTGATCGAGATCGCGTTGAACAGCGCCGCCTCGCTGTTCACGACCCGCATGCCCCGGCCGCCGCCGCCGGCGGCGGCTTTGATGATGACGGGATAGCCGATGTCGCGGGCAATTCGAGCCGCTTCGTCGGGCTTGTCCGGCAGCGGCCCGTCCGATCCCGGCACGCACGGTATCCCGGCCAGGCGCATCTGCTGGATCGCGGCGACCTTGTC
>CAYWGQ010000191.1:0-7133 GCA_964457725.1 uncultured Gammaproteobacteria bacterium
CGGCGTGTCGATGAGGGTGAGCTTCTGAGGCTCGGCGGGGCCGGCCGGTTCTCCGGCCGGCCTCGCCCAAGCTTCGAGTGCGCGTCGCGGCGGCACGCTGCGCCGGAGGTGGCCCCGCTCGCGGCCGGCTGCGCTATGCTACCGCCGATTTTCCGGCGGAGCCGAATGCATGGCGGGTAGCAGCTTCACCTGGGGCAAGTTCTTCTGGCGCACGCTCGGCGTCGCCGTGCTCGTGCTCCTGACCTACAACCCGACCGAGTTCTCGTTCGTGCACTGGGTCGTCGAGTCGTTCGAGCAGCGGCGTGCGGGACCCGCCCAAGCTTTCTGCGGCGTGCTCGTGCTGATCGGCTGGATATTCGTCGGCCGGGCCGCCTACCGCTCGCTCGGCAAGCTCGGGATCTTCCTCGGCGCCGCCTTCTTCGGGACGCTGATCTGGTTCCTGATCAGCCTCGGCTGGCTCGAGCTCGGCACCACGGAGATGATCACGTGGGTCGCGCTGATCTGCCTCGCCGGGCTCCTGAGCGTCGGGCTCTCGTGGTCGCACATCCGGCGTAGGCTGACCGGCCAGCTCGACGTCGACGAGGTCGACATCGGCTGACGAGCCCCGTAGGAGCGGCTGTCCAGCCGCGATCTTCTTCGCTGCGCAGAGAGCTGCCTAGCGCAAAGAGTCGCGGCTAGACAGCCGCTCCTACGGCGTCAAAGAGTCGCGGCTGGACAGCCGCTCCTACGGCGTCGTCGCCGCGGGGGGGGTGCGCGTCAGGCGCCCGCGCGCTCGGCCGTCTGCTGCTCGAGCACGCGCTCGGCGATCTGCACCGCGTTCAGCGCTGCCCCCTTCAGCAGCTGATCGCCGGCGATGAAGAGCGCGATCGACCGGTCGGAGGCGTCGCTCAGGTCGCGGCGAATGCGGCCGACGAGGATGTCGTCCTGGCCGGATGCGTCGAGCGGCATCGGGAAGTAGTTGCGCTCGGCGTCGTCGACGATCCGCACGCCCGGCGCTTGCGCGAGCAGCTCGCGCACCTCGTCCGGCGAGATCGGCCGCTCGCACTCGAAGGTCGCCGAGACGCAGTGCGCGCGCAGCACCGGCACGCGGACGCAGGTCGCCGCGATGCGCAGATCCGGCTCGCCGAAGATCTTCTTCGCCTCGGCGATGACCTTCGCCTCTTCCTCGTTGTACCCGGTCTCGGGGTCGATCCGCGTGTTGTGGCTGAACAGGTTGAACGCGTACGGGTGCGGCAGCACGGTCGGCCGATACTCCGTGCCGTCGAGCGCCGCCCGGGTCGAGTCGATCAGCTCCTGCATCGCTGCGGCGCCCGCGCCGGACGCGGCCTGGTAGGTCGAGACGATCAGGCGGCGGATCGGGTTCGCACGGTGGATCGGCCAGAGCGGCGTGATCGAGATGATCGCGGCGCAGTTCGGATTGGCGATGATCCCGTGGTGCTTCGCGATCTCCCCGGCGTTGATCTCCGGCACGACGAGCGGCACGTCGTCGTTCATCCGAAACGCGGACGAGTTGTCGATCACGATCGCGCCCGCGCGGACCGCGTGCGGTGCGAAGCGCTTCGACGTCGAGCCGCCGGCCGAGAAGAGCGCGATGTCGACGCCTTCGAAGCTCGATTCGGTCAGCTCGCGCACCGTCAGCTCCGTCCCGCGGAACGGGAGCTTCTTGCCGGCCGAGCGCGCGGACGCGAACAGCCGCAGCTCCGCGAGCGGGAAGTTGCGCCGCTCGAGGCAGCCGATCAGCTCGACGCCGACGGCGCCGGTCGCGCCGACCACCGCGACGACGGGCTTGCGAGAATTCCCATTGCTTTGCGGAGCCCGTTCGGCGCCCGCGGCTACCGTGCTCATCGTCCTCTCCCTGGCTCGTGCGGCCGGGTCCAAAAACGGCGCGCACGCTAGCGCACGCGCGACTGCAAGTCAAAGAACGGAGCCCGGCGGGGCTCCACTGTAAGAAATACGTCGGGTCGGCGCCAGCCGCGGCGCGCGCGCTAACGGCGCGCCGCCGGATTCGGCCGCCGCGGCGGCGCAGGCTCGATCGGCGGCAGATCGGAAATCGTCGGCTCGCGGCGGGCGCGCGGCGCCGCGGCCGGCGCTGCGCGCTCGGACAGCCGCTCGGGCTCGCGGCCGCGCGGCTCCGGCGAGCCGTAGGCCGGCGCGCCGCGATCGGCGAGCAGGCGGTTCAGCCGGTCGATCTTGTCGTTCAGGTCCTCGAGCTCGGCGTGGATGCGCCGAGTCGTGCCGCGGATGTTCTCGACCATGAACGGCAGCAGGAACAGCAGCACGATCCACACGAGCACGAACAGCCCGAGCGCGAGCGCGACGGCCGGCGGCAGACTCTCGAAAAACTCCATCTCAGCGCTCCTTCTTCGGTGCCGGTCGGCTCTTGCGGTGCCCGACCGGCCCTACGTCCCGTAGGTGATTCGCCAGATTCTCCCGCCGACGTCGTCGCTGACGTAGAGTGCGCCGTCCGGTCCTTGCGCGAGGCCGGTCGGGCGATGAGCGGCGTCGGCGGGGCTCGTGATCGACTCGGCGCCGATGAAACCGTCCGCGAACACTTCCCAGTCGCCGGCCGGGCGGCCGTCGCGCATCGGCACGAAGACCACGTTGTAGCCCGCTTGCGGCTCCGGCGCGCGATTCCAGGAGCCGTGAAACGCGATGAACGCGCCGCCGCGATAGCGCTCGGGGAACTGCGTGCCCGTGTAGAACAAAAGGTCGTTCGGCGCCCAGTGGCCGGGGAAGCCGATCAGCGGATCCTTGTACCGGCCGGGCTCGGCCGGCGTCTCGCCGTCGCCGCCGTACTCGGGCGCGACCATCCGCTCGCCGCGGATCTGGTCGTAATAGGTATACGGCCAGCCGAGGTCGTCGCCTTGCCGCACGACGTGGAACTCCTCGGCCGGCAGCTCCGCGCGCTCCTTCGCCGTGAAGTGCTCCGGCCACAGCGTGTCGAGCTGATCCCGGCCGTGCATCGCGAGATAGAGCGCGTTCGCGGTCTCGTTCCATTCGAGCGCGACGACGTTGCGGTGGCCCGTCGAGAAGCGGATGCCGTCCTCGTCGAACGTCTGGTTGCGCGCGGCCGCGATGAAGCGATACACACCGCCGTGCCGCTCGAGCAGCGGGCACGGCATTTGCCCCGGCGAGCCGGGCTGGCGGTCCTGCGCCTGGCAAGCGTTCGACGGCACGCCGACCTGCGTGTAGAGGTGCCCGTCGCGGTCGAGCGTGATCGGCTTCGATGCGTGTCCGCCGCCGGACTCCGGCAGGCCCGAGACGACGACCTCGGGCTCGCCCGGCGGCACGAGCGCCGCGCCGCCGAGCGGCAGCGCGTAGATCGCGGTCGTCGAGGAGAAGTACAACGTCCCGTCGGCGATCGCGATGCCGGTGTCCGTATCCGCGCGGCCGAAGCGCTCCATCGTCTCCGCGCGGCCGTCGCCGTCCGCATCGCGGAGCGCGACGATCCCGGGCGGTGCGTCCTCTCCGGGCCGAAGGTCGCCGCGTCCGCTCCGCAGCACGACGTACACGTCGCCGGCGTCGCTGACCGCGAGATGCCGGGGGCGATCGAGCCCGTCGGCGAATATCGTCGCGCGAAAGCCGGGAGGCAGGACGAGGCCGGCGGTCGCGGCCGCGGCCGGATCCGCTTCGTCCGAGCCGCCGCCGCAGCCCGCGAGCAGCGCGAGCGCGACCGCCGAGGCGAGCAGGCGTGCATTCATACGCGGTCCCTCAGACGTTGAAGCGGAAGTGGATGACGTCGCCTTCGCGCACCACGTAGTTCTTCCCCTCGATCCTGAGCTCCCCGGCCTCGCGCGCACCCTGCTCGCCGCCGCGCGCGATGAACTGCTCGTAGCCGATCACCTCCGCGCGAATGAAGCCGCGCTGGAAGTCCGAGTGGATCGCGCCCGCCGCCTCGGGCGCGGTCGCGTCCGCGCGGACGGTCCATGCCCGGACCTCCTTCGGTCCCGCAGTGTAAAACGTCTTCAAGCCGAGCAAGCGGTAGGCCGAGCGGATCACGCGGTTCAGGCCCGGCTCCTCGAGCCCGAGGCTCTCCAGGAACTCGGCGCGATCGGCCGGCGGCAGCTGCGCGATCTCCGCCTCGACCGCCGCCGAGATCACGACGACCTCGGCCCCCTCGCGCGCGGCGACCTCGCGGACGCGCGCGACGAGCGGATCGTCCTCGCCGCCGCCTTCCGCGACGTTCGCGATGTACATCACAGGCTTCGCCGTCAACAGATGCAGGTCGCGCAGCTCCGCCTCCTCGGCGGGCTCGAGCGCGAGGCTGCGCACCGGCCGGCCGGCCTCGAGCGCGTCGAGCACGCGCTTCAGGACGTCGCGGCGGGCGACCGCGGCTTTCTCGCCGGTCTTCGCCGCGCGCTCGGCGCGCTGCAGGCTCTTCTGCACGGTCTCGAGATCCGCGAGCATCAGCTCCGTGTCGATGATCTCGATGTCGTGCGCCGGATCGACCTTGCCGGCGACGTGCGTGACGTCGTCGTCCTCGAAGCAGCGGACCAGATGGGCGATCGCGTGCGTCTCGCGGATGTGCGCGAGGAACTGGTTGCCGAGGCCTTCGCCCTTGCTCGCGCCCTTCACGAGGCCCGCGATGTCGACGAACTCGACGACCGTCGGCACGACCCGCTCCGGCTTCACGATCGCGGCGATCGCGTCGAGCCTCGGATCGGGCACCGTCACGACGCCGACGTTCGGGTCGATCGTGCAGAAGGGATAGTTCTCGGCCGGGATCTCCGAAGCCGTGAGCGCATTGAAGAGCGTCGACTTGCCGACGTTCGGCAGCCCGACGATGCCGCACTTGATGCCCATGCTCAGCGCTCCTCCGCGGGCTCCGCCGGCGGCAGCTTCCGCGAGTGCAGCTCGTTCTTCGCGCGCTCGGCGCCGTGCTCGAGGATCACCGGCAGCGTTCTCGCCGCGTGCGCGATCGCGTCCACGATCAACGCTTCCTCTTCCTCGGTCGCCCGCGCGAGCACGTGGTTGACGACCTGGTCGCGGCGGCCGCGGCCCGGATGGCCGACGCCGAACCGCAGCCGCCAGAAGCTCGGTCCCACCGCCTGGATCACGTCGGTGACGCCGCGGTGCCCCGCGGAGCTGCCCCCGAATTTCAGCTGCACCCGGCCGGGCGGGAAATCGAGCTCGTCGTACGCGACGAGCACGCGCTCGAGCGGTGTCTTGTAGTAGCCGACGGCGGCCGCGACGGCGCGGCCGCTCAGGTTCATGTACGTCATCGGTTTCAGTAGACGAATGCGGCGGCCCGCGACCGTGATCTCGGCGCTCTCGCCGTGCAGCTTCTTGTCCTTGCGGAACGTGCCGCCGTGCGTTCGCGCGAGCAGGTCGACGAACCAGAAGCCGGCGTTGTGCCGGTCCTTCAGGTGCTCCGGTCCGGGATTTCCGAGCCCGACGATCAGCTCGATCTCAGTGCCCATGGTCGAATCCTAGCGGCTTCGGCCGGGCCTCCCCGGGCGCCACCCGCCGGGGCCGGCGTGCGCCGGAGCGCGCCGCGGCGGCGCGGCGGCTCCGGGCATGGGGAGGCAGCCGCTCGAGCGGGGCGAGCCCGCTGCGGCGGCCTCAGCTCTTCTCGGGCTCGCTCGGCGTCTGCTGGCCCGCCGGCGCTTCGCCGGCCGCGGCCGGGGCCAGCGCTTCCTCTTCCTCGCGCCGCGGCGGGTTCACGGCGACGACCGGGTGGTCCTGCTCGTGGCGCAGCGCGACGAGCTCGACGCCCTCCGGCAGCTTGATGTCGGAGAGGTGGAGTATGTCGTTCAGCTCCATGCCGGAGACGTCGAGCTCCAGGTACTCCGGCAGGTAGCGCGGCAGGCAGATGACCTCGACGTCGGTCATCAGGCGCTGGATCTCGCCGCCTTGCTCCTTGACGCCCTTCGCGACGGCCTCGCCGAGGAAGTGGATCGGCACCGTCAGCGTGATCTCCTCGTCCTCGACGACGCGCTGGAAGTCGAGATGCAGCACCTGCGGGCGTACCGGGTGGCGCTGCACGTCCTTCACGACGACCTGCTGACTCTCCTGGCCGATGCGCAGAGTCAGGATGCTCGTGTAGAAGGCCTCGCGCTCCATGTGGCGGAGGACGGCGTTGTGGTCGACGGCGAGCGCGCGGGGCTCCTTGCCGCCGCCGTACATCACGACGGGCACCTTGCCGGCCCGGCGGAGCCGCCGAGCGGCGCTGCGGCCGGCGTCGGCGCGCGGCTCACCTTGTAGTTCAAATCCGGCTTTCACGGCGGGATCCTCGGACGGGTCGCTCCTGAAGGGCGCGCATGATACCAGATCGGGGCGGCGGGAGAGGGGTAGGAGCGGCTGGACAGCCGCTCCTACCGGTCGAGGGGGTTAGTCGAGGTAGAGGGAGCTGACGGACTCGGCCTCGGTGATGCGGCGGATGGTCTCCGCGAGGAGCTCCGCGACCGAGAGCTGCCGGATGCGCGGGCAGTCTCTCGCGGCCGGGCTGAGCGGGATCGTGTCGGTCACGACCAGCTCGTCGAGCTCCGAGCTCGAGATCCGCTCGACGGCCGGCCCCGACAGCACCGGATGCGTGATGTAGGCGACGACGCGCACCGCGCCGCGATCCTTCAGCACCCGGCTCGCCTGGCAGAGCGTGCCGGCCGTGTCGACCATGTCGTCGATCAGCACGCACGTCTTGCCGGCGACCTCGCCGATCACGTTCATCACCTCGGCCATGTTCGGCTGCGGACGGCGCTTGTCGATGATCGCGAGATCCGCATCGTCGAGCCGCTTCGCGAGCGCCCGGGCCCGGACGACGCCGCCGACGTCCGGCGAGACGACGACCATGTCACGATATTCCTGCTTCCAGACGTCGCCGAGCAGCACCGGCGACGCGTAGACGTTGTCGACCGGGATGTCGAAGAAGCCCTGGATCTGATCGGCATGGACGTCGACGGTCACGACGCGGTCGATGCCCGAAGCGACGATCATGTCCGCGACGAGCTTCGCCGTGATCGCGACCCGGGCCGCACGCGGGCGGCGATCCTGCCGCGCGTAGCCGAGATAGGGGATCACGGCCGTGATCCGCTGTGCCGACGCGCGTCGGCACGCGTCCGCCATCACGAGCAGCTCCATGAGGTTGTCGTTGACCGGCGGGCACGTCGGCTGGACGAGGAAGACGTCGTTGCCGC
>CAYWGQ010000192.1:0-7076 GCA_964457725.1 uncultured Gammaproteobacteria bacterium
GCGCCCAGTCGATGTTGTTCTCGAGCCAGTTGCCGAAGCGGCCGTCGCGGATGTATTCCGGCACCCAGTTGATGCCGCGGTTCAGCTCGACCATGCGCTCACGCACGGCCGTCGTCCGGATGTACCACGCGTTCTTCGCGTAATAGATCAGCGGATCGCCGGTTCGCCAGCCGAACGGGTAGTTGTGGCGATACGTGCCCGCGCGGAACAGCAAGCCGCGCTCCTCGAGGAGCCGGATGATGACCGGGTCTGCGTCCTTGAAGAACTTGCCCGCGACCGGCTCGACGGCCGGCAGGAAGTAGCCGTCCTCGCCGACGCCGTGCACGACCGGCAGCCCGTGCGCCTGGCCGAGCTTCAGGTCGTCCTCGCCGTAGGGCGGCGCGATGTGCACGATGCCGGTGCCGTCCTCCGTCGTGACGAACTCGGCCGTCCGCACGCGGCAGATGTCGCCGTCGACGGCCAAGTAGTCGAAGAGCCGCCGGTAGCGCATGCCGTCGAGCTCGCGACCCTTCGCGGTGCGGAGGACCTCGTGCGGCCCGTCGCCGAGCGCCGCCTGCAGCAGGTCGCGCGCGAGGATCAACGTCTCCCCGTCACGGCGCACCCACGCGTAGTCGACGTCGGGGTGCACGGCGAGCAGCAGGTTCGCCGGCAGCGTCCACGGCGTCGTCGTCCAGACGAGGAAGTACGTGTCGGCCTCGCCTTCGACCGCGAAGCGCACGTAGACGGACGGGTCGTCGACCTCGCGATAACCCTGCGCGACCTCGTGGGAGGACAGCGTCGCGCCGATCCGCGGGTCGTAAGGCACGACCTTGTAGCCCTGATAGATCAGGCCGGCGTCCCAGATCCGCTTCAGCAGATGCCAGACGCTCTCGATGTAGTCGTTGTCGAGCGTGAAGTAGGCGTCGTCGGTGTCGACCCAGAAGCCCATCCGCTCGGTCATCCGCTCCCAGTCGCCGACGTAGCGCATCACGGACGCGCGGCAGAGCTCGACGAAGCGTGCGATGCCGACCTCGCGCTCGATCCGGGCCTTGTCGAAGATGCCGAGCTCCTTCTCGACCTCGTGCTCGACCGGCAAGCCGTGCGTGTCCCAGCCGGCCTTCCGCGGGCAGTGGAAGCCGCGCATCGTCTTGTAGCGCGGATACAGGTCTTTGAACGTGCGCGCGAGGACGTGGTGAATCCCCGGCCGGCCGTTCGCGGTCGGAGGACCTTCGTAGAACACGAACTTCTCGCGCCCCTCGCTCGCGGCGAGCATGCGCTTGAAGACGTCGTTGCGGCGCCAGAACTCGAGCACTCGTCGCTCGAGCTCCGGGCCGTCGTAGCGCGCGCCGACTGCTTCGAACATGATCGTCTAGCCGATTGAATCGAATGGAATCGCCCGCTTGGCGGGGCCCATCCCGCCGGCCGACGGGGGCGGCAGCCCACGCTCCGGCGCCGGGGCGATGAGGGATCGCGGTACCACCCGGCATTCGCCACGGGCTTTGCAGCCCGAGGCCTCGGCGGCTCGCGGCGCGAGCGCGGGCTCTGTCACGGGAGCCGCCCGTCCGAGCCTACTCGGCGCGAGGGATCGACGCCTTTCGGTCGGCCGCTCCGGGGTGATATTCGCCGGCGGGTGCCCGCGGGGCTCACACCGTCCCCCGCTCGCTCAAGGGCGCCGCACGCTCCGGGTACTCGTCCCCATCGCTGCGTTTCGCGGGCAGTGTACGCGAATCACGCCGCGAGCGCAGCCCGCGCGGCCGTCACGTCGCGGCGAATCTGGCGCTTCAGCGACTCGAGATCCGGAAAGTGCCGCTCCTCGCGGAGGCGCTCGACGAAGTGCACCGTGATGTAGCGGCCGTAGATGTCCTCGTCGAAGTCGAAGATCAGCACCTCGAGCAGCGGCTTGCCGCCGCCGATCGTCGGCCGCGTGCCGACGCTCGCGACGCCGTCGAGCAGCCGCTCGCCGAGCCCGCCGACGCGGGCCGCGAAGATGCCGTCGATCGGCGTCCGCCGACGCTTCAGGTTCACGTTTGCGGTCGGGAAACCGAGCTTCTTGCCGAGCCCGAGGCCTCGGACGACGCGGCCGGACATCGAATAGTCGCGCCCGAGCATCGCGCGGGCCGTCTCGAGATCGCCGCGCGCGAGCGCGGCGCGGATCGCGGTGCTGCTTATCCGCTCACCGTCCGCGAGCACCGGCTGCACCTCGGTCACGTCGAACCCGTGCCGCGCCCCGGCCGCGGCGAGCGCCTCGACCGTGCCGCGCCGCTCCGCCCCGAAGCGGAAATCGTCGCCGACGAGCACGTGGCGCGCATGCAAGCCCGCGACGAGCAGCCGCTCGATGAACGCTTCGGGCTCGAGCGCGCGGACCGCCGCGAAGCGCGGACAGAACAGCTCGTCCACGCCGAGCCCTTCGAGCCGCTCGAACCGCTCCCGAAACCGGGTGAGGCGCGCGGGCGGCGCGTGCGGCGCGAAGAATTCCTCCGGCATCGGCTCGAACGAGCAGACGGCGGTCCGGCAGCCGTCGCGCGCGGCGAGCGCACGCGCTCGGCGCAGAATCTCCTGGTGGCCGAGATGGAGCCCGTCGAAGACGCCGATCGCGACCGCGCGCGGCGCGTCGTCCACGCACCGCTCGAGCGCGGCGAGCGAGCGGTAGAGACGCATCCCGCTCACGCGGCCGCCCTCGCGAAGTGCCGCGGCCTGAGCCCGAGCGCAAACGCGGCGGCGAAGTAGACGGCGGCGCCGCCCGCAACGAGCATCGCGAGCAGCCGAACCCGCTCGAGCCCGCCGAGCGCGGTCCAGTCGCCGATCCGCGCGAGCACCACGAGCAGGAACGCGGTCATCGCGGCAGCGGCCCCGAGCACTCGCGCCCCGAGCGCGGCCCAGCCGCCGCCCGAGCGGTGCACGCCCTCGCTGCGGAGCCGCGCGAACAAGAGCGCGCCGTTCAGCAACGCGGAGCAGCTCGTCGCCGCCGCGAGCCCCGCGTGCGGGGGCGCCGCGCCGGTCGCGAGGAGCACGAGCACGAACACGACGTTCAGCACGAGCGATACGGCGAGCGACACCGCGCCGATACGGACGGGAGTGCGCGTGTCGTGGCGCGCGAAGTAGGCAGGCGACAGCACTTTCACGAGGATGAAACCGAGCAGGCCGGGAGCATACGCCGCGAGGCTCGCGCTCGCCATCCGCACGTCGAGCGGTCCGAACTCGCCGCCGAGGAAGATCGTCGCGAGCAGAGGCTCGGCGAGGACGCCGAGCGCGAGCGCGGCGGGCACGCCGATCGCGGCGACCAGCTTCAGCGCCCAGTCGAGCGTCTGCGCGAAGGTATTGCCCGCCGCCCGCGCGTGCTGCTCGGACAAGCTCGGCAGAATCGCCGTCGCGAGCGCGATCCCGAAGACGCCGAGCGGAAACTCGATCAGCCGGTCGGAGTAGTAGAGCCAGCTGATGCTGCCCGCAGCGAGGAACGACGCGATCAGCGTGTCGAGCAGCAAGTTGATCTGCGCGATCGAGGAGCCGAAGATCACGGGCCCCATCAGGCGCAGAATGCGGCGGACGCCCGCGTGGGCGAAGCCGAAGCGCGGGCGAGGCAAGAGCCGGAGCCGCAGCAGAAACGGCACCTGGAACCCGAGCTGCACGAGCCCGGCGACGAACACGCCGAGCGCGAGCGCGATGCCGGGCTCCTCGAGCCGCGGCGCGACCGCGCCCGCGAAGACGATCAGCACCAGATTCAAGAGCAGCGGCGTCGCGGCCGGCACGGCGAACCGCCCGTGCACGTTCAGCACGGCGCCGGCGAGCGCGGTCAGGGAGACGAAGAGCAAGTACGGAAACGTCAGCCGCAGCATCGCCGCGGCGAGCTCGAACCGTCCGTCGGCGTCGCCGACGAAGCCCGGCGCGAACGCGAGCACGAGCAGCGGCGCGGCGACGACGCCGACCGCCGTGACCGCCGCGAGCACGAGCGCGAGCGCCCCCGTGGTGTGATCGACGAGCTCGCGCAGCGCGGCCGGCGGCCGGCTCGCGCGGTAGTCCGCGAGCACGGGCACGAACGCCGCCGAGTACGCCCCCTCGGCGAACAGCCGCCGGAGCAGGTTCGGGATCTTGAACGCGACGATGAACGCGTCCATCGCGACGTCGGCCCCGAACCAGTACGACAGGGCCTTGTCGCGGACGAGGCCCGAGATTCGCGAGAGCAGCGTCATCGAGCCGACGACGCCGGTCGAGCGCAGCAGGCGGTCCCGCGGCGGCGCCGCGGCGGAGCTCGGCGGCATGGGGCGTTCGGCTTGACTTGGGTTTGGGGGCTCCGAATAATAGCGCCCTTTTCGGCGGGGCACCCCGACACTTACCGTGGCCAACATCAAGTCAGCGAAGAAGCGCGCCAGGCAGAACGAGGTTCGTCGCGCCCACAATGCGGCGCTCCGCTCCCGGCTGCGAACGGCGGTCAAGAAGGTCCTGAAGGCCATTCAGGCCGGCGACAAGGAAGCGGCCACTGCGTCCTTCAAAGCCGCCGTGCCCGAGATCGACAAGATGGTCACGAAGGGCATCATTCGCCGCAACCGCGCGGCGCACTACAAGAGCCGGCTGAACGCGCGCCTACGCGCGATGAGCTGAGCCGTCGGGCGGCGTGCCGTCGTCCTCGGCCTGCGCCGCGTCGAGCTCCTCGAGAAACGTCATCACTTCCTGCGCGAGGCGTTCCGTGCCCTCGCCCGACAGCGCGCTCACGCCGAAAACCGGCCCCGCCCAGTTGAGCGCGGCGACGATCTCGTCGACGCGAGCCTGCCGCCGTTCCGGCGGCAGCAGGTCGAGCTTGTTCAGCACGAGCCACCGGGGCCGCGCGGCGAGCTGCGGCGAGTAGCTGATCAGCTCCGCCTCGACGGCCCGGCAGTCCGCGACGGGGTCCTGCTCGGGATCCTGCGGGCACGCGTCGACGACGTGCAGCAGCAGCCGCGTGCGCTCGAGATGCTTCAGAAACCGGATGCCGAGGCCCGCGCCCTCTGCCGCGCCCTCGACGAGCCCCGGAATGTCGGCCATCACGAAGCTGCGCTCCGGGCCGACGCGCACGACGCCGAGATGCGGATGCAGCGTCGTGAACGGGTAGTCCGCGACCTTCGGCCGGGCGGCCGACAACGCTCGGGTCAGCGTCGACTTGCCGGCATTCGGCGTGCCGAGGAGCCCGACGTCGGCGAGCACCTTCAGCGCGAGCTTCAGATGCCGCTGCTCGCCCGGTTGCCCCGGCGTCGACTGCCGCGGCGCGCGGTTGATGCTGCTCTTGAAGCGGGTATTACCCCGCCCCCCTCGCCCGCCGCGCGCGACGAGCAGCGTATCGCCGTCGTTCGCGAGATCGCCGAGAACCTCGCCCGTGTCCAGATCCTCGACGATCGTGCCCCGGGGCACCTGGATGTAGAGATCCTCGCCGGAGACGCCGGTCTTGTTGTTGCCGGCGCCGCCGCGGCCGCTCACGGCGCGAAAGCGCCGCTGCACGCGGAAATCCGCAAGCGTGTTGATCCCCTCGCGCGCGACGAGCCAGACGCTGCCGCCGTCGCCGCCGTCGCCGCCGTCGGGACCGCCGCGCGGAATGAACTTCTCCCGCCGGAAGCTCACGCACCCCGGACCGCCGCTTCCGGCCTGCACGTGAATATCGGCTTCGTCGACGAACTTCATGTGTAAAAAGGCCCCGCAAGCGGGGCCTTCGGAAAGCGCGTGGGCCGGTAGCGGCTAGTCCGCTACGACGTTGACGTACGTCCGGCTTTTCGGGCCTCTGGTCGCGAACACGACACGACCCGGCGCGGTGGCGAACAGGGTGTGGTCGCGGCCGATGCCGACGTTGTCGCCCGCATGGAAACGCGTCCCGCGCTGCCGCACGAGGATGTTGCCGGCGAGCACCCGCTCGCCGCCGAAACGCTTCACGCCGAGCCGTTTCGACTCGGAGTCACGCCCGTTCTTCGAGCTTCCGCCTGCCTTTTTGTGTGCCATGTCCTACTCCTTGGCTGCCGGCGCGCCGCTGATGCCCGTGATCTCGATCTCGGTGTAGTGCTGCCGGTGGCCGCCGATGCGCTTGTAGTGCTTACGGCGCTTGAACTTGACGATGTCGATCTTGTCGTGGCGCCCCTGCGCCGTGACCTTCGCCTCGACCTTCGAGCCCGCGACGAGCGGCGAGCCGACCGCGAGCGACGCGCCTTCACCGACGGCGAGCACCTGATCGAACTCTACCGCGTCGCCGACCGCGGCCTCGAGCCGCTCGACGCGCAGCCGATCGCCCTGCTTGGCGCGATACTGCTTGCCGCCTGTACGAAATACCGCATACACGAGAGTCGCTCCTGAGGGGCGTAACGCCGGGTTGGACCGCGGGAAAGGCCCGCAAGTTTAGTGACTCCCCGGGGGGCGGTCAACGCGGCGCGTCACCGCCCGGGGCGGCCCGGCGCGGCTCTTCGGTCGAGCGGCCCCCGCGCCAGACATGCGGTGACGCTGAAGGCCCTTACGTGCATCGCCCCTGCGGTGACCTCAATGCTGCGCCAGTCGCAGCGCGGCGGCCGCTCCGACCGAAGAGTCGCGCCGGCGGAATCGCTCTCACGCACGGTGACGTGCTCGCCAAGTACCGCCTAGTTCAGGCATTATGCTCGACATGTCCGTCGCCGAGACGCGCCCCGATCCCCCCTCTCTGGACGCATTGAGGGCCCTCGTCGCCGACGACTGGAACGAGGTCAATCGCGTCATCGTCAGGCGCCTCGGCAGCGACGTCGCCCTCGTCAACCAGGTCGCCCACTACATCATCCAGAACGGCGGCAAGCGCTTGCGCCCGCTCGCGGTGCTGCTCGCCGCGCGCGCGTGCGGCTGCGAGACTAGCGAGCACGTGTCCGCGGCCGCGATCATCGAGTTCATTCACACCGCGACGCTGCTCCACGACGACGTCGTCGACAGCTCGGGCCTCCGGCGCGGGCACGAGACCGCGAACGCGCTGTTCGGCAACGAGGCGAGCGTGCTGGTCGGCGACTTCCTCTACTCGCGCGCGTTCCAGATGATGGTCGAGCTCGACGAGATGCGCATTCTCGACGTGCTCGCGAACGCGACGAACACGATCGCCGAGGGCGAGGTGCTGCAGCTGATGAACTGCA
>CAYWGQ010000193.1:0-6922 GCA_964457725.1 uncultured Gammaproteobacteria bacterium
CGATGGTGTGCACCGGATTGAGCGAGGTCATCGACTCCTGGAAGATCATGCCGATCCGGTTGCCGCGGACCTCCTCGCCGTCGACGATCTTCCGGCGGACGATGTCGACGCCGTCGAGCAGTGCGGTCCCGCGCGTGATACGCCCGGGCGGCATCGGGATCAGCCCCATGATGCTCTGCACCGTGACCGATTTGCCGCAGCCCGACTCGCCGACGATCGCGAGCGTGCGGCCCGCATGCACGTCGAAGTCGACGCCGCGGACCGCGTGGACGACGCCGCCGTAAGTGTCGAACTCGACGTGCAGATCGCGGACCGACAGCACGGGTGTCGCAGCGGCCTGCGGCGCGGCGCTCATTCCCGGCCCCTCAGGCGGACGTCGAGCGCGTCGCGAAGTCCGTCGCCCAACAGGTTGAACGCGAGCACCGCGATGCTGATCATCGCCGCCGGAAACAAGAGCTCGTGCGGATGGGTCAGCATCGTGCGGATGCCTTCGTTCGCCATGCTGCCCCAGGACGGCGTCGGCGGCGCGACGCCCATGCCGATGAAGGACAGGAACGCCTCGGTGAAGATCGCGCTCGGCACCGCGAACGTGAGCGTCACGAGGATCACGCCGAGCGTGTTCGGGATCATGTGACGCAGCACCAGATAGCCCGTGCGCGCGCCGAGGAGCCGCGCGGCGGCGACGTAGGCCTCCTCGCGGATCTGCAGAATCTGCCCGCGGACGAGCCGCGCCGTCGCCGGCCAGCCGAGCGCGACGAGCGCGATCACGAGCGGGAAGATGCCGCTCTCGCCCGGACCGATGCCGAACGCGATCCGGAACAGGATCATGAACAGCAGGAACGGCAGCGCGACGACGAAATCGGCGAAACGCATCAGCACCTCGTCGACGCGCCCGCCGACGAATCCCGCGACGCTGCCGTAGAGGATTCCGGTCAGCACGAACAAGAGCGGCGCGGCGACGCCGATGAAGAGCGACACGCGCGCGCCGTGCATCAGCCGCGCGAGCATGTCGCGCCCGAGGTAGTCCGTGCCGAGCGGATGGTACGGGAGCGCGACGCGATCGCCGAGGTCGACGCTCCCGGGCGAGTCGATCAGGCCGCGCGCGGCCGCTTCCGCGGCCGTCAGCGCGCGGAGCGGCTCGCCGGAGACGACGGCGTAGGCGTCGCTCTCGTTGCCGTTCGCGTCGAGCGCGACGACCGAGTACCAGTACCGCCGCGGGCGCAGATCGAATCGGTCCTCGTAGCTCACCGTGTTCGGGTCCAGGATGTCCGCGAGCGGCAATCCGAGCGCCCGGTCGGGTGCGGGATCGGCGATGCTGCGGTAGACGCGGTAGCCCGCCGCGCCCGTCACCGGATTCCAGACGAGGCGGATCGCGATCGTCGTCGGCGGCTCGGCGAGCTCGAGCACGTCCGGCGCGCCGCCCGCGCTCGCGGTGCGCGCGGCCGCATCGACTCCGGCCCAGGGCTCGTACGGCGGCACGATCGTCGCCTCCGCCGGCAGCCCGGGCGGCTCGCTCGTCCGGTCGACGTCCTGCTCGGCGGGATCCACGCGCCACAGCCACGGGCCCGCGATCGTGAATAGCGCGAGCGCGACCACGATGTAGAGCGACGCGAGCGCGCGGCGGTTCTGCTTCAGCCGCCGCCACGCGTCTTGCCAGTACGACGGCGACGGGCGCGAGACCGCTGCGCGCTCGCGCACCGGCTCGGCCGGCGCGAAATCCTCGGGGGAGACGTTTCTCGCGACCGCGCTCATTGGAGCGTCACCCGCGGGTCGATCACGCCGTACAGCAGATCGACGACGATGACCATCAGCACGAGGAACGCGCCGTAGAACACGGTCGTGCCCATGATCACGGTGTAGTCGAGCTGCTGGACGGCCTCGACGAAGTAGCGCCCGAGGCCCGGGATCGCGAACACGAGCTCGACGACGAAACCGCCGGTCGTGATCGTCGCGATCGCGGGGCCGAGCACGGTGACGACCGGCAGCACGGCGTTGCGGAGCTGATGCCTCAAGAAGATGCGCGCCGGCGGCAGACCTTTCGCGCGCGCGGTGCGGACGAAATCGCTGCTCGCGATCTCGAGCATCGAGGAGCGCATCAGGCGTGTCAGATACGCCATCGTGCCGAGTCCGAGCACCATCGACGGCACGAGCATGTGCCGCAACGTCCCCCAGCCCGCGACCGGCAGCAGCGAGAACCCGAGCCAGCCGTTCAGCCGGACGATCGCGAGCTGACCGAGCGCGGCGACGACGAAGCTCGGCACCGAGATGCCGACGATCACGAGAAACATGATGATCGTGTCCGGCAGGCGGTTCCTGTAGAGCGCCGTCAGTGCGCCCCAGAGCACGCCGCCGAGCGCGGCGAACGCGAGCGCGAGCACGCCGAGCGTCGCCGAGACGGGAAAGTGCTCGCGGATGATGTCGTTGACGCGCCGGTTCTGCTGTGTGAACGAGATGCCGAAATCCCCGCGCGCCATGCCGGAAAGAAAGATCCAGTACTGCTCGATCAGCGGCCGGTCGAGCCCGTAGCGCGCCTCGAGGTTCGCCCGGATCTCCTCGTTCGGCAGGCGCTCGCCCGACAGCGGATCGCCCGGCACCGAATGCATCGCAACGAACGTCGCGGTCGCGATGAACCAGACCGTGATTACCCCTTGCAGCAGGCGCTTTGCCGTGTACGCGAGCACGAAGACCTTGTACGGCTACGGAGCGTCGGCGAGGTAGGCGAAGCTGTAGTTCGGATCGCCGCCCATCGGCCGGCGCATCACGTTCTTCAAGCGCGGGTCCTGCACGTACATCACGCCGCGCTCGTAGTTCACGATGATCGCGACTTCCTCGATCAGAATTCGCTGCACCTCCGCGAAAGCCGCCATGCGCTCCCGCTGATCGGTCGACTCCTGCGCGATCCGCACGTGCCGGTCGAGCTCCGCGTTCGCGAACTTGCCGTGGTTGTTCGTGTTCCACGACGCGAACAGATCCGCGAACGTCATCGGGTCGTCGTAATCGGGTCCCCAGCCGTAGATCACGATGTCGAACTCGCCGTTCTCGGCCTTCGCGAGGCGCTGCTTGAAAATCTGCTTGTCGATGCGCACGTCGAGACCGAGCTCGCGCCGGAACAGCGCCTGCAGGTACTCCGCCTTCTTGCTGCCGAGCGGGGAGTCGTCGGCGAGCAGCACGAGCGGCGGAAAGGCGTCGAGCCCGAGCTCCTGGCGGGCGCGCTCGAGGTGCTCGCGCGCCGCGCGCGGGTCGTGCGCGACGGCCGGCGGCGGATACTCCTGCTTGAAGAGCCCGTCGACGCCCCGAAGCCAGGCGGGGAACAGCGAGTCGGCCGGCGTGTAGCTCGGGACGCGCAGCACCTTGTAGAGGAGCTCGGCGTTGTCGGTCGCGAGCTGCAGTGCCTTGCGGAAGTGGTAGTTCGCGGTCAGCCGGCCGGGACGATGGTTCGGCATCAGGAACCAGACGCTGCCGTCCGCGTAGCGGCCGATCTGGAATCGCTCCGCGAGCGCTTGATCGAGCTCCTGCGAGGTCAGGTGATCGACGTCCGCGATCTCGCCGTCGCGGAACAGGTTCATCCGCGCGGTGTTGTCGGCCGTGACGTACGGGATGTCGATCAGGTTCAGCTGGACCTCGTCGCGGTTCCAGTAGCGCGAATTCTTCTCGAGCCGGATGTGCGCGCCGTGCACCCAGCGCGTCATCACGAACGGGCCGTTGTAGAGGAGATCGGCCGCATCCGCCCCGTAGCGGCCGCGGCGGCTCTCGTAGAAGTCCTGTCGCACCGGCAGATAGGTGTGGAACGCGGCGAGCTTGTCGAAGTACGCGATCGGCCGCTCGAACTCGACCTCGAGCGTCCGGTCGTCGAGCGCGCGTGCGCCGAGCGCCTCCGGCGGCAAGTCGCCCGAGTTGATCGCTTCGGCGTTCTTGATCGGGTAGAGGTTGTATGCGTACGGCCCGGCGGTCGCCGGGTCGACCACGGTCCGCCACGCGAACACGAAATCGTGCGCGGTCACGGGGACGCCGTCGCTCCAGAGCGCGTCGTCGCGGAGGTAGAACGTCGCGCCGTCGTCGCCGATGTCCCAGCGCTCGGCGACGCCCGCGACGAGCCGTCCCTGGGGGTCGTAGCGCAGGAGCCCCTCCATCGTGTGCGCGAGGATCATGATGCTCTGCGCGTCGGTCGCGCGGGTGCTGTCGAGCTGCGGTGGCTCATAGCGGATCGAGACGGTGATCGCGCGGTTCTCCAAATCGATCGCGCCGTTCGCCGCCGTGCCGGCACCGGTCAGCGACGCGGCCCACGCGAGCGCGCCGAGCAGCGCGGTGAAACCGCCGACGGCCGCGAGCGCGAGCACGGCCACCTGCCGGAGCGCGGCGCGGCTCAGCGGATCGCGGTTTGCGTGCGGCTTGCTCATGGCCTCTTCCTCGCCGGGGCTGCCACTCCGAATGCTAGCGGATCGAGTCCGCGGGGAGACAGCGGTCGGCCGTCAGCAGGTAGACGGCGAACGTCGGCAGCCAGTGCGTCGCCGCGTAGTCGGCGATCCCGAGCGCCGCCGCGAGACCGGCCTCGGCATGCCGCTCGGCCGCGTCGCGGAGCGGCGTGACGCGCGGATCGGCCGGCGGCAACGCGGCGGCGATCCGCCGCAGATTCCACGCGCGCGACAGATTGAGCCCGTGCAGGTGGACGAGCTTGCCGTCCGTCTCGTCCGCGGCCGCCGGCGCAACGGGCAGCCAATCGGAAGCTGGCCCGCGCGGCAGCTCCGGCAGGAACGCGTCGAGCCACGCGGCGAAGGCCGCGGGCTCGCGGAGCGCGGCCGCGACGGCGTCCGCCTCGCCGAGGCACGGCGACAGGAAATCCTCGCCCGAGGGCTCGAATGCGAGCGACGCGCCGCGATCGGTCCCGTAGAGGCGGAGCACCTGCGCCGCGAGCAGCCGTTCCTGCTCCGAATCGTGCCGGCTCGCGGCCGCCTCGAGCAGCAGCGTCAGCGCGAACGCAGTCTGCGAGTGGGTGCCCGAGCGGATCGGCCGCGCGAGGCGCGTGAGCCAACGCCGAAAGTTGTCCTGCGCCGCGGCGACCACCGGTCGCAACGCCTGCCGCCATGCTTCCGCCCGCCGTTCGGCCGAGACGGACACCTCCGCCGCGAGCATCGCGAGCCACGCGAGGCCGTACGGCCGCTCGAACGAACGATGGCGCTCGAGGTACCGCGCCTCGGCCGCGAGCTTCTCCGGCGCGAACGACTCGTCGAGCGCGGTGAGGATTTCCTCCCGAAGCTCGAGCTCGGGCAGCCGGTTCAGGAGCCGCACGAGGAGCCAGTGCGAGTGGACCGCGGAGTGCCAGTCGAAGCAGCCGTAGAAGCTCGGGTGCAGCTCGCGCGGCGGCGCGACGTCGTCGTCGGAGTCGAGCCGGTGCTGGATGTGGTTCGGGTACTCGCGGCGGATGCCGTCGAGCGCGAGCCGCGCGAGCGCCGGCGCCGCGCTCGCGAGCCGCTCGTCAGCCGGAGCCGGCGAGGCGGGCATCGCGTTCCTCCTTCGCGACGGCCGGCGGCAGCTCGCGCCAATGGTGGCACGCGACGGCGTGGCCGGGGCCGGCTGCATCCCACGCGGGCATCCGTTCCGCGCAGACGGCGGTCGCGAACGGGCAGCGCGTGTGGAACGGGCAACCGGCCGGCGGATTGATCGGCGAGGGCACGTCGCCCTCGAGCACGATGCGGCTGCGCCGCTGCTCGGGATCCGGTATCGGGATCGCGGAGATCAGCGCGCGGGTATACGGGTGGCGCGGTTCCGCATAGATGTCCGCCGAGCTCGCGAGCTCGACGATCTTGCCGAGGTACATCACCGCGACCCGGTCCGATACGTGGCGGACGACCGAGAGGTCGTGCGCGATGAAGAGCAGCGCGAGCTGCATCTCGCGCTGCAGATCGAGCAGCAGGTTCACGATCTGCGCACGCACCGACACGTCGAGCGCGGACACCGCCTCGTCGCAGACGATCAGCTTCGGCTTCAGCGCGATCGCGCGCGCGATGCCGATCCGCTGCCGCTGCCCGCCCGAGAACTCGTGCGGAAAGCGGTTGACGGCGGAGGCGGGTAGGCCGACCCGCTCGAGCAGCTCCGCGGCCCAGCGCCGGCGCTCCGCAGCCGTGCCGAGCCCGTGGATCACGAACGGCTCCTCGAGAATCGTGCCGATCGTGTGCCGCGGATTCAGCGACTCCATCGGGTCCTGGAAGATGATCTGCATGTCGCGGCGGAGCGCGCGCCACTCGCGGCGGCCGACCGTCGCGAGGTCCCGTCCCTCGAACAGCACCGTGCCGCTCGTCTTCGGCACGAGGTTCAGGATCGTCCGGCCGACGGTCGTCTTGCCGCAGCCGGATTCGCCGACGAGGCCGAGCGTCTCGCCGCGGTCGAGCGTGAACGACACGCCGTCGACCGCGTGCACGTCGCCGATCTTCCGGAGGAAGATCCCGGCGCGGACGGGGTAGTACTTCTTGAGGTCGCGGACCTCGAGCAGCGGCGCGCTCATGCGGCGAGGCGGCGCCAGTGGTGACAGGCGACGTCGTGCTGCAGCGGCGAGGGCTCGAGCGGCGGCGCGAGCGCGCGGCACGTATCGTCCGCGAACGGACAACGGTTCGAGAAGCGGCAGCCCGCGGGCAACGCATCGAGCGCGGGCACGACGCCCTCGATCGTCTCGAGCCGCGCCTTCGCCGGCGTGTCGAGCCGCGGCACGGAAGCGATCAGGCCGCGCGTGTACGGATGGCGGGGATGCTTGAAGAGCGTGTGGACGGGCGCGCGCTCGACGATGCGCCCGGCGTACATGACTGCGACCTCGTCGCAGAGCTCGGCGACGACGCCGAGATCGTGCGTGATGAACAGCATCCCCATGCCGTGGTCGCGCTGGAGCTGGCGGAGCAGATCGAGGATCTGCGCCTGCACCGTCACGTCGAGC
>CAYWGQ010000194.1:0-6919 GCA_964457725.1 uncultured Gammaproteobacteria bacterium
CGCGAGGAGGCCGTGCAGGACGTGCCGATCCCGATCTCGATCGTCGACGGCGGCCTCATCGCGGACGCGGGCGCGTTCAACGTGAACCGTGTGAAGGAGCTGATCCCGACCGTGCAGCTCTATTCGTCGAACCCGCGGAACACCGGCGTCAACATCCGCGGTCTCGGCTCGCCGTTCGGCTTGACGAACGACGGCATCGAGCCGGGCGTCGGCTTTTACGTCGACGGCGTGCTCTATGCGCGTCCGGCGGCGACGATGTTCGATTTCATCGACGTCGAGCGGATCGAGGTGCTGCGCGGCCCGCAAGGCACGCTGTTCGGCAAGAACACGACCGCCGGCGCGATCCTCGTGACGACGCGCAAGCCCACCTTCACTTCGGAGTCGAACGTCGAGCTCGGCTACGGCAACGACGACTTCGTGCAGGCGAAGGCGTCCGTGTCGGGGCCGCTCGGCGACAAGGTCGCGGGGCGCCTGTCGTTCTCCGGCACGCGCCGCGACGGGAACGTCTACAACGTCAGGACCGGCGAGTGGGTGAACAACCTCGACAACACGGGGCTGCGTGCGCAGCTCCTGATCGCGCCCTCCGATCGCACCGAGATCACGGTCTCGGCGGATTACACGACCCAGGATCCGAAGGGCTTCGCGCAGGTATTCGCCGGGGTCGTGCCGACGCAACGCTCGGAGTTCCGCCAGTTCGAGGCGATCATCGACCACTTCGGCTACGAGCCGCCGAGCCGTAACCCGTTCGATCGGCTGATCGACCACGACACGCCGTGGAAGTCCGGCAACGACATGGGCGGTGTCGCGCTCAACGTCGACACCGAGGTCGGCCCGGGCACGCTGACGGCGACGACCGCGTGGCGCTTCTGGGAGTGGGATCCGTCGAACGACCGCGACTTCCTCGGGCTGCCGGTGACGACGCTGTCGCAGGCGCCGTCGAAGCACGACCAGTGGACGCAAGAGATTCGCTGGGCCGGCGATCTGTCGCCCAAGTTGAGCGGCGTGTTCGGCTTCTACGCGTTCGATCAGAAGCTGAACACCAATCCGGTCCACACCGAAGCAACCGGCTCGGCGCTGTACCGCTTCTTGTGGACCGCGCCGAACACGCCGGCCGCTGCGACGCCGGAGGCCTACGACGGGCAGCGCCGCGAGATCACGTCCGAGCTGAACACCGTTAGCGCCGCCCTCTTCGGCCAAGTGGACTGGGCGATCACCGACCGGCTGCACTTGCTGCCGGGCCTGCGCTTCAACTACGACCAGAAGGACGTCTTCTACGTGCAGCGCGCGATCAACGTGCCGGATCCCGCACCGCCTGGCTCCTACGGCAACAGCCAGTTCACCGTCGACGTAGACGACACCGACATCTCGGGCCAGCTGACGTTGAAGTACGACGCGACGGAGAGGATCGGCACGTATGCGACCTACTCGACGGGCTTCAAGTCGCTCGGCGTCAACCTCGGCGGCTTGCCGCTGAACGCGCAGGAGCTGCAGGACCCGGAGCTCGTCAGGCAGATCGCGCGGGTTAGGCCGGAGGAGGTGCGCCACATCGAGCTGGGCCTCAAGGCGAGCCCGTCCCGGCGCTCGGCGGTCAACCTCACGCTGTATCAGACGACGATCGAGGACTACCAGACGGTCGTCTTCGGCAACACGTTCTCGAATCCGCGCGGCTATCTCGCGAACGCGGAGGAAGTGCGCGTGCGCGGCTGGGAGCTCGATGCGAACGGCAACATCGGCGATTCGTTCACGCTGCGCGGCGCGATCGCGTACGCCGACGGCGAGTACGTCTCGTTCACGAACGCGCCGCCGCCGCTCGAGTTGACCGGCGGGCCGCCGTCGGTCGACGCGTCCGGCGGCCCGCTGCCGGGGCTCTCGAAGTGGGCGGCCTCGGTCGGCGGCGAGCATCGCGCGCAGTTGAGCCTGTTCGGCTCGCCGGGCGAGCTGTTCACGGCGTTCGACCTCTATTACCGCGACGACTTCTCGTCGAGCCCGACGCCGTCCGCTTACCTGAACATCGACGGCTACTCGTTGCTGAACCTGCGGGTCGGGTTCCGCTCCGACAACGGTTGGTCCGTGCAGCTCTGGTCGCGGAACGCGCTCGACGAGGAGTATTTCGAGCAGCTGCTCGCGGCGCCGGGCGGTAACGGCGCGGGCCACTACGGCGCCGTGCTCGGCGATGCCCGGACCGTCGGCCTGACGCTGCAGTTCAACCTGTAATCCCCTCTTAAGCGGGCGCCATCGTCGCCGCGGTCGCGCCGACCGCGGCGACGCTCGGGCGCGAGCCTCCTTTTGGAGCAGACCTCTGCGGCGCTGCCGCAACTTGGTGCACGCGCTCCGCTCGAAGCGGCGCAAGTCGCTGATCTCGTTGCGGTGCACGGTTCTTGCATTTGCGCCGGCGAACAGTCGCGCCAGCGCATGACATCGACCGACCGGCCCCTCCGCATTCTGATCATCGACGAGAACGCCGTCCGGGCAGCCATCCTCGAGGAAGGGTTGCGCGAGGCGGGCGGCTCGGACGACGGCATGAACGGCGCCGTCGAGATCGCGCACATCCGCGACATGACGAACCTGCTGCCGCGGATCGCGGCCGTGGACCCGGACGTGATTTTGATCGACCTCGAGAACCCGAGCCGCGACACGCTCGAGCAGATGTTCCAGGTCTCGCGGCTCGCGCGCCGGCCGATCGCGATGTTCGTCGACAAGTCCGATCGCGCCGCGGCGCAGGCCGCGGTCGACGCCGGCGTCTCCGCGTACATCGTCGACGGTTTGCGCAAGGAGCGCGTGAAGCCGATTCTCGACGTGACGATCAGCCGCTTCCAGGCGTTCGACCGGCTGCAGACGGAGCTTTCCCAGGCGAAATCGCAGCTCGAGGACCGCAAGATCATCGATCAGGCGAAGGGGATCCTGATGAAGCAACGCAACATGACCGAGGACGAGGCGTATGTGCTGCTGCGGCGCACCGCGATGAGCCAGAACCGCAAGATCGCGGATCTCGCCCGCTCCGTGATCGCGGTCGCGGCGCTGTTCGAGGGCCGCAATGACGCTTAAGGTCGTCGCTGCGTTCGTCCCGCTCGTCGACGCCGCCGTGCTCGTCGCCGCGCGCGAGCGCGGGTTCGCGGCCGGGGAGGGGCTCGACCTCGTGCTCGTGAAGGAGCCGTCGTGGGCGAGCCTGCGGGACCACCTGCTGCTCGGGCACGTCGACTGCGCGCACGCGCTCGCGCCGCTGCCGATCGCATCGACGCTCGGCGTCGGCCACGTGCAGGTGGAGTGCGTCGTGCCGTTCGTGCTGAGCCGCGGCGGCAATGCGGTGACGGTGTCGCGCCGGCTGTACGCCGAGATGCTCGATGCGGCCGACGGCGAGGCCCTCTCGACGCCGCGCGTCGCGGGTGCCGCGCTCGCCGCGGCCGCGCGCGGGCGCACGGAGCCGCTGACGCTCGCGATGGTGTTTCCGTTCTCGAGCCACAACTTCGATCTGCGCTACTGGCTCGCGGCGAGCGGCCTGCATCCGGACCGGGACGTGCGGATCGTCGCGATCCCGCCGCCGCTGATGGTCGAGAGCCTGCGCGCCGGGCACGTCGACGGGTTCTGCGTCGGCGAGCCTTGGAGCAGCCGCGCCGTCGCGGAAGGGCTCGGCGCGATCGTCGCGACGAGGCGGCAGCTCGCGCCGTTCGGCGTCGAGAAAGTGCTCGCGGTGCGTGCCGAGCTCGAGTCACGGCCCGCGACGCTCGCGCCGTTGCTGCGCGCGCTCGCGGCCGCGGCGCGGTGGACGGACGACCCGGAGCATCGCCGCGACCTGGCCGCGCTGCTCGCCCGCCCGGAGTATCTCGACACCGCCGCCGCGCTGATCGAGCGTGCGCTCGCCGGTCGCCTCGCGCTCGGCCTGCACGCAGAGGGCGCGGACGAGGATCCCGAGTTCCTCGCGTTCGCGCGGCGCTCGACGAACGTGCCGAGCGCGGCCGACGCGCTCTTCGCCTACGCGCAGATGGTGCGCTGGGGCCATCTGCGCCACGACGCGCACCGGCAGGCGCGCGCCGCGCGCGTGTTTCGCGCGGATCTCTACCACGCTTTCGTCGGCGAGGCGCCGATGCCGGAGCCGCCGCGAATGTTCGACGGCATCGCGTGCGACGACGACGTCGAGGCCTACGTGCGCCGGTTCGCGATCGCGACGCCGTACGACTCGCTGCCGTTCCCGGCTTCGTAGCCCGGCCCTGCACCATCGTGCGGCGCACGCGCGCGCGGCGTGATCCAGCATGGAGCACGACGCGGCTTGCGAGCGCGGCTGCGGTCGACATTCCGCCCGCGGCAATTCGTTGCCATATCAACGTGTTGCGCGCGCCCGCCCGACTATTTCCGTCTGTGGCACGACTCTTGTATTGAGAGCGCCGAACGCCGCGCGCGCCGACGAACGAGCCGCGCGCAATGGGTCCATCGGAGGGCCCGACCGATCAGCAACGCCGCTGGAGCGCTTCGCGAGGACGGAGCGCGAACCAGCGGCGTTTCTTTTTGCAGCGAGCAACGACGACCAGACGACGCAGGAGCGAACGACATGACGGAGCGACTGTTACCGCCGGCGAGCGCCGCCCGTGCCGCGGCCGGGGCCCGGGCCGAGCACGACGATCGCGGCGCGCGCCGCGCCGCACGCAGCCGGGCCGCCTCGAGCTTCCGGGCCGTTCCGGCTGCGGCGCGAATCCTCGCCGCGTCGCTGCTCGCGGCCGGCGCCGCGCTCTGCGCCGCTCCGGGCGCCGACGCCGCGCCGCTCGCGCTCGAGAAGGACGAGCTCCGGCTCGGCTTCATCAAGCTGACCGACATGGCGCCGCTCGCGATCGCCTACGAGCGCGGCTACTTCGAGGACGAAGGTCTGTTCGTCACGCTCGAGCCGCAGGCGAACTGGAAGGTGCTGCTCGACCGCGTGATCACGGGCGAGCTCGACGGGGCGCACATGCTTGCGGGCCAGCCGCTCGGCGCGACGATCGGCTTCGGCACCGAGGCGCACGTCGTGACCGCGTTCTCGATGGACTTGAACGGCAACGGCATCACCGTCTCGAACGCGGTCTGGGAAGCGATGAAGCCGCACGTGCCGACGGGCGCGGACGGCAAGCCCGTGCATCCGATCAGCGCGGCCGCGTTGCAGCCGGTGGTCGAGCGCTACCGCGCGGACGGACGGGCGTTCACGATGGGCATGGTCTTCCCCGTCTCGACGCACAACTACGAGCTCCGTTATTGGCTCGCGGCCGGCGGGCTGCACCCGGGCTACTACTCGCCGACCGACGTGACCGGCCAGATCGGCGCCGACGTGCTGCTGTCCGTGACCCCGCCGCCGCAGATGCCGGCGACGCTCGAGGCCGGAACGATCGACGGCTACTGCGTCGGCGAGCCGTGGAACCAGCAGGCCGTGATCAAGGGCATCGGCGTGCCGGTGATCACGGACTACGAGATCTGGAAGAACAACCCGGAGAAGGTGCTCGGCGTCACGAAGGCTTGGGCCGACGCGAACCCGAACACCCACGTCGCGCTCGTGAAGGCGCTGATTCGGGCCGCGATCTGGCTCGACGAGAACGACAACGCGAACCGGGCGGAGGCGGTGAAGATTCTTGCGCGCTCCGAGTACGTCGGCGCCGACGCGAACGTGATCGCGAACTCGATGACCGGCACGTTCGAGTACGAGCGCGGCGACCGCCGCGCGGTGCCCGACTTCAACGTGTTCTTCCGCTACTACGCGACGTACCCGTACTACTCCGACGCCGTCTGGTACCTCACGCAGATGCGCCGCTGGGGGCAGATCCCGGAAGGCAAGAGCGACGAGTGGTACCACGAGACGGCGAAGCGCGTGTATCTGCCCGAGGTGTATCTCGAGGCCGCGAGGCAGCTCGTCGAGGAAGGCCTCGCGAACGAAGAGGACTTCCCGTGGGCCTCCGACGGCTTCCGCGAGCCGACCGCAGAGCTCATCGACGGCGTCGTGTTCGACGGCCGCGCGCCGAACGCCTATCTCGAGAGCCTCGCGATCGGGCTGAAGGGCGACCAGCGCGTCGGCGCGGATTGAGGCGGCGGGAGCAGCAGCGATGCAGGCCATCATCAACCGCGCCGATCCGTACCTCTCGCTCGTCGGGCTCGGCTGGCTCGTGCCGCTCGCACGGCTCGCGATCGGCGACCGCGTCGAGCATCAGCTGCGCGAGCTCGGCCGGCTGCTCGGCGTGCCGCTCCTCGCGATCGTCGTGTTCCTCGCGCTGTGGGCCGCGCTCGCGGCGCGCATCGAGACGAGCCTCGGCGCGATCCCGGGCCCTGCGGCGGTCTGGCAGGCCGCGGGCGACCTCGTCGCCGATCACCGCGCCGAGCGCGAGCGCGCGGCCGAGTTCTACGCGCGGCAGGAGGCCCGCAACGCGGCCGCGCTCGCGGAGAACCCGAACGCCGAGGTGCGCATCCGGCAGTACACCGGCAAGCCGACGTACTTCGACCAGATCCGGACGAGCCTCGCGACCGTGTTCGCGGGCTTCGCGGTTGCGGCGCTCGTCGCGGTGCCGCTCGGCATCCTCGGGGGCCTGTCGCGAACGTTCAACGCGGCGATCAATCCGCTCGTGCAGGTTTTCAAGCCCGTGTCGCCGCTCGCGTGGCTGCCGATCGTGACCATGCTCGTCAGCGCGCTCTACGTCAGCGACAGCCCGCTCTTCCCGAAGTCGTTCGTGAACTCGGCGATCACCGTGACCCTTTGCTCGCTCTGGCCCGCGCTGATCAACACCGCGGTCGGCGTCGCGGGAATCGACAAGGATCTGTTGAACGTCGGCCGCGTGCTGAAGCTCGGCTGGGCGACGCAGGTGACGAAGATCGTGCTGCCGGCCGCGCTGCCGTTGATCTTCACGGGGCTGCGCCTGTCGCTCGGCGTCGGCTGGATGGTGCTGATCGCGGCCGAGATGCTCGCGCAGAACCC
>CAYWGQ010000195.1:0-6774 GCA_964457725.1 uncultured Gammaproteobacteria bacterium
GCCACTCCCGCGGGGCGCCCCCCCCCCCCGGGGGGTGGGGGCGGCGGGGCGCCCCCCCCCCCACCCGGCGCCCCCCGGTGGGCCCGCCTCCCCCCCCGCGACCTCTTCTCTTATGCTCGACCGCGATGTCGATCGAGTTCCACCGCCGCATGCTCGCGGACCGCGTCCGCTACGACGCGTTTCGCGAGGCGTTCGCCCGCACGATCGTGCCCGGACGGACGACGGTCGCGGACATCGGCGCGGGCACCGGCATCCTTGCGTTTCTCGCGCGCGAGCTCGGCGCGACCGACATCTGGCTCTACGAGCCGACTGCCGTGCTCGACCTCGCGCGGCGGATCGCCGACGCGAACGGCCTCCGCGGCCTCACGTTCGTGCCGGAGTACTCGCTCGACGTGTTCGATCCGCCGCGTGCAGACCTCGTCGTCGCGGAGGTGCTCGGCAACTTCGCGTACGAGGAGGGGATGCTCGAGACGCTGCGGGACGCTCGGCGCTTCATCGCACCCGGCGGCACGCTGATCCCGCGGTCGATCGTGCAGTGGGCGTCGCCGGTCGCGTCGCCGCGCTTCGACGAGGACTTCCGCAGCTGGCGCAACGTCGGCGTCGACCTCGATTTCGCGGAAGCCGAGCGGATGTCGCGCAACAACATGTACGTGTTCGCGATCGAGCCAGCGGATCTCGCGCCCCCGGCGCCGGCCGTCTGGGACTCGCTCGATTTCACCGGCGACGTGCAGAGCCGGCGTGCGGGCGAGGCGGTCTTCCGCGCGAGCGACGCGTTCGCGGCTTACGGCTTTGCGCTCTGGTGGGAGTGCACGCTCGTGCCGGGCGTCGTGCTGTCGACGAGCCCGCACGCACCGCGCACGCACTGGGACCAGATCTACATGCCGCTGCTCGAGCCGCTCGCGCTCGAGCCCGGCGACGAGCTCGTGCTCGCGATCGAGACCGAGACCGGCGGCGACGAGCCCGGCATCGCCGTCGCGTGGCATGCAACGCAGCGCCGGTCGGGAGCGGTCGTCGCCCGCCAATCGCTCTCGCTCGCCGCGGGGCAGATTTGAGCCGCCCGCGGCGCGCCCGCTAGAACGCGCGCGCCACGATCGCGTCGAGCCGCGGCAGCGCGGCGGCGACGTCGCGCGCAAGCGCGAGCTGCCCGCGTGCGCGCGCGCGATTGTGCTCGCTCGCGCTCGCGTAGCGCGACGGGTCCCACGCGAAGTACTGCTCGCGGATCGCATCGGTGCAGAAGCGCGCGGCGAGCTCGGTTGCGATCGTCAACGTCGCGACCGGAATCGCGCGCATCTCGTCGCGTTCGAGGATCCCGGCCGCCTCTTCCGCATAGCCTTCGATCGCGGCCGCGAAGAGCTCCTCGGAGAACGACGCGGCGCGAGCGTCCTCGGTCGCCGGGTTGCACCACGAGCGGAGCGCGTCGCCGAGCTCGAGCGCGACCGGCATCCGCGCGATCGTGTCGAGGTCTATCAGGCAAATGCCGCGGTCCGTGCCGCGCTCGAACACGATGTTGGAGATCTTCGGATCGCCGTGCACGAGCCGCTCGCGCGTCTGCGGCAGCGGCGGGAGCTCCGCCGCGCGCTCGAGCACCTCGGCTGCGAGCGGTGCGATCGCGGCGTAGTCGCGGTGCCCCTCGGCGCCGGCGAGCGCCTCGCGCAGCGTGCGCACGTGCCGCGCCGTATCGTGCACGCCGAGACGCGCGGCCGCGGGCACGTAATCGAGGTCCGCGACGGCGCGGTGGAAGCGGCCGAGCACGCGCCCCGCCTCGGCGGCGCGGCGCGGCGTCTCGGCCGCGTCGTACGTCGTGCCCGCGATCTCCGTCAACACGCGCCAGACCGCACCGTCCTCCTCGAGCCAGAGCTCGCCGGACGGGGCCGGCACGAGCAGAGGCGTCGGCAGGCCTTGCCGCGCGAGGTGCCGAGTGACGACGTCGATCGTGCGATTGACCGCCCCCGGAAAGATCGGATTCACGCGCTGCAGCACGCGCGGCTCGCCGTCGAGCGAGCGCACGTGCCACGTCGCGTTGATCAGCCCGGATGCGGCGGGGCGCACGGGCTCGGCCGCGAGGCCGAAACGGGCGAGCAGCGCGGGGTCGGGCGGTGCGGAGCGGGAAGCGGACATCGCGCGCATCATAGCGGCAAGCCGCGACCCTTTGCCCCTCGATGCGGCTGCGCTATAAAGGATGGAAGCTCTTGCCGCGGCCGGCGCCCGAGGAGGTAATCATGGTCCGCTCGAGCCGAGTGATGACGATGGCCGCCGCCGCGGCGCTGTTCGCGAATTTCGCGGCTGCGCAGGACGACGAGGCGGAGGCTTTCGACCGCACGCCCGAGGAGTGCATCTCCGTCTCGCGAATCGATCGCACGGAGGTGCTCGACGACCGCACGGTGATCTTTCACATGCGCGGCCGGCGCGAGGCGTACCGCAACTATCTGCCGCGCAGCTGCCCGAATCTCGACCGCAGCAAGCGCTTCATGTACGAGATTCGCTCCGGCCGCCTCTGCGACATCGACACGATCACGGTCCTCGAGCAGTTCGGCACGCGGCTCGAGCGCGGCTTCACCTGCCAGCTCGGCGCGTTCTACCCGGTCACGCAGGAGGACATCGAGGAGCTGCGGGCGATCGCCGAGCGCGGCCGGGCCGAGGCGATCGAGGCGTCTCCCGCCGAGCTCCCCGACGACGAGTAGGAGCGGCTGTCGAGCCGCGCTCTTCCCCGGTAGGAGCGGCTGTCGAGCCGCGATCTTCGATCTCCCCGACGACGAGTAGGAGCGGCCGTCGAGCCGCGCTCTTCCGCCCCGACCGACCTCTAGCGGCGCGGCAGTCGCGGCTGGACAGCCGCTCCTACAGCCCTTACGGGAGCGGCAGCGGGTTGCCGTTGACCGTGAGCGTGCGGTTGCCGAGCTCGATCGACGTCGAGTAGCGGTCGCCGTCGTCGACGAGATAACCCTGCCCGAGGAGCGACACGATCATCAGCCCGGCCTGCGCGCCGGCCATGTAGTCGATCTGATCGGGCGGCATCGCGCCGCCCGGGCCGCCCATCATCGAGAGCTGCATGCTCACGATCTGCTTCGCGAGATCTTGTGTCAGCACCTTGGACATCGTCGCGTTCGCCCGCGCGCGCAGCGCCCCGATCAGCGGCAGCGGATCGTCGAGGTCGAGCGCCCCGCGGGGCGGTAACGCCGCAGCGTCGATCTCGAGCAGCACGTCGCCGTCGAACGGCTCGTTGCCCCAGCGGAAGCTGATCGGCTCGATCGCGAGCTGCGGCGAGCGCGCCAGGATGCGCTCGACCACGGGCTCGATCCGTGCGGCGAGCGCCGCCTCGAGGTCGGCCGGGTTGGCCGCGATCATCAGCTCCTGGTACTCCTGCACCGCCTCGACGTCGAGGTTGCTCATCCGCACGCCGACGCGCGCATCGGCGAGCTCGACGTCGGCGGCCGCCAGCGAGCCGACCCTATAGAGCACGTGCCCGGTCAGCAGCTCGCCGGTCGAATCGAGCTCCCAGCCGCCGTCTACGCCGAGGTCCACGACCTCGACCAGCGGCTCGCCGAACGGTCCCGCCGCTTGGATGCCGGCGACGTCGAACGTCGCGGTGCCGACGGCCATATACGGAGACAGGAGCTCGAGCTCGCCGCGTCCGCCGATCCGCTCGGCGAGGAACCGCCCGCCGCCTTCGGTCGTGCGGAACGATTGCGCCTCGAGCTCCCAGCGCAGGTCCCGCCCGGCGAGCGAGCCTTCGAGCGTCGCGCCGGAGAACGCGAGCTCGCCGTCGGGCTCGTCGAGCGCGATCGGCGGCATGTCCGCGTCGAAGTCGAGCGTGCCGCCGAAGCTCGTTCGACCGCGGAACTCGAACAGGTACGGAACGTCTAGCCGCGCGAGCAACGCCGCAATCTCGTCGTGCTCCGGATCGAGGCGAGCGACGAAGCTCGACCACCCGAGGTGCACGCCTCGGCCGATCGCGATCGGGCCGTGCGCGATGTCGACGACGACCGGTGCGGCGAGGTCCGAGACGTCGACCGGCGGCGCGTCCGGCGCCGCGGCGACCATCTGCGCGGCGTAACTTTCGTCGATCGCGAGCTCGATCCGTGCGGCGCTCGACGCCCAGCCCCGCTCGTACTCGGCGACGCGTGCGGCGAGCACCGGGTGCGCATCGAGCGCGGCGACGCGCGCGGCCACCTGCGACTGCGTGAACATGCCGACGACGGGCGGCAAGCCCGCGGCGGCGCCGAGCACGGCAACGATGGCGATCGGAACGGCTTTGCTCATGGGCGGGGATCCTCGCCTCGGGGCGGGCATGCGCATTCCAGCACCCGGTAGGAGCGCAGGCAACAGCCGCGCGACCGGCGTGCGACGTGCGTCGCGTTGCGTGACCGTCCTCGCGCCCGCGGTGCGGACCCCTTATCATTCCCGCCCGACACCAGGGGGGTGAGCCGGCTCGGACCGACCGGGCCGCGCGAGAACGACCACCGAAGGGGGGTGCTATGGCGGACGCGGGCGCCCGGTGGTGCGCGTCCCTGCTCTTTGCTTGTGCGATCGCGGCGCCGCCAGCGCTCGCGCAGCAGCTGCCCGATCCGGGCCAGAAACGCGTGCGCATCGTGCGCACCGTCGAGCCGCCCGTGATCGACGGCCGGCTCGACGACGCCGTCTGGGCGAACGCGGCCTACATCGACGACCTCCACCAGGTGAATCCGGTCGAGTACGCGGAGCCCTCCGAGCGCACCGAGATCTGGCTGCTGTACGACGACGACGCGCTCTACGTCGCCGCGCGGCTCCATACGACCCCCGGCACGCTGACCGCGAACATGATGCGGCAGGGCGGCAGCATCACGGACGACGATACCCTGTTCGTGACGCTCGATCCGTTCAACAGCCGCCGCAGCGGCTACTTCTTCGGCATCAACCCGCACGGGGTACGGTTCGACGGGCTGTACCGCAACGTCAGCGAGTACTACTCCGACTGGGACGGCATCTTTCACGCGGCGACGCAGGTGTACGAGGACAGTTGGACGGTCGAGTACGAGATTCCGTTCAAGACGCTGTCGTTCGATCCGACGACCGATACCTGGGGCCTCAACTTCTCGCGCAGCGTGCAGCAGCGCAACGAGGACATCGCGTGGGTCACGCGCAACCGGCGCTGGGATCCGAGCAGCGCCGGGCTCGTGATGGGCTTCGAGGGGCTGAAGCAGGGGCTAGGCCTCGACATCATGCCGTCCGCGAGCGTCGTGAACGCGCGGACGTTCGGTCCCGGCACGTCCGATTCGGATTTCGAGCCGTCGCTCGACATCGCGTACAAGCTCACCCCGGCGTTGAACGCGCTCTTGACGATCAACACCGATTTCTCCGCGACCGAGGTCGACGACCGGCAGGTCAACCTGACGCGCTTCAACCTGTTCTTCCCGGAGAAGCGCGACTTCTTCCTGCGCGAAGCGGACATCTTCGAGTTCGGCCGGATCGGCGCGGACAACAAGAACGGCTCGATCAGCAACGCCGAGCGGCAGAACGCGCGGCCGTTCTTCTCGCGGCGGATCGGCCTCTCGCCGTCGGGCGAGATCGTCGATCTCGACTACGGCGGCAAGATCAGCGGCCGCGTCGGCCGGTGGGAGATCGGCGCGCTGTCGATCCGCCAGGACGAGCACGAGGGCATCGCGGCCGACAATCTGTCCGTCATTCGCGCGAAAGCGGGCATCGGCGCCGAGTCGACGATCGGCGTGATCATGACGGACGGCGATCCGTCGTCGAACCTCGACAACACGCTCGGCGGAATCGATTTCCTCTACCGCAACTCGCGGCTGCCGGGCGGCCGGACGATCGAGGCCGGAGGCTGGTATCAGGAGTCCGACACGGAAGGGGTGACCGGCGATTCGTCCGCAGCGGGCTTGGGCTTCTCGATCCCGAGCAACGCGGGATTCCGCGGCGGGCTGTCGGTGCGGGAAATCGGCGCGAACTTCAACCCGGCGCTCGGCTTCTTGAGCCGCCGCGACGTCCGCGACTACTCGGGCCACGTCGCCTACACGCATCGCCCGAGCGGCGGCTACTGGCAGTCGCTCTATTTCGCGCTCGACGGCCAGCGAATCGAGCGGCTCGGCGGCGGCCTCGAGTCGCAGTCCGTCGGGCTGACGCCGCTCGAGATGACGAGCCGCCGCGGCGACGTCATCTACATCCGCTCGAACTTCGACAAGGAGGTGCTGCCGGAGCCGTTCGAGATCTCGCCCGGCGTCGTGATTCCGATCGGGGAGTACTCCTTCGCCGATCACGGCATCGAGTTCCGCGGCGCGGCGTTCCGGAAGTTCTCCGGGCGCATCACGTACATTCGCGGCGACTTCTACACGGGCGACATCACCCGGACGTTCGGCAATCTCACCTGGCAGCCGTCGCCCCGCTTCCGAACGCGGCTCGGTTACACCGTCAACGACGTGGAGCTGCCCGAGGGGAATTTCACGACGCGGCTCGTCACGGCCGGCGCCGACGTCGTGTTCTCGTCGCGGCTCTCGTGGGTGAACCTGCTGCAGTACGACAACGTCAGCGAGACGGTCGGCGTGAACATGCGGCTGCACTGGATTCCGGAGGCGGGCCGCGAAGTCTTCTTCGTCGTGAACCACAACCTCCAGGACTTCGACCGCGACAATCGCTTCGACTCGCTCTCGTCGGACGCGACCGTGAAGCTGAACTACACGTTCCGCTTCTAGCCGGACGAAAGCACCCGGCCAGGTAGGAGCGGCTGTCCGGCCGCGACCGCCGCAACGCAAAACGCTCCCGTGGTAGGAGCGGCTGTCCAGCCGCGAC
>CAYWGQ010000196.1:0-6744 GCA_964457725.1 uncultured Gammaproteobacteria bacterium
GCGACGGTCGAGTTGCTGTAGAGATCGGCCGGCGCGGTCGTCGGGATCGCGTAGGTGTCGCCGCCGTGGCGGTCCGCGCGTGTGTTCGGCATCGGATTGGAGACGCCCCAGAACACGAGGCCGCGCATCGGATCGAACGTGCCGGGCAAACCCCACGTCGCGACGCGCCGGCCCGAGACCGGCGCCCCGCCCCACGACTCGTCGCCCGGCTCGCCCGCGGCGGGCGCCGTGTAGAACCGCCAGAGCTCCTCACCGGTGCGCGCGTCGTGCGCGGCGATGTAACAGTTCTCGCGCGCGCTGTTGCACGTGCGGCCGGAGAGCACCTTGCCGTCGACGACGATCGCGCCGGCAGTGTGCGTCTCGACGGACGCGGTCGTCTGCCAGCGCACGGCGCCGGTGCGCGCGTCGAGCGCGACGATCGGCTGCGGCTCGCCAGCGGCGGCGGGCGCGGTGTAGTAGATCATGTCGCCCCAGATCGCGAGCGCCTTCAGCCGCGACGAGAAGCTGCCTTCGGGCGCATGCTCCCAGAGGAGCTCGCCGGTCGCGGCGTCGAGCGCCCAGACCGCGCTCGATTTCTCGCGCGTCGCCGGCGTGACGAGATACATCACGCCGCGGTAGACGATCGGGATCACCTCGATCACGCCGTCCGGCAGCGGCTTCGTCCACGCGCGCTCGAGACGGCCGACGTTGCTGCGGTCGATCTGGTCGAGCGGGCTGAAACGCTGCGCGTCGTAGGTGCGGCTGTACATCAGCCAGTCGGCCGGGTCCGGGTCGCGCAGCATCGCGTCCGTCACCGGCACGAAATCGTCGCCGCCCTTCGCCGGCTGCGCGGTCGCGCACTGCGCCGCGAGCGCGAGCGCCCCTGCCCAAGCCCCGAGCGTCCCGAGTCTCATACGGCGTCCCCCTGTTGCTCTTGCTCAAAGAATACCGCGCGCCGCGGCCGTGCAGCGATCGCACACCCCGCACCGCGGCGGGTTGTCCTCGCCGAAGTAGCGGCGCAGGAAGACGCTGCGGCACTCGGCGGTTCGCGCATACTCGCGCACGATCCCGAGACGCCGCTCGGCGGCGACGCGCTCGACGTCGAGCCGGCGCGCGAGATCCTCGGCGCTCGCCTCGAAGGCGTCGGGCTCGGCCTTGATGATCCAGTCCTTGTCGGCGGTCTGCTCGATCAGCGCGAGCTCCTCGAGGCGCGCGCACAGCGAGCGCGTCGCGGTGATCGGCACGTCCGCGGAGTGGGCGAGGTCCGAAGCGCTCACCGGGCGGCGCTCGCCGGCCCATGCCTTCAGCGCCCTCGCGACCCGGCGCAGCTGATCGGGGCGCGGGCGCCCCTGCGCGAGCAGATGCTGCTGCACCTCGAGGTCTGCCGGGTCGAACAGGAGCACGCAGCTGCAGGGACGGCCGTCGCGGCCGCCGCGGCCGGCCTCCTGGACATACTGCTCGAGCGAGGCAGGCGCCTGGTAGTGAAGCACGTAGCGGATGTTCGGCTTGTCGATGCCCATGCCGAAAGCGCTCGTCGCGACCATGACCTTGCGCTTCTTCGGCCGCATGTAGCGCTCCTGCGCCGCCTCGCGGTCGGCCTTGCGCATCTTGCCGTGATAGTGATCGGCAGGGATGCGCGCGCGCTCGAGGGCGGCGAAGACCCGGTCCACCTCGACGGTCGTTGCGCAGTAGACGATGCCGGGCCGCCGCAGGCGGCGCAGCAGCCTGCCTGCCGCCTCGAGCTTCGTGCGGCCATCGACGACGAGCGCCGAGAAGCGCAGGTTCTTGCGGTGCGGCGGCGCCACGACGAGCGCGGCGTCCCGCATCGCGAGGCGCGCGACGATGTCGTCGCGCACGTGCGGCGTCGCCGTCGCGGTGAGCGCGAGCACTTGGGGATCGCCGAGCCGCTCCCTCTGCTGGCCGAGGCGCAGGTAGGCCGGGCGGAAGTCGTGCCCCCACTCCGAGACACAGTGCGCTTCATCGACGGCGAGCAGCGCCGGGCGCGCCTCGGCGATGCGTTCCCCCGTCTGCGCCGACTCGAGCGTCTCGGGCGTCGTCAGCACGATCAGCGGTCCGCCACGTCCGAGCCGCTCGAGCGCACTGCGGCGCTCGGCGACGCGCAGGCTGCTGTCGAGGCGGATGACGGGCAGGCCGCGCTTCTTCAGCGCCTGCTCCTGATCGGTCATCAGCGCGATCAGCGGCGACACCACGACGGTGGGCCGGTCGAACAGGAGCGCCGTCGCCTGATAAAGGAGCGACTTGCCGTAGCCCGTCGGCAGCACGGCCAGCGTGTCCTTGCCGTCGACGATCGCGCGCAGCGCCCGTTCCTGCTCCGGACGGAGGTGCGCGACGCCGAGCTTCTCGCGTGCGAGCTGCCGAACGCGGACGAGGGTATCGTCGGACCCGTCGCGCCGGCCGCCCCGCCTCCGCCTCGGCCGCCGTCGGGAAGACGGGGCGGCCGCCGTGCCGCCGCTCCGCCCCGGCGAGGCTTCGTTCGTCATGGGTCGGGGAATCGCTCGCGCCGCACGTCCACCGTCCTGCCGCGCACGGCGCAGCCGCGCAGCGAGCGGATGACCGACCGAAACCGTACCACGGTCTTCCGTGGCCTGCATGCACGCTGCCGGACGGCGGGACGTCCTCCGCGGGGGAAGGCATCCTAGTCACGAGGGGCGAGGGCCTTTCCGGGCGGAACGTCCGGTGCGGAAAATGCATCTGCCGCTCGATGTCGGGCGGACGCGCGAGGAGGACAGTTCATGCGAGCAGGCGACATATGCACGAAACCCGTTGTGGTCTGCACCGAGGACACCTCGGTGGTCGACGCGGCGAAGCAGATGCGCGACGCGCACATCGGCAACGTCATCGTCACCGAGCGCCGTGACGGACGAGAGATCCCCGTCGGCGTCGTGACCGATCGCGACATCGTCGTGCAGATCGTCGCGAAGGAAGTCGATCCGAGCACTCTGCGCGTCGGCGACATCATGAGCCGGGAGATCTACACGGTGAGCGAGACCGAGCCCGTACGGGAAACCATCGAGCGGATGCGGTTCGCGGGCGTGCGCCGACTGCCGGTCGTCGATGCCCAAGGCGCGATCGTCGGCATCGTCGCGCTCGACGACTTGCTGCAGCAGGTCGCGAAGGAACTCGGCACGCTCGCCGAAGTCGGGCCGCGCGCTCGCGAGCTCGAAGCGCGTTTCCGCGGCGAGTAGAAAGTTCGTGCCGCGCCCTTCGGAACGCGGCGTGCAGCAACGCCGCCGGCGGCTCGGCTGCCCGGTCAAAACGGATAGAAAGCCGGCTCGGTCTCGGGCTCCATGCGAATGTGCGCCGCAACGGTCTCGAGAAACCTAGGGGGCTTGACGATCAGCAGATCGCAATCGACGGCGTCGAGGACTTCCGCGGCGGTCGAGCCGATCACGAGGTCGGCGAGCCGCGCGCGCGACAGCGCGCCCATGACGAGCAGATCCACACCCTCGTCCGCGACGAACCGCGGCAACTCGGCGCCGGGTAGCCCGCTCAGTATCCGCGCGGCTCCGGCGTCGATGCCGCGTCCAGCCAGCATCTCCGCAACCGCCGCGCGGCTCGTCTCCATGAGCTCGGCCTCGGCTTCCGGCGACGAGCGCTCGCCCTCGCGCGCGAACGGCACGATCTGGCCGAACGGCACTGCGCAATGGACCGCGCTGAAGCGAGCGGCGAAGCGCCGGGCGAGCTCCTCGCCCCGGGCCACGATGACGTCATCGAGAGACGCGGGCTTCGCCCGCGCGTGGAACGGATCGACGGCGGCGGCGACGTGCCGATACTTCTCGGTTCCGCCGCCTTTCACGACGAGCAGCGGCACCGGGCAGCCCGATACGAGGTTCCAATCGGCGCTCGCGAACCGTCTCGTGCCGACCGCCTGTAACGGTTCCGTCACGACGAGATCCGCGTTCGCGGCCACGGCGCGCCGGATGATGCCCTGATAGACGGGGTAGTCCCAGACGACCGTGGCGGTCACCGCATCGATCCGCTGCCGCAGCGCCTCGACGATGTCGCGCAGTCCGTTCGCCGCTTCCTGCACGAGCGCGTCGCGCACGTCCGCGTAGTCTTCGTCCCGCGTCACCAAAGGAGAGCCTTGGAGATTGGGCTCGTAGACGCAGCGGAAGAGCTCGAGCTCGGCGCCGTCGAGCAGAGACATCGCCCGTCGAATTGCGGGCTGCTCGAGCGTGTCGGTCCTGGACACCGCGACCAGGATTTTGCTCCGTGCCATGGCGCTCCTTTCCTCGGCCGGATCGAAGCCAATATAGCACCGAAATCTCGGCGCCTCATGCGGGCGCTGGCCGGTTCCGCGACGCTTCACGCGGAGGAGCTCCCCGGAACCCCCCGCTACGCTCAGCCGGTGTTGCGCATCCCCGCCGCGATGCCGTTCACCGTGACCCGCAGGCCGTCGAGGAGCCGCGGATCCGCGCGCTCCGGCCCGACCGCCCGCAGCCGCGCGAGCAGCTCCACCTGCACGAAGTTGATCGGGTCGACGTAAGGGTTGCGCACGTCGATCGAGCGGCGCAGCACCGCGTTGTGGTCGAGCAGCCGCTCGTGCCCCGTAAGACGAAGCACGGCGTCCGTGACTCGAGCCAGCTCCGCGCGCAACGCTGCCCCGAGCGGCCGAAGCGCCTCGGGCACGAGCCGCGCTTCGTACTGCTCCTGAATGGCGGGCGAGGCCTTCGCGAGCACCATCTCGACCAAGTCCACGGTGGATTGGAAGAACGGCCAGCCGCGATACATCGCGACGAGCTCGTCGAACGCGCCGCGCGCTTCCGCGTCGGCGAACGCGCGAGCGATCCCGAGCCATGCGGGCAATATCAGCCGCGTCTGTGTCCAGGCGAACACCCACGGGATCGCGCGCAGGCTCGCTACGTCCTGCCCGGGCGCGCGGCGCGCGGGGCGGCTGCCGACGTTGAGCAGCCCGAGCTCGGGCTCCGGTGTCGCGGCGTGGAAGTACTCGAGAAACCGCGGATCCTCGTACACCGTGCGGCGATAGGCGGCGCGCGACGCCTCGGCGAGCCGGTCCATGCGCGAGCGCCAGGCCGGCTCCGGTTGCGGCTGCTCGAGCAGGCTCGCCTCGAGCACGGCCGTGGTGTAGAGCTCGAGCGTGCGATGCGCGATGCCGTCGAGCCCGAACTGCGCGTCGATCATCTCGCCTTGCTCGGTCACGCGCAGCGTGCCGTTCACCGAGCCCGGCGGCTGCGAGCGGATCGCCACGTGCGTCGGCCCGCCGCCGCGACCGATGCTGCCGCCGCGGCCGTGAAAGAGCGTGAGGCGAACGCCGCGCTCGCGGCACACGCGCACGAGATCCTCCTGCGCCCGGTACAGCGCCCACGCGGCGGCCAGGCGCCCGCCGTCCTTCGCGGAGTCCGAGTAGCCGATCATGACTTCTTGCCGGCCGCGGATGCGCTCCCGATACCACGGCACGTCCAGCAGCTCGGCCACCGTGTCGCCGGCGCGGTCGAGGTCGTCCAGCGTCTCGAGCAGCGGCACCGTGCGCAGCGGCGGCGTGACGCCCGCCGCGCGCTGGAGCAGCTCGACGGCGAGCACGTCGGACGGCCGCTTCGCCATCGAGATAACGAACGCGCCGAGCGCCGCCCGCTGGATGCGTGCGGCGGTGCGAAACGTCTCGATCACGTCGCGCTCGGCATCGCCGTAGTGCTCGCCGAGCACCGCGGCCACGCGTTCCGCGCCGTCGTGCAGGTGCTCGAGCAGGAAGGCCTGCCGTCCCGCCTCGTCGCGGTCGAGGTACGGTCCCTGCCCGAGACGGGCGGCGAGCGCGTCGACAGCGGCGCCGATTCGAGCCGCGTCCTGCCGCAGGTCGAGCCGCACGAGCGTGAGACCGAAGCACGCGACCCGCCGGCGCAGATCGAGCAGCCGGCCGCGGGCGATCTCGCCGGCGCCGGTCGCCTCGAGCGAGCGGTGGCAGAGCTCGAGCGGCTCGCGGAACTCCGCCTCGTCCGTGTAAGCCGCGGCATCCTCGGGCGCGGGCTTCTCGCCCGCGAGCAGGCGCTCGATGCTCGCGCGCGTCGTGCGCAGCCGTCCGAGCACCTCGCGCAGCAACGCGCGATAGGGCTCGCGCGCGCCGCCGGTGCGCGCCGCGAGCTCGGCGCTCCCCGCACGCAGCGCGAGCTCCGCGCGCAGCGCCCGCACCTCGCGCTCGTAGAGATCCGCAGCCATCCAGCGCGCGAGCAGGCAGGCGCGCTCCGTGACCTCGGGCGTGACGTTCGGATTGCCGTCGCGATCGCCGCCGATCCACGAGCCGAAACGGATCGGCACGGCGTCCGCCGGCAGCGGCACGCCGCAAACTCCCTGCAGCGCGCGATCGAGCGAGCGCAAGTACGCGGGCACCGCGTTCCAGAGCGTCTGCTCGAACACCACGAGCCCGGCCTTCACCTCGTCGATCGGCGTGGGCCGCTCCCTGCGCATCTCGTCGGTGAGCCAAGCGGTCGCGATCTCCCGCCGCAGCGCGGACTCGAGCTCCTCGCGCTCGTGCGGCGTAAGATCCACGTGATCGCGCGCGGCGAGCAGCGCGGCGATGCGGCGCTGCTGCTGACGCAGCGTGCGCCGCACGCTCTCGGTGGGGTGCGCCGTGAGCACGAGCTCGATCTCGAGCGCGCCGACGACGTCGCACAGCCGCTCGCGCGGGATGCCGGCGTCGAGCAGGCGTCCGAAGGTGTCGGCGAACGACGCGCGCTGCGGCGGCGCCGCCGGATCGCGCAGGTAATCGCGCCGGCGGCGGATGCGGTGGTG
>CAYWGQ010000197.1:0-6676 GCA_964457725.1 uncultured Gammaproteobacteria bacterium
GATCGCGATGTCCTGCAGCATCGCCTTGCGGCGGTCGCCGAAGCCCGGCGCCTTCGCGGCCGCTACCTTCAGCACGCCGCGCAGGTTGTTCACGACGAGCGTCGCGAGCGCTTCGCCCTCGACGTCCTCGGCGATGATCATCAGCGGCCGGCTCTGCTTCGCGACGGCCTCGAGCACCGGGAGCAGCTCGCGGATGTTCGAGATCTTCTTGTCGTAGAGCAGGATGTACGGGTTCTCGAGCTCCGCGGACATCGTCTCGCGGTTGTTGATGAAGTACGGCGAGAGATAGCCGCGGTCGAACTGCATGCCCTCGACGATCTCGAGCTCGTTCTCGATCGAGGAGCCCTCCTCGACAGTGATCACGCCCTCGCGGCCGACCTTGTCCATCGCGTCCGCGATGATGTTGCCGATGTTCTCGTCGGAGTTCGCCGAGATCGTGCCGACCTGCGCGATCGCCTTACGGTCCTGACACGGCTTCGACAAGGTCTTCAGCTCGGCGATGGCCGCGGCGGCGGCCTTGTCGATGCCGCGCTTCAGGTCCATCGGGTCCATGCCGGCGGCGACGGCCTTCAGGCCTTCCTTGAAGATCGCCTGCGCGAGCACGGTCGCGGTCGTCGTGCCGTCGCCCGCGGTGTCGGAGGTCTTCGACGCAACCTCCTTGACCATCTGCGCGCCGATGTTCTGGAACTTGTCCTCGAGCGTGATCTCCTTCGCGACCGTGACGCCGTCCTTCGTGATCGTCGGCGCGCCCCAGCTCTTCTCGATCAGCACGTTCCGTCCCTTCGGACCGAGGGTCTCTTTCACCGCATTCGCGAGAATGTTGACGCCCTTTAGCATCTCTTCCCGAGCCTGCTGGGCGAAAATCAGTTGCTTCGCAGCCATTGGCGTTCGTCCTCCTAGCGACGAGTATTGCGAGTAGTTGCCTTAGTTCTCGAAGACGCCCAGGACGTCCTCTTCCCGCAGGACGAGGTACTCCTCGCCGTCGACCTTGACCTCGCTGCCGGAGTACTTCCCGAACAGCACCTCGTCACCGGCTTTCACGTCGAGCGCGCGCCGCTCGCCGTTCTCGAGGATCTTGCCCTGGCCGACCGCGATGACCTTGCCGCGAATCGGTTTCTCGGCGGCAGTGTCGGGGATCACGATCCCGCCCGGGGAGGTGCGCGTCTCCTCCACGCGCTTGACCACGAGCCGGTCGTGCAAAGGACGAATCTTCATCGTTCGTGCCCTCCTTGAGAGAACGCGTAACCCTTGGAATTTTGAGGGAAATTTTTTGTTAGCACTCGCGTGCCACGAGTGCTGACAAATATATGGGCCGCGAAACCGCTGTCAAGGGGACGAAGCACGAAAGTTCCGGGAGGAGCGGCCTTCACGCCCGCGATCCGCTGCGGCGCGACGCTGGAGGGAAGGGGTAGGAGCGGCTGTCCAGCCGCGATTCGGCTTCGCTCAGGCGTAGCGGTGGTCGCGGCTGGACAGCCGCTCCTACCCTGGGGAAAGCGGCAGGGGTTACGCGGCGGCAGCGGTTGCCGCGGCCGCCCCGGACTCGAGCGCGACAGCGATGCCGTGAATCACGGCCGCGATCCGCACCGCGCTCTGCACGCCCTCGGCCGTCACGCCGGCCTTGCGGACCACCTTCTCGTGCGAGGCGACGCAGGCCCCGCAGCCGTTGATCGCCGAGACCGCGAGCGAGTAGACCTCGAAGTCCGTCTTGTCGACGCCCGGATTGCCGATCACGTTCATCCGAAGCCGCGCCGGCAGCTTGCCGTACTCCTCGTTCTCGACGAGGTGCACGAAGCGGTAATAGACGTTGTTCATCGCCATGATCGCGGCGGCGGCCCGCGCGGCTTGAACGTGAGCGTGGCCGAGCGCGCCGGCGACGAGCGCCTCGATCTCCCGCAGCAGCGTGTCGTTCCGCGCGGCGATCGCCGAAGCGAGCGCCGTGCCGAGAATCTGCTCGCGGGTGAGCCCCGGCGCGCCCTCCGGCGAAAGCACGGTCGAGACGTTCAGCTTCAAGTCCTTCGCGTGCTCCGGAATCAGAGCCTTCAAATTCGTCAGATCCATCGGTGCTTCCTCTATTGATGTGGGGCGGCGGGGGACGGGGCGGCACTCGGCCGCCCCGTGCCGATCGGTTGCGGGGCGCCTCAGGCGACCTTCAGCGTCTCCTGACCGGGCTGCCAGTTGCACGGGCAGAGCTCATCGGTCTGCAGAGCGTCGAGCACGCGAAGCACCTCGTTCACGTTGCGCCCGACGTTCATGTCGGTCACCGAAGCGAACCGGATCACGCCGTGCGGGTCTACGATGAAGGTCGCGCGCTTGGCGACACCCTCCTCGTCGAGAATCCCGAGCGCCGAGCTCAGGTCCTTGCGAATGTCGGCGAGCATCGGGAACGGCAGGCCGCGCAGATCCTCGTGATCCTTGCGCCACGCGAGATGCACGAACTCGCTGTCGACGGAGGCGCCGAGCACTTGCGCGTCGCGGTCCGCGAACTCGTCGTTCTTGCGGCCGAACTCGGCAATCTCGGTCGGACAGACGAACGTGAAGTCCTTCGGCCAGAAGAACACGACCAGCCACTTGCCGGCGTAGGTGTCGTTCGTGATGGTCGCGAACGCCTTGTCGAGCTCCTCCGCGACGGTCGCCTTCAAGGAAAATTGGGGGAAACGGTCGCCAACGGTCAGCATGCGGAATCTCCTGTAGAGAGAAGGATCGAAATCGTGTATGCATGCTAGCGGCGCCGCCGCCATCGATCCAATTGAATGTTTGTATTCTAGTGATCGCTTTTGCAGAACATCACCGGGCCGCGGCCGGCAGCACGGCCGACTGCGCGAGCAACCGTTCGAAATCCCGCGAGGACAGCGGCCGCGCGAAATAGAAGCCCTGGACCTCGTCGCAGCCGTTCGCCCGCAGGAACTCGACCTGCTCGGCCGTCTCGACGCCTTCGGCCACGACCTTGAGCCCGAGATTGTGGCCGAGCGCGATGATCGCCCGGGCGATCGTCGCCGCGTCCGGATCCGTGCCGATGTCGCGGACGAACGAGCGGTCGACCTTGAGCCGGCTCACCGGGAAGCGCTTCAGGTAGCTCAGGCTCGAGTAGCCGGTGCCGAAATCGTCGACCGCGATGCGCACGCCGAGCCGCTTGATCGCATGCAGCATTTGGATCATGCGCTCGGCGTCGTGCAGGATCATGCTCTCCGTCAGCTCGATCTCGAGACGGTCCGGCTCGAGCCCGGTCGAGCGGAGCACGCCGTCGATCACGGCCACCAGGTCGCCGCCTCGGAACTGCCGCGCGGAGACGTTCACGGAGACGCTGAGCCCGGGCAGCCCGGCGCTCTCCCAGGCACGCGCCTGCGCGCACGCAGTCGCGAGCGCCCACGCTCCGATCGGGCCAATCAGCCCTGTCTCCTCCGCGACCGGCACGAAGCGCGACGGCGGAATCGCACCGCGCCCGGGCAACTGCCAGCGGAGGAGCGCCTCGCAGCCGATCACGCGCCCGGTGCCGAGGTCGACGCGCGGCTGGTAATCGAGGCTGAACTGCGCGCGCTCGAGCGCGCGGCGCAGGTTGCTCTCGAGATCGAGCCGCTCCTTGATCAGCGCGTTCAAGTCGCTCGTGAAGAACTGGAAGTTGTTGCGGCCTTGCTCCTTCGCTCGATACATCGCGGAGTCCGCGTGCTTCAGCAGCGCGTTCGGATCGGCGCCGTCGTCCGGGTAGAGCGCAATGCCCATGCTGCAGGTGATCTCGAACTCCCCGTGCGCCGAGCGCCACGGCTGGGAGACGATCTCGAGAATGCGCTCCATGCGGGTCGTCATTGAGCCCGGCTCGCCCTGGCCGTTCAAGAGCAGCACGAACTCGTCGCCGCCGAGCCGTGCAACCGTGTCGAACTCGCGCACGCACGACTTGAAGCGTGCGGCCATCACGCGCAGCAGCGCATCCCCCGCGTCGTGCCCGAGGCTGTCGTTGATCAGCTTGAACCGGTCGAGGTCGACGAACACGACGGCGAGCCGCGTGCCGTAGCTCGCCGCGGTCAGGATCGCCTGCTGCAGCCGGTCGTGCAGCAGCGAGCGATTCGCGAGCCCGGTCAGCGTGTCGTAGTTCGCCTGCCGCTCGATGCGCGCCTGGTACAGCCGCCGCTCCGTGACGTCCTCGACGGTGCCCTCGTAGTGGCAGACGTTGCCCGCCTCGTCGCGGATCGCTCGCGCGTTCTCGGAGATCCAGATCACGTCGCCGTTCTTGCGATAGATCTGCGACTCGAACCCGGTCACCTCGCCGCGCGCTTTGACGAGGCGCATGAACTCTTCGCGCCGGCCGGGATCGACGTAGAGCTGCCGGCCGATGTCGCGCAGCGACTCGATCAGCTCGGCCGGGGAGTCGTAGCCGTAGATCCGTGCGAGCGCCGGGTTCGCGTCGAGATAGCGGCCGTCCGGCGTCGTCCGGAAGATCCCTTCGATCGCGTTCTCGAACAGGCTGTGGTAGCGGCGCTCGGCCTCGCGCAGCGCGGCCTCCGCACGCACGCGCTCGGTCACGTCCTGGATGATCCCCTCGATCGCGGACAAGCGGTGTGCGCCGTCGTAGATGCCGACGCCCCGCTCCCACACCCAGCGCGTCTCCCCGTCGGCTCTGCGGATCCGGTACTCGACCTCGAACCGCCGCCGCTCGCGAAGCGCCGCCGCGATCACCTCGCGCACGCGCGCGCGGTCGTCCGGATGCGTGATCTCCTCATAGGAAACGCGGCCGTTCAGCAGCAAGTCGGCCGGATCGTAACCGGTGACGGTCCGGCAACCGTCGCTGACGAACTCCATCGTCCAATCGGCATCGTCGCGGCAGCGATAGACCATGCCTTCGAGATTGCCGAGCAGCGTCTCGAGCACTCGCGCCTTGTCCTGCGCGAGATGCGCCTCGGAAGCACGGTCGGCCGGCGGCGCCGGGTCGGAGCATTGCGGCGCCGCGGCATCGGCGGCGAGATCGGTCGGCGACGGCATGAAAGAACGACGACTGAAGAACGCGCTCGCATCAGATCGTACGCGTCGACGGCGCGTCGCGGCGCGTCGTCACAAAAACTCGCGAATCCGCGTGCTGCACAACGTTAGTGCACGCACGACATTGGTGCATCGCACTCGCGAGCGCTTCAGCGCGCCCGGCGAAACGTCAGATTGATCCGGCAGTCACCGGCGAACGGATGCTCCGCGCGCGCGACGCGCGCCACGCCGTGATAGCGAAGCCGCGCCGGACCGCCCCAGACGACGACATCGCCGTGCGCGAGCGCGACGCGCCGCGGCGTCTCCTTGCGGCGGAGCCCGCCGAACAGGAACGTCGCCGGGATGCCGAGCGAGACCGACACGATCGGCGCGTCGAAATCGCGCTCGTCCTTGTCCTGGTGAAGCGACAACGCAGTGCCGGGCGCGTAGCGGTTGATCAGGCAGCTGTCCGGGACGAATCCCGCGAAACCCGCCGCGGCGGCCGCAGCCGTCGCGAGCCGCGCGAACGCGTCCGGCATCGGCGGCCAGCGCCGGCCGGTCTGCGGATCCTCGTCGGCGTAGCGGTAGCCGCGCGTGTCGCTGACCCACCCGCAGTCGCCGCAGCTCGTCATCGCGACCGCCATTCGGCGGCCGCCCGGCGTCTGCATGCAGCGAAACGGCGCTTGCGCGGCGATCGAATCGATCGCGGCCCGGAGCTCGCCGTCGCGAGCGGCCGCGAACGCGCGGAGCACGACGGCGCCCGGCGCGAGCGTGTCGACCGCAAGCTCGGGCGCGGTCGGCGACACGACGAATGGTCCTTCGCCGGAACGGACGCGGCGGCAGGCGCGATCGTGCGCGAAGCCTGCCGCCGCGCTCGCGGTCAGGCCGACGTCGGCAGCTGCTCCTCGGGCACCCACCAGCCGTGGATCTGGCCGATCGCACGCATCGGCAGCTTCACGACGGCGACCGGACCTTCGTCCAGCCGCTCGGCGTCGAGGATCACGAGGTCGGAGCGGCCGTTCTCGTTCAGCCGGTGCGCGACGCCCATCAGATACCCGACGCCCTCGCCGGCGTCGCGGCTCTTCGGCGCGAAGCAGCACTCGTTCAGCTGCGTCTCGGGCCCCGCATTGAACAGCGTCGCACGCCGCGTCGCGTGATCGAACCGTGCGTAGCAGGCGCCCGCGCGGCCCGGGCCCGAGTGATCCGGATCCGGGCACGGCAGGAAGCCGTAGCGATAAGGCACGGTGTTGTAGCGATCGTCCTGGCGCGGCAGCGCGCCGACGTGCGGATACATCTGCTCGATGCCGTACTCGCGCGGCCGGCGGCGCGACAGATCGACGGACAGCCGCGTGATGTGGCTCGAGCCCGCAACCGGATCCCAGCGCGAGCCGTCGCGCATCGGCATGAACGGGAACGGGTTCGACATCGACATCTCGACGTCGACGATCAGCCGGTTGCCGTCGTCGAACGCACCCATCACGTGCGTCGCGCTCCGCGTCGGGCCCTGGATCCACTGCACGTCCTTGCCGTCGCCGCCGCGGCGGAGGAAACCGAAGTACGTCGGCTTCGACGAATCCCAGGACCAATGGATGCCGCCGCGGCGCATCTGCTCCTCGTCGATCGCCATCGGGATCACGTAGAACACGATGTGGCGCTCCGTCACCGCGAAGTCGTGCAGCATGCCGACGTACGGCACCTGGACCATCGTGTTCCAGACGAACTCGCCCTG
>CAYWGQ010000198.1:0-6582 GCA_964457725.1 uncultured Gammaproteobacteria bacterium
GGGGTCGACAGGCTCGAGAGGACGAACAGATTTCGAGCGATCGCCTCGCTCTGGCCGCGCTCCTCGGCGCCGACGCCGGGATAGGCGCCGGTCGTGTCGATCAGCGTGATCAGCGGCAGCTCGAACGTGGCCGCGAGCTTCATCAGCCGGAGCGCCTTGCGGTAGCCCTCGGGCTTCGCCATGCCGTAGTTGCGGTAGACGCGCTCCTTCGTGTCGCGGCCCTTCTGCTGGCCGATCAGCATGACGGGCTGCCCCTCGAGGCGCGCGATTCCGCCGATCAGCGAGTGATCGTCGGCGTACATGCGGTCGCCGTGCAGCTCCTGGAAGTCGGTGAAGCAGCGCTGCACGTAATCGAGCGTGTACGGCCGCTGCGGATGGCGAGCGAGCTGTGCGATCTGCCACGCGGACAGATTGGCGAAGATGCTCCGCGTGAGCGTCTCGCTCTTCTTCTTCAGCCGGTCGATTTCCTCGGCGATGTTGAGCTCGGAGTCGTCGCCGACGAACTTCAGCGCGTCGATACGCGCCTCGAGCTCGGCGATCGGCTGCTCGAAATCGAGGAACTTCAGATCCATAACCGCCCGGTCGTCAATCCCGGCGGCACCTTAACCTTTCGCGTTCGGCGCTCGCAAGTAGCCATTGCTCGCGGCGCGGAATCGTCCGCGCGTGCTGCGAGGGCCGTCACACAAAATGCTTCGGATAGTGGATCGAGAAGCGCTCCTCGCCGAGCAGCCGCGCGAGGCGCTCGCGAAGCTCGCGTGTCGGCCTGACGGACCACGCCTCGCCGAGCGTGAGCGACGCTTCGGCCGAGCGCGTGCGGTAGCGCACGGACACGAGACACTTGCCGTTCCTGTACGGCGACAGCGTCTGTTTCAGCTGCGGGACGAGCTCCGCGCCGAGCGCCTCGCCGTCCCAGTAGATCTGCAGCCTGCTCGCGTGCTCCTCGATCGCCTCGTCGACCGAGCGGACGCGCCGCGCGGTCACGCGGTAGGCGCCGAGAAAGTCGTCGTAGCGAAGCTGTCCGTCGACGACGAGCACGGCGTCCCGCGTGATCAGGTGCTTCGCGTTCGCGTAGATCTCCTCGAACAGCGTCACCTCGATCCGCTCGGTGTTGTCGTCGAGCAGCAACGCGAGCCGATTGCCCCGGCGGCGAATCTCCATCACGGCCCCGGCGACGATCACGTCCCTGCGGAACGCGTACTGCATGCCTTCCGGCGGCGCCGGCCCGAGCAGGTTCGCGAGCGGGCCGTTCGTGAACTCCTTGCAGTGACGCGCGAACTCGTCGAACGGGTGGCCGGTCAGGAAAAGGCCCAGGCTCTCGCGCTCGGCGTTCAGAATCTCGCGCTTCGACCACTCGCGCAGCGGCGTGACGACGTGCTCGAACGCGGTATCGGCCTCGTCCGCGCCGAACAGCCCGCCCTGCCCGACCGCGTGCATCTGCGCGGCGCGCTCGGCGAGCTCGAGCGCGCCCGGAATCGCGGCCATCAACGTCGCGCGGTTCATGCCGAGGCCGTCGAGCGCGCCCGCCCGCGCGAGCGCCTCGAGCACCCGGCGCCCGACCTTCTGCTGATCGACCCGGCGGCAGAGGTCGAGCAGGCTCGTGTACGGCCCGTTCGCGTCGCGCTCCGCGACGATCGCCTCGACCGCGCTCCGGCCGACGCCCTTGATCGCGCCGAGCCCGTAGCTGATCCGGCCCGAGCCTGCCGCAGTGAACTCGAACGCGGAAGTGTTGACGTTCGGCGGATCGATCTTCAGGCCGAGCTGCGTGCAGTCGTCCTTCAGGACGACGAGCTTGTCGGTGTTGTCCATGTCGGCCGTCATCACGGCCGCCATGAACGCTTCGGGGTAATGCGCCTTCAGCCACGCGGTCTGATACGCGATCAGCGCATAGGCCACGGAGTGCGACTTGTTGAAGCCGTAGCCCGCGAACTTCTCCATCAGCTCGAAGATGCGGCTCGCGAGCGCCTCGTCGACGCCGCGCGCCGTCGCACCCTCGAGAAACACCGCCCGCTGCTTCGCCATCTCCTCGGGCTTCTTCTTGCCCATCGCGCGGCGCAGCAAGTCCGCGCCGCCGAGGGAATAGCCCGCGAGCACCTGCGCGATCTGCATCACCTGCTCCTGATACAGGATCACGCCGTACGTCGGCTTCAGCGTCGCCTCGAGGCTCGGATGCAGATAGTCGATCGGCCCGCTGACGCGGCCGTGCTTGCGGTCGATGAACTCCTCGACCATGCCGGACTGCAGAGGCCCGGGCCGGAACAGCGCGAGGATCGCGACCAGGTCCTCGAAGCGGTCGGGCTGCAGCCGCTTGACGAGATCCCGCATGCCGCGGGACTCGAGCTGGAAGACGGCCGTCGTCTGGCAGCGCTGGAGCAGCCGGTAAGTCTCCGGGTCGTCGATCGGGATCGCGTCGAGGTCGAGCTTCGTGCCGCTCTGCCGCTCGATCGTCGCGACGGCCTTGTCGATGATCGTCAGCGTCTTCAAGCCCAAGAAGTCGAACTTGATCAGCCCGACCGCCTCGAGATCGTCCTTGTCTAGCTGCGACAGCGGCCCGCCGCCCGCTTCCGCGAACAGCGGCATGAACTCGACGAGCGGCTCGGGCGCGATCACGACGCCGCCGGCGTGCGTGCCGACGTTGCGGGCGAGGCCCTCCAGGTTGCGTGCGAGGTCGATCAGGCCCCGGACCTCGTCGTCCGTCTCGTAGGTCTTCTTGAGCTCCTCGTCGTCCGCGATCGCGCGGTCGAGCGTGATGCCGAGCTCGAACGGAATCAGCTTCGCGATGCGGTCGACGTAGCCGTACGGCATCCCGAGCACGCGGCCGACGTCGCGAACGACCGCGCGCGCGGCCATCGTGCCGAACGTCACGATCTGCGACACGCGGTCGCGGCCGTAGCGCTCGGCGACGTAGTCGATCACTCGGTCGCGGCCCTCGATGCAGAAGTCGATGTCGAAGTCCGGCAGCGACACGCGCTCCGGATTCAAGAACCGCTCGAACAGCAGGTCGTGCTCGATCGGGTCGAGGTTCGTGATGCCGAGCGCGTACGCGACGAGCGAGCCCGCGCCCGAGCCGCGGCCGGGCCCGACCGGAATCTTCTGCTCGCGCGCCCAGCGGATGAAGTCGGCGACGATCAGGAAGTAGCCCTCGTAGCCCATCTTCTCGATCACGTCGAGCTCGCGCTCGAGCCGCTCCCGATACGTGTCGATCGGCGCCGCGTTCGCCTTGCCCGCGGCCGCGCGGGCGGCGAGCCCCGCTTCCGCCTGCTCGCGCAGATGCGCCCGAATCGCCCGCTCGTCGCTCGCGCCGTCGGCGAGCGAGAACTTCGGCAGGAACACCCGCCCGAGCTCGAGCTCGAAGTTGCAGCGCTTCGCGATCTCGACCGTGTTCTCGAGCGCTTCCGGCAGCTCCGCGAACAGCTCCGCCATCTCCCGGGGCGTCTTCAGGTACTGCCGATCGGTGTAGTGGCGCGCGCGCCCGGGGGCGTCGAGCGTCGTGCCTTGCGCGATGCAAACGCGCGCCTCGTGCGCTTCGTAATCAGCGGGCGAAAGGAAGCAGACCTCGTTCGTCGCGACGACCGGCACGCCGTGCGCCGCCGCGAGCTCGACGGCCCGCTCGAGGTACTCGGCTTCGCCGGGCCGACCGAGCCGTTGGAGCTCGAGATAGAACCGCTCCGGCAGCAGCGTGCGGTAGTAATCGAGCGCTTCGAGCGCGCGCTCCGGGTGCGAGCCCGTCAGCGTCCTGCCGACCTCCCCTGCCTGGGCGCCGGACAGCGCGATCAGACCGTCGAGCGCCGCGGGCTCGAGCCAGTCCTTCAAGAGCAGCGGCCGCCCGGAGGCCGCGGCCGCGTGGCTTTGCGTCAGCAGGCGCGACAGCTGCTTGAACCCGGCGGCATTGCGGCAGAGCAGCGTCAAGCGGCACGGCTCCTTGTCGTCCGGCGCCTCCGCGATAAAGACGTCCGCGCCGATCAGCGGCTTCACGCCGCGGTTGAGCGCGGCGCGGTAGAACTTCACGAGCGCCGCGACGTTGCCTTGATCGGTGACGGCGACGGCCGGCATCCGCGCCGCCGCGACCGCCTCGATCAGCGGGTCGATCCTGACCAGGCTGTCGACGAGCGAGTACTCGGTGTGCACGCGCAGGTGAACGAAGGCCGTCATGCGCGTCGCTCCTCTCGGGCGCGGCGCACCGGCTCGAAGCTCGCGCGATGGATCGCGCACGGCCCATGCAGCTCGAGCGCGCGGAGATGCTCCTCCGTCGCGTAGCCCTTGTTACGGTCGAAGCCGTAGAGCGGGAAGCGCCGATGCCAGCGGCACATCAGGCGGTCGCGGCAGACCTTCGCAAGGATCGAGGCCGCGCTGATCGCGGGCACGAGCGCGTCGCCGTCGATGACCGGCTCCGCGAGCAGGTCCGGCAGCCGCGGGATCTGGTTGCCGTCGACGCGCACGAGGTCGGGCACGAGCTTCAGCCGCCGCACCGCCCGCTCCATCGCGAGCAGCGTCGCCTGCAGGATGTTGATGCCGTCGATCTCCGCCGGGTCGGCCGCGGCGATCGCGAATGCGCGGGCGCGCAGCCGGATCTCGCGGGCGAGCCGCCGCCGCTCCTCGGGCGGCAGCACTTTGGAGTCCGCGAGGCCGTCGATCGGCCGCGCGGGATCGAGCACGACCGCAGCCGCGACGACCGGGCCCGCAAGAGGTCCGCGGCCCGCCTCGTCCACGCCTGCGACGGTCGCGTCCGGCGCCGTGAAGACGAGCGGCTCCGACAACCCGAGCTTCATCGCTTAGCGGTGTTCGGTTCGACGAGATCGAGTACTGCTTCTGCGGCGCGCTCGTCGGCGCCGCGCTTGAGCTGCCGGTGGATGCCGGCGAACGCATCATACCAGCTGGGATCGCGCGGAGTGCCTGCCAGGAAAGACTCGAGCGCGGGACCGAGCACGTCCGGCCGCACGTCGCCCTGCACGAACTCCGGCACGACGCCGCGGCCGGCGAGCAGATTCGGCAGCGAAAAATGCGGCAGCTTCTGCACGCCGAGCCGGCGCACGAGCCAGTAGCTCGACGGCGCCAGGCGATACGCGACGACCATCGGCCGCTTCGAGAGCATCGTCTCGAGACTCGCGGTGCCCGATGCGGTCAGCACCACGTCGGCCGCGGCCATGACGTCGCGCGCGCGGCCGACGACGAGCCGCGGCTCGAACGGCAGCGAAACCCCGCTCACCGCGTCGCGGAACACCTCGCGGATCGGCTCGCTGACGAGCGCGACCGCGCAGTCGACCTCGGGACGGCGCGCGTGCAGCCAAGCGGCCGTCTCGAGAAACGGCCGCGCGAGCCGAGTGACCTCCGAGCGCCGGCTGCCGGGCAGGAGCGCGAGCAGCGGCCGCGTGTGCTCGATGCCGAGGCGAGCGCGCGCGGCCGCGCGATCGACCTCGAGAGGGATCGCATCCGCGAGCGGGTGGCCGATGAAACGCGCGTCCACGCGGTGGCGCTCGTAGAACGCGGGCTCGAACGGCAGCAGGCAAAGCACGATGTCGACGGCTTCGCGAATCTTCGCGACGCGGCCTTCCCGCGTCGCCCAAACCTGCGGGCTCACGTACTGGACGGTGCGGATGCCGGCGCGCTTCAGCGCGGCCGCCGCGCCGAGATTGAAGTCCGGCGAGTCGATGCCGACGAAGACGTCGGGCCGGACGTCGAGGAGCCGCGCGATCAGCGCGCGGCGCAGGCCGATCAGGCGCGGCAGGTGCTTCAGCACCTCGGCGAAGCCCATCACGGACAGCTCCTCCGCGCGGTACCAGGCCTCGCAGCCCGCCTCGATCATCCGCGGCCCGGCGATCCCGAAGAACTGCGCCTCGGGCGCGCGCCGCTTGACGGCCGCGATCAGGCCCGCGCCGAGCTGATCGCCGGACGCCTCGCCGGCCACGATCGCAATGCGCGGCCCGCTCACCGCCCGCCTCCCGCGCACAGGCGCCCGCGCGGCCGGGGCCGCATCAGCGCGCGAGGCCGCGGGAGCCGCTGCGCAGCGACGCGATGAACAGCGCGAGCTCCGGCTGCTCCGGCAGCCGCGCCTCGAGCTCCGCGATCGCCTCGTCGAGCTTCTTCCCGAGCCGGTACACCAATCGATACGCCTCGCGGACGTTGCGGATCTGCTCGGCCGTGAAGCCCCGCCGCTTCAGCCCCTCCGCGTTCACGCCGCGCGGCGCCGCCGGCTGCCCGGAGACCGTCACGTACGCCGGAATGTCCATCGTTACCGCGCTGTACATGCTCGTGAACGCGTGAGCGCCGATGTGGCAGAACTGATGCACGGCCGTGAAGCCGCCGAGGATCGCATAGTCGCCGACGTGCACGTGGCCGGCGATCGACGCGTTGTTCGCGAAGATCGTGTTGCTGCCGACGACGCAATCGTGCGCGATGTGCACGTATGCCATGATCCAGTTGTCGTCGCCGATCGTCGTCTCGCCCCGATCCTGCACCGTGCCGCGGTTGATCGTCACGCACTCGCGAATCGTATTGCGGTTGCCGATCACGAGCCGCGTCTCTTCGCCGCGGTACTTCTTGTCCTGCGGATCGTCGCCGATCGACGCGAACTGGAAGATGCGGTTG
>CAYWGQ010000199.1:0-6522 GCA_964457725.1 uncultured Gammaproteobacteria bacterium
TGATCACGTGGACGTCGAACATCCAGGGCTGGATGGCGCACGGCGCGTTCGAGCACTCGAACAAGATGCAGACGATCGAGATCTACACGCCGAACCGGGACGAGGCCGGCAACTTCGTCGGCTTGAACCACGAGGCGATCTTCTACGACCCCGAGGCGTTGGTGGAGCCGGTCCGGATCATCCGCAACTACGTGAAGCTGTCGGACTTCGACGAGGGGGACCCGTACGTCTTCATCGAGTGCATCCAGACGATCTTCCCGATCGAGGGCACCGCGACGCCGGTGTCGCCGGGCACGGTGATTCAGTACGAGGTGCCGGACATGTACGGCCGCCCGTGGGCGCAGATCTGGGAGAAGTACTGGGAGCAGGGGATGCAGAATCCGGAGGCCGAGGACATCTTCAACTTCGAGTGATCGGGCGGGTCGCCGCGGCGGAGGCCGCTTCGACCAGGAGTCGCGGCTGGACAGCCGCTCCTACCGGAGGGGGCTGACGGCCGCTCCTGCCGGGCAGAATCGAGCAGCGCTACTCGAGCGGCAAGCCGCGCGCGCGCCACTCGAGCATGCCGCCGGTCAGGTTCGCGACCTTCTCGAATCCCGCGCGGGCGAGCAGCGTGACCGCTTGCGCCGAGCGCGCGCCGGACCGGCACACGGTGACCGTCGGCGCGTCCTTGTCGAGGCCGCCGGTGTCGCGCGCGAGGTCGCCGAGCGGGACGAGCTTCGCGCCGGGAATGTGCCCGAGCTCGCCGACGTATTCGTGCGGCTCGCGGACGTCGACGATCTGCAGCTCGCGAGCGTGCTCGGCGACCCAGCCGGGATCGATCTCGTCGATGCCGGAGCACATGTAGCGAAGCGGCGCCCAGCTCGGGCCGAGCGCGGTCTCCGCGGCCTCGATGAAGCCGCATTTCAGGTTCGCCGGCACCGCGGCGTCCATCTGCTTCGGATGCGGCAGGTTCAGGTTCCGCATGTAGCCGACGAAGTCGCCCTCGCTGCGCGCGCCGCCGATGCGGGGGTTGAACGCCTTCTCCTCGGCGACGCTCGTCGCGGTCAGCCCGCGGTAGTCGTGAGCCGGGTAGAGCAGACAGTCCTCCGGCAACGTGAAGATCTGCTCTTTGATCGAGCGGTACAGCGCGTGCGCGCTGCCTTGCTGGAAGTCCGTGCGGCCGCAGCCGCGGATCAGCAGCGCGTCGCCGGTGAACGCCATCCGCCCGTCGTCGAGCACGAACGTCGTGCAGCCGTTCGTATGGCCGGGCGTCGAGCGGACTTCGAGGCGGTGCGCGCCGAGCTCGATTCGATCGCCGTGCGCGAGCGGCACGTCGACGTTCTCCGCGCCGGCCGCGGCGGACAGCGCGATTCGGCTGCCGGTCGATTTCTTGCAGATCGCGGCGGCCGTGATGTGATCCGCGTGCACGTGCGTGTCGAGCGTGTAGCGCAACGACAGGCCGAGCTCGCGCAGCAGCGCGAGATCGCGCCGCGCCTGCTCGAACACCGGATCGATCAGGATCGCTTCCTTCGTGACGGGATCACCGAGGAGATAGGTGTAGGTCGAGGACTTCTGGTCCTGCAGCTGGCGGAAGACGAGGTTCATCGCAAGTCCTCCCCGAAGAGCCGGATGCGGCCGAGCGGCTCGCTCGCCTAACGGTAGCGGGCCCCGGCGGCGGGCGCCATCGGCCATTTGCAGGAGCCGGGCGTCGCCGGCCGGTACGGAGCCGCTCGCTTCCGCTACGGCACGACCGGGCTGCCGTCCGCGCGCTCGAGGCCGCGGTGCTCGAGGCCGTACGTGCCGGGCGCCCGCGACGGATGGCCGGTCGCGATGATCTCGTCGCCGGGCTTGAAGGTGTCCGCCGTGAAGCCGCGCTTCGCGAGCACGGTCGCCGGCGCGAACTGCACCTCCCAGACGACCTTTTCGCCGTCCTCTCCGACCGTCTCGAGCTCGAGCACCGGATGCGGGTTGCGGAAGATCCACCGCAGCACGGTGCCGCGGACCTCGACCGTGCGGTCCTGATCGAAGAACGGTGCCTGCGCGTGGTGCGCGTAGGCCGGCGCGCCGGCGACGAACGCGGCGGTGAATGCAACGGCAAGAGATCGGAATGGCTTCATCGCAAGACCTTGTATCGGCTCATGTCAGGGCGACGCGGGCGTGCTCGGCGGCGGCGGCAGCGCGACCCAGCCCGGATCCTGGTACTTGGACGGCAGGAATCGGAGCGGCTGCTTCGCGAGCTCCGGATCGCACCCGTACGGCAAGTCGAGCGGCCGGTCCGTCCGCTCCCACTCGAATTGGAACCGCACGGGCTCGGTCAGGAACAGCGGATCCTCCGTCAGGATGTCGGCCTTGAGGACGTCGCCTTCCCGCCAGTAGCGCTCGGTCACCTTCTTCTGCGTCGAGGAAGGGATGTTGTACATGTCGTCGAGGCCGGTCGGGTCGAACGGAAACTTCGTCGTGACGACGACGAGCGCGCCGTCCTCGTAGCGGCCGACCGAGTGGCCCTGCCAGAACACGTCGTAGACGCTCGGCTCCGGCCCGTGCCCTTCGAGCCAGATCGTGCGGACGATGTCGTCCTTCTCGTACGTGAACACGAGCCGGTCCGGATGCTGCTCGATCGCGAAGTTGTACGGGTCGATCACGAGCGACGGCATCGTCGCCGGCACGCAGTCGTACTTCGGGCCGAGCGGCTCGTCGAACGCCTGCATGAAGCCGATCGCCCGCGCGCGGAGCGGCAGCTCCGACGGGATGAACGGGCACGGCTGGCCGCCGGTGCAGCCGCGGCGCGCCCAGGTCTCGGTCAGATCCGGCACGCCGGTGGGCTGCTGTGCCGACGCCGCCGTTGCGGCGACCGCCGCGAGCGCGCCGAGCGCGAGAGCCGCGAACCGAGACTGCATCGAGCTTCCCCCTTCCTGCCGCCGTCGCGGCACCGGGGGGAAGTATAGGCTACGGACCGGCCGACTCACGCCGGGGGGGCGCCCCGCACGGCGCGGCGCCGCGCCGAGTCGGTTCAGCGCGGCGGCCGTTCGGGATGGATGACGATCTTGCCATTCACGATGACGAAGCGGCGGCCCGATGCACGCACCTCGGCGAGGCTTTCGGCCGTCATGATCCGCACTTCCGGGAACGCGGCGAGCGCCGCGTCCGCACGCTGCAACAGGGCACGGCAGACGCCGTGGAGAAAACGAACGAGATCTCTTGCGAGGCTCGTCCCGGTGGCCGGAAGCCGCACGATTCGCTCGGGTTGCATCGCTAGAACGTCCAAGAAGCAGGGGAGCGTCATCGTCGCCGGACCGGCGGCGCCGCGGCAGATCCAGCGCCCGAGCAATTCGCACGGAACAGTCGACCCGTCCCAGAACTGTTCCGATTAACAAGCGCGGTTACTGTTTCTGTACCTATCGACCGCCGCTCTGCTAGCGTTCGCGTCATGGCCGAGAGGACCGAAGAGTTCATCTACGAGCGCCTCGCGCGGCGGCTCGAGCAGCAGATCGGTCAGGGCGTGTTCCGGGCCGGCGACCGGCTGCCCTCGATCCGCAAGCTCTGCGCGCTCGAGCGGGTCAGCGTCGCGAGCGCGATGCAGGCGCTGTCGCTGCTCGAGGCCAAGGGCGCGATCGAGATCCGCCCGCAATCCGGCAGCTTCGTCCGCCCGCAGCGGCTCGAGGCGAGCGCGCGGCCCGCCCCGACCGTCTGCCGCCTCGAGCCGCAGACCGTCGGGGTCTCGGATCTCGCCGCAGAGATCTTTCGGCAGACGTCGGACGAGCGGAAAGTGCCGCTCGGCGTCGGCGTGCCGTCGCCGGAGCTCCTGCCGGCCGACCGCCTCGCGCGCCTCGCGGCGGCGGAGCTGCGCAGCGCCCGGCGCGGCTTCGCCCGTTACGGCGAGAGCGCGGGGCATCCGGAATATCTGCATCAGCTCGCGGTGCGCTTCGCCGCCATCGGCTGCACGGTGCCGGAGCAGGAGATCGTCGCGACGGCCGGTGCGATGGAAGCGCTGAATCTCGCGGTTCGCGCGGTCGCCCGGGCCGGCGACGTCGTCGCGGTCGAGTCGCCGTGCTACTTCGGCTTCCTGCAGATTCTCGAGAGCCTCGGGGTCAAGGCGCTGTCGATCCCGGCGTCGTGCGACACCGGGATCGACCTCGACCTGCTGCGGGAGGCGATCGTCCGCCACCGCGTGAAGGCGGTGATGCTCGTGGCGACCTTCAACAACCCTAACGGCAGCTGCCTTCCGGAGGAGAAGCGGCGGCAGCTCCTGCGCTTGCTCGACGAGCACGACGTGCCGCTGATCGAGGACGACGTCTACGGCGACATGCACTTCGGCGACGAGCGGCCGCGGCCCGTGAAGGCGTTCGACGAGCACGGCCGAGTGATCTTCTGCGGCTCGTTCTCGAAATCGCTGTCGCCGGGCTTGCGGGTCGGCTGGATCGCGGCCGGCCGGTATGCCGAGCGCGTCAAGCGGCTGAAGCTGATCACGACGCTCGCGACGCCGACGCTGAACCAGGCCGTGATCGCGCGCTACCTCGAGAGCGGCGCGCTCGAGCGTCACCTGCGGAGCCTCCGCCGCGCGCTGCGCGCTCAGGTCGCGCAGGTCGGCGAGGCGGTGCTCGCGGCGTTTCCGGACGGCACGGCGATCAGCCACCCGGAGGGCGGGTTCTTCCTGTGGGTGCAGTTGCCGGAGCGCGTCGACGCGACCGCGGTCTACCGGCGCGCGGTCGAAGCGGACGTGCACGTCGTGCCGGGGCAGGTGTTTTGTCCCGAGGGCTCGATCGCGAGCCGGATCCGGTTGAGCTGCGCCTATCCGTTCGACGACCGGATCGCGGCGGGAATCGAGAAGCTCGGCGCGATCGTGCACGACCTGCGGCGGCAGCGGCTCGGCGCGTCCGCCGCATCCGGTTGACGAGCGGCCGATCGATTCGCTTGCGCGCCGGCGCTGCGGCGGTCGATAATCCGCCGCTCCAACGCATCTCGATCGGAACCGCAATGTCCCGCTTCATCAGCGAACGCCGACGGCCCGCCGCAGCGCCTGCGCTCGTCGCCGCGTCGCTCGTGCTCGTAGTCGTACGAGTACTCGATGAAGCGCGCCCGCGGGATTGACGAGAGCCACGTTCGATTGATCGCAAAACCCCGCCGGCGCGAGCCGGGCGGGGTTTCGCGTTTTTCGGGCTCCCCGCCGCTTGCAGCCGGCGCTTCTCGAGGAGCCCTTCGATGGAAACACTGACCGGAGCCGAGATCGCCGTCCGCTTGCTCGAGCGCGAGGGCGTCCGCACCGTCGCCGGCATTCCGGGCGGCGCCGTGCTGCCGCTGTACGACGCGCTCGCCCGCTCGGGCACGCTCCGCCACGTGCTCGCCCGCCACGAGCAGGGCGCGGGGTTCATCGCGCAAGGCATTGCCCGCGCGAGCGGCCAGCCCGGCGTCTGCATCGCTTCATCCGGGCCGGGTGCGACGAATCTGCTGACGGCGATCGCGGACGCGAAGCTCGATTCGATCCCGCTCGTCGCGATCACCGGCCAGGTGCCGCGGGCGCTGCTCGGCACGGACGCGTTCCAAGAGGTGAACGCCTACGGGCTGTCGATTCCGATCGCGAAGCACAGCTACCTCGTGCGCTCGGCCGCGGAGCTGCTCGACGTGCTGCCGCAAGCGTTCCGGATCGCCCGCTCCGGGCGCGCGGGACCCGTGCTGATCGACGTGCCGAAGGACGTGCAAACGGAGACGGCGGACGTCGCGCGCTGGCCCGAGCCCGGCACCCGCGATCCGTCGCCGGCACCCGACGACGATGCGCTCGATCGTGCCGCGGAGCTGATCGCGCGCGCCGAGCGGCCGATCCTCTATCTCGGCGGCGGCGTGATCGCATCAGGCGCGGCAGCGAGCGCCGTCGCGTTCGCGGAGCGGATCGGCTCGCCGACGGTGATGACGCTGATGGCGCTCGGCGCAATGCCGGCCGCGCATCCGCTCGCGCTCGGCATGCTCGGCATGCACGGCGCGCGCTGCACGAACATGGCGCTCGAGGAGTGCGATCTATTGATCGCGGCGGGCGCGCGGTTCGACGACCGCGCGACCGGCAAGGTCGAGCGCTTCTGTGCCGCGGCGAAGGTGATCCACATCGACGTCGATCCCGCGGAGATCGGCAAGCTGCGCCGGCCGGACGTCGGCATCGCGGCGGATCTCGGCGCGGCGCTGCAGGCGCTGGCGAAGCGCGTGCCGGCCCGGTCGAATCCGGCCTGGCTCGCGCGCGTCGCGGCGTTGAAGGCATCGTTCCCGCTCCGGATGCCGCGCCGCGACGACGTGCGCCATCCGTACGGGCTGATCGCCGCGACGGCCGCAGCCGTCGGCGCCGACGCGATCGTGACGACCGACGTCGGCCAGCATCAGATGTGGGTCGCGCAGTCGTTCCCGTTCGCGAGGCCGCGGCAGTGGCTCACGTCCGGCGGGCTCGGAACGATGGGATTCGGGCTGCCGGCAGCGATCGGCGCCGCCCTCGCCGAGCCCGAGCGCACCGTCGTCTGCTTCTCCGGCGACGGCTCGCTGCTGATGAACCTGCAGGAGCTCGCG
>CAYWGQ010000200.1:0-6442 GCA_964457725.1 uncultured Gammaproteobacteria bacterium
CTGCTCGGCAAGATGCCCGGCGACGAGTGGCAGCGGTTCGCGAACCTGCGGCTGCTGCTCACCTATCAGTGGACGTATCCGGGCAAGAAGCTTCTCTTCATGGGCGGGGAGCTCGGCCAGCCGTGGGAGTGGAGCCACGCGGGCCCGCTGCCGTGGGAGCTCACGGACCGTCCGCCTCACGCCGGCGTGCGCGCCCTCGTGCGGGACCTGAACCGCTGTTACCGAACGCTGCCCGCGCTCCATGCGGCCGATCACGACGCCGACGGCTTCGCGTGGCTCTCCTGGACCGATCACGAGAACTCGGTGCTGTCCTACGTCCGCCGGCACGGCGACGGCCACGCGCTCGTGCTGCTGAACTTCACGCCCGTGCCGCGCGAGCGCTACCGGGTCGGCGCGCCCGCGGCGGGACGCTACCGCGTCGTGCTGAACTCCGATTCCGAGTTCTACGGCGGCTCGAACGTCGGCGTCGCCGAGGTGGAGACCGAGCCCGTCGCGTGCATGGGCTACGCCCAATCGATCGTGCTGACGCTGCCGCCGCTCGGCGGCCTGATCCTCGCCCCGGCTTGACCGGCGAGGGCCGCGGCGGAAAGGGGCCGCGAGGCCGTGCCGCGCGCGGATGCACGCGGCGCGACCCCGCGGTGACCGGTGACGGTCAGTCGAAGCGGAAGTTCAACGACACGCCGGCCTCGCGCGGACGCGAGACGGTCGCGAAGTCGTACCCCCAGATGCCGTGGAAGAAGCCCGAGTTCAGCATGTACTCGTTCGTCAGGTTCGTGCCGAACACCGCGAGCGACCAGTCGGCATCCGCCGGCTCGTAGACGATGCGGGCGTTCACCGTTCCCCAGTCGCCGCTCTCGTCGTAGCTCGGCGGGATCGGACCGCCGAACCGCGGACCGTACCAGTCCATCCGCAGGAACGGCAGCGAGCGCCAGAACTGATCCGAGTACGCGTAGTCGACCCGAGTCGTCAGCGAGCCGCCGTTCGACAGCGAGGCCGTATGCTGGAGCCCGATGTTGTAGGTCAGGTCCGGCGCCTGCGCGAACTCGGTGCTCTCGTCGAGCGCGAACGTGCCCTGCGCGATGTCGACGTACTCGGTGTCGAGGATGCCGACGTTCAGGTTCAGCATCAGCGAGTCGGTCGGCAGCACCGTCAGCTCGATCTCGAGGCCGCTCGCGTTCGCCCGCCCGACGTTCGTCGTGGTCAGCTGCGGCAGCTCGTTGCCGTTCTCGTCCCGGACGACACCGACGTTCTGGATGTTCAGCCAATCCGAATCGAAGTACGTCGCGTTGAACCGCACGCGGCCGTTCGCGAGGTCCGAGCGGATGCCGATCTCCGTGTTCTCGATGATCTGCGGGTCGTACGGGAACCGGTACTGCGTCGTGCCCGCCGTGACCGTCGAGATGCCTCCGGAGTCGAAGCCTTCGGAGTAGCTGATGTACCCCATGATGTCGTCGGTGAACTGCTTCTGCAGCGCGAACTTCGTCGTGATCTCGTCGAACTGCACGAGGCTGACCGGCCCACGCGTGCCCGCGAACGGATCGCCGCCCGTGTGCAGCATGTTGGTCGTCACCGGCCGCGGCGCCGTGACGCCGGGGATCGCGCGCATCGGTCCCGACTCGTTCGTCTGGTCGTGATGGCGCACCCCGAGCGTGAGGTCGAGCGTATCGGTCAGCGCGATCGTGACTTCACCGAAGACGGCATAGCCGTCCTGATCGTTGAAGTTGTGCTGATCGTACTGGTACGAGGCGAACGTGTCGTACACGTTGCGCTGACACGTCGCGAGCTGCCGCGGGTAGCGAGGATCGGTCTCGTCGATCGTGACGTTGCCGGGGATCGTGACCGGGCCGGTGGACGTGCGCGGATTCAGCGTGTCGTCCAGCAGGTTCATGCAGCGCTGCGAGGCGTACACGTCCGAGAACTGCAGCTGCGGGCCGGCGTTGCCGGGCAGCGTGCGGAACTCGTCGATGAAGAACCGCGCGTTGCGGGAGATGGTCTCCTGATCCCAGTAATACAGGCCGACGAGCCAGCTCACGCGATCGCCGCCGCCCGAGATCTGGATCTCCTCGCTCAAGAGCTCCAAGCGGCCGCGGTTCAGGTCCTCGACCAGCGTGTACGGGCTGTTGTCCCAGTCCGTGACCGTGTCGCTGTCCTGCTCGGTCGCGGCCGTGAGGAACTCGACGCTGATCGAATCCGTCACGTTCCAGGTGACGTCGAGCGAGATCTGCTCGTGGGCGATCGTCGACGGCAGCGTCGTGTTGGAGCGGTTCTCCCACTTGCCGACCTTGCCGCCGGGATAACCCGCCTGCATGAACTCGGGCTCGTACGGATCGAGCCCCGCGACCTCGTCCGCGGCGCCGCGCGCGATCGCGCCTTCGATCGCGAGCCCGTAGTACCGTGCCGGCTGCACGCCCCAGAACTGGAACGCCGTATGCGACGTGTCGAAGATCGCGTCCTGGATACGCGGCTCCGTCATGTCCATCTCGTCGTTCGAGTACGTCAGCCGGAAGCTCAGGTTGTCGGTCGGCGTCCACAGCATGTCGCCGCGGAAGACGACCTGGTCGATCATGCCGAACTTGTCGTTGACGTCGAGGCCCTGGATGTAGCCGTCGCGGTAGAGGCTCGCGCCCGTCCACTTCGTCAGCAGGTTCTCGGTGATCGGCAGGTTGACCGACAGCTTCACGTCCCGCCGATCGAGCGAGCCGACCGTCGCCGTGACGTTGCCGCCGAACTCCTCCTCCGGTCCGCGCGTCCAGATGCGGATCGCGCCGCCGATGTTGTCGCGGCCGTAGGTCGTGCCCTGCGGACCGCGCAGCACCTCGATGCGGTCGACGTCGACGAACTCCTGAGTCAGGAAGCCGGCCGTGCCGACTTGCCAGACGCCGTCGATGTATACGCCGACGTTCGGCAAGCCGCGGACGCGGAACTGCGGCTGGCTCGTGCCGCCGCCGCCGCCCTGAATGTTGATGTTCGGAATGTAGTTGCCGACGTCTTCGAGGCTGTCGAGCCCTTGCAGCTCGAGGGTATCGCCGGTCAACGCCACGATCGAGATCGGAACCTCCTGCAGGTCTTGGGCGCGCCGCGTGGCTGTGACGACGATCTCTTCCAGCGCTCCCCCTTCTTGTGCCAGAACCGCCGGGCTTACGCCCACGACGGCACCCAAAGCTGCCGCCACAGAGGCAGGCAACGTCCTCATCTTCATCGATGTATCCCCCAGATCTAGAAGAAGCTTCAAAACCCCAGGAAAGACCCATCCGCTCTCGAGCAGCGGATGCCCGGCGGTCGCCTGAAGCGGCGGGGGGAAAGCTGCGGCTCTAATGGACGGCCCTGGCTTTCGACCGCCGGTGTCCCCGTCATAGAAAAGCGGGCGACTGCGCCGTTTCCCGATACTCCCACGATCGGTGCCGCGGCGCCATACCATGGATGAGATTGTTCCTTATTTGCGCCTATTGTCCGGACGAATTGCCGGCATTCGCGGGAAAAGCCGGCTCGTCGGCGGCAAACCTCGCCGGTGATCGAGCGAAGCGAGGGCGAGTCGCGTCAGCGAGACTCGAAGACGACGACCGACAGCGGCTGAGCGCGGTAGTGCGCGTGCGGCTCGAGCACCGCGCGCTCGGGCGGCACGATGTCGAGCGGCGGCGCGAGCGCGGTGTCGATCACGCGCGCCCACGACACCCCCTCCGGCAGCGGCAGGCTGCGCGGCTCGGGCGACATGTTGAGCATCACGTGCAGATCGGCTTCGCCCTCGGCGACCGCGTCGACCGTGAAGCAGAGGATGCGCGCGTCCGGATCGTGCCAGCGGGGTTCCGCGAGCGTCTCGCCGTTCCAGCGAATTCCGGGGCGCGCCCCGGGCTCGACGAAGCGGGTGCGCCGCAACGACGGATGACGCTTGCGCAGCGCGATCAGCTCGCGCGTGAAGCGCACCATGCAGTCCGCGGCCGGTGTCGGCGTCCAGTCGATCCAGCTCGTCTCGTTGTCCTGGCAGTACGCGTTGTTGTTGCCCCGCTGCGTGCGCAGCCGCTCGTCTCCTGCGAGCAGCATCGGCACGCCCTGGCTCAGCAGCAGCACCGCGAGGAAGTTGCGCGCGCGCTGCGCGCGCAGGCGGTTCACGCTCGGGTCGTCCGTCTCCCCTTCGACGCCGGAGTTCCAGCTCAGGTTGTGGTCGCTGCCGTCGCGGTTGCCCTCGCCGTTCGCCTCGTTGTGCTTGCGGTCGTAGCTCACGAGATCCCACAGCGTGAAGCCGTCGTGGCACGTCACGAAGTTCACGCCGCTCGCGGGCGTCTTGCCGTTGTTGCGATAGAGGTCGCTGCTGCCCGCGATCCGGGTCGCCGCCTCGCCGATCGCGCCGCCGTCCCCGCGCAGGAACCGGCGAATGCAGTCGCGGTAGTAGCTGTTCCACTCGGACCAGCGGAAGCCCGGGAACTCGCCGACCTGATGCACGCCGCCCGCATCCCACGCCTCGGCGATCAGGTGCGTGGCCTCGAGCACGCTCGAGAACTCGATGCTCCAGAGCACGGGCGCGTGCTGCATCGGCTCGCCGTTCTCGCCGCGGGTGAGAACGCTCGCGAGATCGAACCGGAAGCCGTCGACGTGCATGTCGCGCACCCAGAACTCGAGCAGCTGCAGCAGAAACCGCGCGACGAGCGGGTGGTTGCAGTTCACCGTGTTGCCGCAGCCGGTGAAGTCGCGGTAGCGGCGCTTGTCGACCGGGTCGAGGTGGTAGAAGAACTCGTTGCCGAGCCCCTTGAAGCTGATCGTGACGCCGTCCTCGCCGCCCTCGGCGGTGTGGTTCAGCACGACGTCGAGAATCACGCCTATTCCGGCGCGATGCAGCGCCTTGACCATGTCGCGGAACTCGGTCCGCGGATCGGAGGCCGCGTAGTCGGGATGCGGCGCGAAGTAGCCGTAGGGACTATAGCCCCAGTAATTCACGAGCCCGAGCGCGGCGGCCCCGGGAGGCACGTCCTGCGGGTCGAACGCGTTCACCGGCAACAGCTCGACGTGCGTCACGCCGAGCGAGGCGAGGTACGGAATCTTCTCGATCAGGCCGCGGTAGGTTCCGGGCGCCGCGACGCCGGAGGACGGGTGCGCGGTGAAGCCGCGGACGTGCAGCTCGTAGATCACGGCCTCGTGGAACGGCCGGTCGAGCGGCCGGTCGCCCTCCCAGTCGTAGTCGTCGCGCGGCTCTATCCGGCCGCGGATCGCAGTGCCCGTGTCGCCCGCCCGCGCCGCCGCCCGCCGCCAGAGCGCGTGGCTGACGTGCCGCGCCCACGGGTCGACGAGCTCGCGCCGCGCGTCGAAGCGGAAGCCCTTCTCCGGCTCGTCCGGCCCGTCCACCCGCCACGTGTAGTACATCCCGGGCGCCGCGCCCTCGACGAACACGTGCCAGAAGAAGAACGTGCGGTTGCGGTCCGGATCGAGCTCGATCTCGACGAGCGGCTCGGAGTCGCGCTCCCCGGCGTAGAGCCTGAGCCACACGCGCGTCGCGTGGCGGCTGAACACCGAGAAGTTCACGCCGCCTTCCCGGACCGACGCGCCGGCCGGGAAGCGGCTGCCGGCGGCGGCGCGGAACGTCGGCCTCGGCACCGCCGCTACAGCCAGCGCATCAGCCCGAGCCCGTAGCGATGCGGCAAGTGGCGATGCTGCGGCACGGCCCGAATCTCGTACGAGAGCCTGCCGGTCCACGGCGAATCGAGCTTCAACCGGTAGCGGCAGGCGCCGTTCGCCTCCTCGCCGCGCTCGAACGTCGCGATCAGCACCTCGCGGTCGCCGATGTAGGACACGCCCGCGCGCGGGCGGTCGGCCTCGAAGAAGCTCGACGGCGGCCGTCGCGGCTGCTCGCTGCCGAGCATCCGGTCGAGCACGAGCTCCACCAGCAGGTCCTGCGAATCGAGGCCGTTCAGCTTCGCCTCGACCTCGATCTCGAGCGGCTCGTCGAACGCGACGCGATCCGCCGGCGCACGCACGAGCGAGAGCTCGACGCCCGGCCACGCCGCGCGCACCTTTTCCTTCCACGCCGCGAGCTCGCGGGCGCCCGCGAAGTCGTCCGCGGCGAGCTCGCGGCTCTGCCGCGCGGCGGGGCCGTAGTAGCTCGACGTGTAGTCCTTCAGCATGCGCTGGCTGTTGAAGCGCGGCAGCACGGACATCATCGAGCGCTTGCAGAGCTCGACCCAGCGCTTCGAGTAGCCGAGGTCGCCGTCGCGCTCGTAGTAGAGCGGGATCACCTGGTCCTGGAGGATCTCGTAGAGCGTGATCGCGTCTTGCCGATCGCGCTCGGCCGCGTCCTGCAGCGCAACCGACGGCGGGATGCCCCAGCCGTTCGTGCCGTCGTAGCTCTCCGCCCACCAGCCGTCGAGCACGCTCAGATTGACCGTGCTGTTGATCGCGGCCTTCATGCCGGACGTGCCGCTCGCCTCGTACGGATAGACGGGCGTGTTCAGCCAGA
>CAYWGQ010000201.1:0-6366 GCA_964457725.1 uncultured Gammaproteobacteria bacterium
AGCAGGCGAACGTCAAGGTCGTGCTGATGAACAACCGCGCGCTCGGTCTCGTGCACCAGCAGCAGGGGCTCTTCTACGGCGGGCGGAGCATCGCCGCGAGGTTCGGCGCGAATCCGTCGTTCGTGCTGCTCGCGGAGGCGTTCGGCGTGCGCGCGGTCGACCTCGACAGAGCGTCCGCGCCCGAGGCTGCGCTGCGCGCAGCGCTCGCGGCACCGGGACCGTGCCTGATCCACGCGAGCATCGATACCGAGGAGCGCGTGCTGCCGATGGTGCCTCCCGGCGCCGCGAACCTCGAGATGATCGAGGGGTGACGTCAGACGCGGCGGCGCTCGACGACGAGGATCTCGTAGCGGCCGCGCGGGCCGATCGTCCACGAGGCGATCCAGCTCACGGCCGACAGGATCAGCCAGCCGAAGAGCGCGGCCCAGAAGCCGTCGACCGAGAAGCCGGGCAGGAGCCACGCGACGAGGCCGAACATCGCCGCGTTGACGACGAGCAGGAAGATGCCGAACGTGACGATCGTGATCGGCAGCGTCAGCAGGATCACGACCGGGCGGATCAGCGCGTTCACGATGCCGATCAGGAGCGCGGCGAGGAGCAGCGTGAACGGCCCGCTCATCGCGACGCCCGGCACGAGCCACGCGGCGAGCGCAAGCCCGATCGCGTTCAGCAGCAGTCTGACGAGGAAGCCGGGCATCGCGCTCCAAACGGTAACGACGTCATGCGATTGTAGCGTCGTCTGCCCGCTGCTCGCGGCGGTCGAGACGGCGAGGTCGCGCGACGCGGCCGGAGCCGACGGCACGCGGCCGGCGACCGACGGTGGCCCGGAACTTGCTCCGGTCGCCGTCCGCATTGTGCACGAAGGGACTTTCGATGGCCGCGATGCTCGATCGGCTGACGCCGCGCCTGGTCCGCCTCACGGCGGTGCTCGCGCTGTCGGTCGCCGCCGAGGCCGCGGCCCAGTCCGACGTCAACCCGTTCGACTGGGGCTATGCGCCGGCGTTCGGCAGCGGCGTGTACCGGCTCGGTGACGGCACCGAGACTCGGGTCTACCGCGGCGCTTTCGCCGTGCGGCTGCGCGAGACGCCGACCCCGGAGGAGGGCGGCCCCGGCGTGCGGCTGCTCCTGCCGGTGACGGTCGGCATTCAGAACCTCGATGATGACGATCTGCCGCCGGAGCGGCCGAAGGACCGTGCCGAGCATGCGGCGTTTCTGCCCGGCATCGAGCTCGAGTTCCCGGCGGGCGAGCGCTGGACGCTCCGCGGGCGCATGCAGCTCGGCTGGGGCACCGAGCTCCAGGGGCTCGAGCGGACGGCATGGCTCGGCGCGGCCGGCGTGCGCAGCCGGCTGCGGTTCGCCGACGCGCCCGGGCGGCCGGCGTGGATCGCCGGCATGCTGTGGGACGGCTTCGATCCGGAGGAGGGCGAGCGCCGCTCGCTGCTGCGCTTCACGCAGGGGTTCGAGTTCGAGATCGACGTGCCGCGGTGGAAATTCCGCGGCCGGCCGATGCGCCTGCTGCCGCACGTGCTCGGCGACTGGTATTACCGTCCGCCGCCGGCGCTCGCGTTCGGGGACGAGGATTTCGAGCAGCTCGCCCGGGAGTCGCAGATCGGGCTCGCGGCCGTGCGCGACGGCGGCTTCAAGATCTGGTTCTTCCGCTTCGACGGCGTCGGCATCGCGTACCGGTTCTCCGAGCACAGCTCGGGCTTGAGGTTTTATCTGAACTCGGTGTTCTGAGGGGCGATCAGAGCAGGCCTTGCTTGCGGTACCACTCGGCGGTCCGCGACAGCCCCTCGCGCAACGATACCTTCGGCTCGTAGCCGAGCAGGTTGCGGGCCTTGTCGATCTTGTAGGCCCGGTTGTTCATGAAGAACTCGACGCGGCGGCGATAGATCGGCGGGTTCACGCCGATCGGCCGGCAGACCGCTTCGCAGAGCCAGCCGGCGAGCCACACCGGCTTCGCCGGCACGCGCACGAAGTCGAGCTTCTCCCGCCCGTCGAGCGCCGCCAGCGTCCTCAGGATCTCGTTCAACGACGGGATCTCCGGGCCGCCGATCAGGAATGCTTCACCGGCGACGCCGGGCGTCGTGCCGGCGAGCAGGAACGCGTCGGTCAGATCGTCGATATAGACGAGGTGATACGCCGCCATGCCGTCGCCGATCAGGATCGTCGGGCTGCGCCGTGCGAGCTTGAAGAGCTTGAGCAGGCGGGTGTCGCCGGGCCCGTAAACCGGCGTCGGCCGGATCGCGGTGACCTCGACGCCGTCCGCGCGGCCGAGCTCGAACGCGAGCCGCTCGCCGGCGGCCTTCGTCTCCTCGTAGATGCCGACCGGCCGGATCTCGTGGTTCTCGTCCGCCGGTGAGCCGTTGATGCTGCCGTGGATGCCGCAGGTGCTGCAGTGCACGACGCGCGCGACGCCGTTCTCGATCGCCGCGTTCAGCAGCGTGCCGACCGCCTCGACGTTCACCGCGCGGTAGTCGCGGTCCGCGAGCTGCGCCTCCCGGAAGGTGCCCGCGATCGCATAGACGACGTCGATGCCTTCGGTCGCGCGGCGTACCGCGTCGGGGTCGGTGATGTCCCCTTCGACGACGTCATCGACCGGCAGACCGAGCCGCTCGAGCTTCGCGCGGCTGCGCACGAGCACGCGGACGTCCTCGCCGCGGTCGAGCAGCTTGCGGACGAGCGCCTCGCCGATGAAGCCCGTCGCGCCGGTGACCAGCGACGTCATCGTGCGACCCTCGCTCGCTCGGGCTCCGTTGCGACCGCAGCGGGGTCCGTGGCCGTCGTGGGCGGCGCGGCAGCGGGCGCTTCCGCGGGCGGCGCGCTGCCGTCGCGCATCTTCAAGACGCGTGCGGGAACGCCGGCCGCGACCGACCACGGCGGCGTGCCGCGCACGCAGACGCTGCCGGCGCCGATGATGCTGCCTTCGCCGATGACGACCCCGTCGAGGAACATCGCGCCCATGCCGACCAGCGTCTTGTCGCCGATCACGACCGGACCGGCCGTGACGCGCACCTGCTCGCGGGCGTCGAAGCTCACGCCGTCGTCGGCCGCGGCCGCGCCGCTCCGCTCGATACGGAACCTGCCGCCGCCGATCTTCGTGCTGCCGGCGAGCGTGACCTCGCGGCCGATCCGCACGCCCCCTTGCGAGTGGATATCGGACCGCATGCCGATGTCCGTGTCGTCGCCGATCGAGATCGGCCCGATCTTCGCCTGGATCGAAGCGCCGCGGTTCACGATCACGCGGTTGCCGATCACGATGCCTTCGTCACCGGCGCCGCGAGCGTCGAGCACGCAGTCGTCGTCGAGGATCACGTCGTCGCCGAGATCGATCCGCGAGCCGTGCCGAATCGTCAGGTTGCGGCCGAAGATCACGTTGCGGCCGACGGACCGGAACAGCGGTCTGTAGAAGTGCTTCCGCAAGAACAGCCCGAGCGCGCCGCGCAGGCCGCCGAACAGGAACGTGATCAGCTCGTATTTCGCGAGCGTCCGATACGAGCAGTGCTCGCCGACGACCAGATCGGCATAGCGCCGCAGCGACGATTTCTCGCCGCCGTAGAGCTTCGCGCGGATGTAGTGCTCGTCCTCGAGCCGGCCGGCTTCCGACATTTGCCGATCGCTACCGTTCGTTTGCCTGCGAGCCGCCAGACCGCGCTCCCAAAACGAAACTCCGATCGCAATTCTTGCAACGCACGTCCTGTGCCTCGCTCCGTCCGCCGTCGAGCAAGTGTGACTACGTAAGCGCGCTGCAAACGGCGTGCCAGATGTGTAACGGCGCGTCTCGTGGCGCGGCTTTTGCACGCACGCGACGCTCCGAACGTGCGGAAAACCACTATTCAGGGATGGGGGAATGGCATGAACGCAACAGCACTACGCAGGGCCGTCGTCGCGGCGCTCGGCGGTTGTGCCGCCGCGCCGGTCGGTTGGGCCCAGCAAAGCGCCCTCGAGGAGATCGTCGTCACCGCCACCCGCCAAGAGCTGAACGTCCAGGACGTGCCGCTCGCGGTCGTCGCGATCACCGGCGAGAACATGCAGCTGCAGGGCATCGAGAACATGGAGGACCTGAACGCGGTCGTGCCGAACGTCGTGATCGCCGGCGACAACGCGGGCACCGACAACGCGACGTTCGTGATGCGCGGCATCCCGAACGTCGGCACCTACATCGACGGGATCTGGCAGGTATCGAATGCGGGCCTCCTGCTGCGCGAGTTCGTCGAGATCGAACGGGTCGAGGTGCTGCGCGGACCGCAGGGGACGCTGTACGGCCGCGACTCGACCGGCGGTGCGATCCGCATCTATACCCGTCCGCCGGGCGAGGAGTTCGGCGCGACGTTCGACTTCACGGTCGGCAATCTGGACCGGCGCGACGTGCGAGCGTCCGTCGACGTGCCGTTCACGGAAAGTTTCCGTAGCCGTTTCACCGTCGCGAACTACGACCGCGACGGCTACATCACGAGCCGCACGACGGGCATCAAGACCGGTGCGTTCCAGGACGAGGTGCTGCGCGCGGACTTCATCTGGGAGCCGTCCGACCGCATGAGCCTGCGCTTCAACGCGCAGAGCGACGAGATCGTCTCGAACACCGCGCGCGTGCAGACCTGGATCGAGCCGCAGATCGCGTTCAACTCGGGCTTCCAGATGGGTCTTGCCGAAGCGTACGACATCGCGAGCGGCGGGCGCTGGAACTGCATGACGCAGTGCTCGGGGTGGCCGGGCGGGGAGCTAGGGGAGTGGGAGACCACCTCGGAGATCACCGTGCCGTCGCGTCAATGGCTCGAGCAGCAGACGGTCGACTTCAATCTCGACGTCACGGACAACGTCAGCTTCCAGTACCTGTTCGGCCATACGTACGTTGACGCCCGGACGTACAACGACTGGGACTCGGGCGAATTCAACTTCTACATCGACTACTTCAACAACGAGACGGAGCTGACGAGCCACGAGATCCAGTTCTCCGGCGGCAGCGACCGCTTCACCTGGGTCGGCGGCCTCTACTACTGGGATCAGGAGAACCGGTTCCGGAATCCGGCGTATTCGATGCGCGAGTGGGTCGAGGTCAACGACTACGGCCAGCCCCAGCCGTTCTCGTACGTCGATCAGATCCTGACGCATCCGGCGTGCACGCAGCGGACGCCGGCCGATCTCGGGCTCGACTTCACCGGGCAGGTGAACGCGGCGCTCAGTCCGCCGGGCGGCGCGCCGTACGTGATCCAGCCCGAGGACCGCAACACCGTGAACGGCTGGCCGTTCCCGTGCAATTTCGGACCGGGCGGCTTGGGCTGGGTCGGCGTGCTCGCCGCCGGTGCGGCCGGCAGCGACCGGCTGACCGGTATCGACATCGACGGCTACGCGGTGTTCGGCGAGGTCGTGATCGGGCTGACGGATCGGCTCGACCTGACGCTCGGCACGCGTTACCACGACCAGGAGTCCGATCAGTACGCGTTCGACGTCGCCGCAGGCATCGCGGCCGGCATCACCGCGCCGCCGCCTCCGGGCACGAACCAGGAGTGGTCGCGAGGCGGAGTCTACGACGGCATCCGCATCCCGGGCGGCGACCACGTGCAGTTCGACGCCGATACGTACCGGGCCGCGTTGCGCTGGACGCTGAGCGAGGACCTGATGTTCTACGTCGGCTACACGGAGGGCTTCAACTCCGGCGGCATCGAGACCTACACCGACAACATCGGTCCCGTCGTGATCAACTACGATCCGGAGCTGATCAAGAACCGCGAGATCGGCGTGCGCTCGGATCTCTTGAACGGCCGGCTGCGGCTGAACGCGACCTTGTTCTCGACGGACTGGGAGGGGATCCAGCTCGACTCGACGGTGATCGACCGGCTGACCGGCACGGAAGTCACCGAGCTCGTCAGGCAGAACGCGGCGAGCGCCGAGGCCGAGGGCCTCGAGGTCGAGCTCACGTGGGCCGCGACCGACAACCTGCTCGTCCAGGCGAATCTCGGCTTCCTCGATACGGCCTACACGGACTCGCAAAGCCCGGCCGTGTCACTCGACACCGAGTTCTCGCGCGCGCCGGAGGAGACCTACAACCTGGGCGTCCAGTACAACGCGAGCTTGCGCAACGGCGGCGCGCTGGTCGTGCGCTACGACGCGAACTACACGGGCCCGTACTGGCGATCCAACACGCCGAGCCTGCGGCGGAACGCCTACGGCGTGCCGCACGACTACGAGGCGGGCGACTACTGGCTGCACAACGCGCGGCTCGTGTACTCGCCGCCGAGCGGGAACTTCGAGATCGGCCTCTACGGGCTGAACCTGACGAACGAGTACCACCTGAACTCGGGCTTCCTGCACAACATCTGGCAGTTCGATTTTGCGACGGTGGATCGTCCGCGCGAGGCCGGCGTG
>CAYWGQ010000202.1:0-1354 GCA_964457725.1 uncultured Gammaproteobacteria bacterium
CTCGCGCTCGTCGCCGCCGCGGTCACGCTGAGTGTCCTGCACGACTTCGTGATCGGCCCGCGCGCGACGGCGCGGCTGCGCGACCGGCCGAGCGCCGCAGAGGCCGCACGAGTGCGCCGCGTCGCGAGCTGGATGGGGCGGGCGAACCTGATGATCGCTCTCGCGATCGTAGCGCTCGCGATCATGCTCGTTCGCGGGTTGCCCGTCTGAACCAGGCTCTTTCCGCATACGATAACGTTTGCAAAAGTTGGGATGCGCTTCGCTCGGGCTGCGGTCACTACGTATTTAGCGCGTGCAGGCGCCTGTCGAGAATTCCGCTCGAATCGGTGTTTCTCTTTGCGAGACAGGGAACGTCATGAGCACGAGACACTTGATCGGACTGCTTTGCGCGTCCGGCGCGCTGGTCGTCGCGAACGCCGCGCTCGCGCAGCAAGAGGACGAGGAGCGAGAGGAAGGGCAGGCGCAGCTCGAGGAGATGATCGTCATCGAGGCGCCGCGCGTCGTGCGGCAGCAGGTCGGGCGGTCGCCGACGACCGGCGCTCCCGTCGAGCTGATCTCGCTGTCGCGCCGCGTGAGCTATGCGGATCTCGATCTGCAGATGCACGCCGACGTCATGGAGCTCGAGCGCCGCATCAACGATACGGCGGAGGAGGCGTGCATGCAGCTCGCCGAGCTCTATCCGCTCGGCGACACCGACATGCCGACATGCGTCCGCCAGGCCGTCGCCGGAGCGATGGAGCAGGCGGAGGAGGCGATCGCAGCGGCCGGCGACCGGGCGGCGCGTCGGCGCTGAGCGCGGAGGACGAACCGGAGGCAGCGGCGCCGCGCTGCGCGGCACGTTCGGACGACGGGTGGCGGCGAGTGGACGCCGAGCTGCGCTGCGTCACTCCGCGCGTGCAGACCTCACGGCCACCCTCCACGTCGCGGGGCCGACGGGCGCGGCGTCGATCGCCACTCGCAGGAAGCGCCGAATGACGTCGATGTTCGTCGAGGTGTGACGGCTCGGCGGCACGGTGACGAAGCTTCCGGCGCCGGCGAGCGCGAACGGCAACAGCAGCTGATCGGCGAGATGCTCGCCGATCGGTGCGCCCGAGTGCAGGTAGCGTCTCGCGTCGTCGGCCACCGCCCTCGCGACCTTCTCGGCCGGGACGCCGCGGCGGCCGAATGCGGTGAACACTTCGGTGAGCTCGTCGCAGACCGCGAACACGGTCACCGTGTTGCCGGGCCCGAGGCTCTCCTCCACGGTGCGAATCCGGACGGCATCGGGCCCGAGGCCGAGCTCGCGCTCGAGCACCGCCGCTTCGCGCTCGGCGATGTGACGAGGCAGCTTCGCGAGCAGCACCTCCGCTTCCAG
>CAYWGQ010000202.1:1454-6266 GCA_964457725.1 uncultured Gammaproteobacteria bacterium
CTTCGCGCTCGGCGATGTGACGAGGCAGCTTCGCGAGCAGCACCTCCGCTTCCAGCCGTTGGAGCGCGCCGCGTGTGTCGATGTGCAGCGGCTCGAGCCGTGCCGCGGGCACGATGTGGGCGCGCACGCGGCCGCCGCCGGCCGGCTCGAACCCCGCGCGCTCGAGCTCGATCGTCACACGCGGGCCCATACGCGCGATCAGCGGCATATACGCCCGCGCCAAGAAGTCGAAGGTCGGCGCGAGCGGGTTGTGCGTGCCGCCCTCGAGGCAAAGCTCCGAAGGCTCGCTCGCCGTCATCAGCGCCGGCAGCACGGTTTGGAGCACGAGGCCGGTGCTGCCCGCGGTGCCGATCGCGAAGCGATAGCGTCCGGGCTTCACTTCGCCGGGAGCGAAAGTCAGCGTTCGGCTGTCGACCTCCGCGCCTTCGACCACCGCGCCCGAGATCTCGGCCGCTGCGCGGACGGCGGCAAGATGCTGCGGCCGAAGCCCCGGCTTCGGCCGCCGCGCACGGATGTCGACGATGCGGCACGGGCGACGCTCGCACAGCGACAGCGCGACGGCGGTGCGCAGGATCTGCCCTCCGCCCTCGCCGGCCGAGCCGTCGATCGTGATCATGTCGCGCATCGCGGTCCGACGACCGTATCACTCGGCGCAGACGGCGGCGAGCACGCCCCGGGCGCACCCGGCCTTGCGCCAACGGCGGGAGCCGTGGAATCTAGGCTCATGCGCCAACTTGAGATCTCGTCCCCGCCGCCGATCGCGTCGGAGCTCTTCACGGACGCGTCTGCGGCGGTCGCGCGGCTCGAAGAGATCTACGAGCGAAACACCGCGTTCCTGCGCGAACGCTTCGCGGCTTACGCGAACGGCGAGCCGCTCGACGCGCGCGTGCGCGCGGTGTATCCGTTCGTCCGCATCGCGACCGCGACACATGCGCGTGTCGACTCGCGGCTTTCCTACGGGTTCGTTCACGGCCCCGGCGTCTACGAGACGAGCGTCACGAGGCCGGATCTGTTTCGAGCGTATTACACCACGCAGATCGGGCTCTTGCTCGCTAATCACGGCGTGCCGGTCGAGATCGGCGAATCGGACGAGCCGATCCCGGTGCACTTTGCCTATCGAAGCAATGTGAACGTCGGCACCGATTTCGGCGCACCGGCATCGCGCCGCCCGTTACGCGACTTCTTCGACACGCCGGACCTCGCGGTTATGGACGATGCGATCGTGAACGGCACGCTGCCGCCCGAGAGGTCGGCGCCCGCGCCGCTCGCGTTGTTCCGCGCGTCGCGCGTCGACTACTCGCTGCATCGCCTGCATCACTACACGGGCACGGATCCCGAGCACTTCCAGAACTTCGTGATCTTCACGAACTACCAGTTCTACGCCGACGCTTTCGCCCGGGTGTGTCGCGAACGCATCGCTAGAGGCGAGCCGGGTTGCGACGCCTTCGTCGAGCCCGGCAACGTGATCACGCCGAGCGCACGATTCGCTCCCGCGTCCGGCAGCGCCGGCGCTCCGCCGACGCGCGCGCCGCAGATGCCGGCGTGGCATCTCGTCGGACCGAACCACGACGGCATCACGATGATCAACATCGGCACCGGGCCCTCGAACGCCCGCAACATCACGGACCATGTGGCCGTGATGAGGCCGCACGCCTGGCTGATGCTCGGCCACTGCGCCGGGCTCAGGGGCTCGCAGGAGATCGGCGACTACGTGCTCGCGCACGGCTACGTCCGCGAGGATCACGTGCTCGACGAGGACTTGCCGCTCTGGGTACCGATTCCTGCGCTTGCGGAGGTGCAGGTCGCGCTCGAGCAGGCGGTCGAGGAAGTCACCGGGCTCGTCGGCTTCGAGCTGAAGCGCGTCATGCGCACCGGCACCGTGTGCAGCGTCGACAACCGCAACTGGGAGGTCGGGGATCACATCGCGACGATTCGGCGCCTGTCGCAGTCCCGCGCGATCGCGCTCGACATGGAATCCGCGACGATCGCCGCGAACGGCTACCGCTGCCGCGTGCCGTACGGCACGTTGCTGTGCGTCTCGGACAAGCCGATCCACGGCGAGATCAAGCTCGCCGGTATGGCGAGCGAGTTCTACCGGCAGCGCGTCGGACAGCACCTCGAGATTGGGCTTCGGGCGATCGAGAAGCTGAAGGCTCACGAGCGCGAGCGCCTGCACTCGCGGAAGCTCCGCAGCTTCGCCGAGGTTGCGTTTCAGTGAACGGGAAGCCGACGTCTGCGGCATAATCGTCCTGCTCACGGGCGCACGATGCTCGTGATGCGCCGCACCGAGGGCATGCTCGGGCAATTGGCGGCCGCGGAGCCGCATTTGATCGACCACGAGACCGTGGACCCTCCATACGTGCAGGGTCCGCACCGCTCCGCGAACCCCGAGTATCTGATCGCCGAGGGCGTCTGCACGCACTTGGGGTGCGTCCCGCAGCTGACGGACGCGGAAGACGGCCGCGTCGCGATGGGCGGGTGGTGGCCCGGCGGGTTCATCTGTCCATGCCACCGCTCGGGCTTCGACTATGCGGGCCGAGTCGTGATGGGACCGCCACCGACGAATCTCGCGATCCCTCCGCATCGCTACGTGTCCGCGACGAAGGTCGTCATTGGGGAAACGCCGCCGGTGACCTGACCGAGCGCTCGACGAGGCCGCTCCGTATCCGCTTTCCCAAGGCGAGCGGACGCTTGAACCTCACGCTGCGTGAGGTTGTATCGTTCCCGCTCCGGACACATCGGGAGGACATCATGGGCGAGGGCCGATGGCGGGTAGGGGAGCTGGCCGAGGCCGCAGGTGTCACCGTCCGCGCTCTGCATCACTACGAGCGCACCGGTCTGCTGGTTCCGGCACGGACCGGCGGCGATCACCGCTTGTACGGCGAAGCAGATGTCGAGCGGCTCTATCGAATCCGGGCGCTGCGCGGTCTCGGGATGTCGCTCGAGGACATCCGCAGAGCGCTCGACGACGGATCGGTGCTTGCCGAAGTTCTGCGCGGACATCTCGCCCGCGTCGAGCTCGAGCTCGACCGCCTGACGCTGCTGCGCGACCGCCTCCGCAGCATCATGGCCGATGGGCGCACGAGCAGCGGCGACTTGCTTGCGACGCTGAGCGCGATGTCGCGCGTCGAGCGTCGTGCGCACGCACGCCGCCGACGTCCCGAGCACGAGGACGTCGAGGCGCGATGGCGAGCGCTTGCGGATCGTTTGCGCACGTGCATGGCCGCGGGCGACGCCCCCGGCAGCGAACGCGCGAGAGCCGCGGCTGCGGAAGCCCGCCAGCTGATCGAAGCGTTCGCGGATGGAGACGCCGCGGTCCTCGCGGATCTCGCACGTCTGCGCGAACACGACCCGCCGCGCGATCTCGCGGGCTGGGATCCCGAGCTCACTCGTTATCTCGACATGGCGTTGGCGGCGCTGAGCGAGGAGAACGCCGACGCCCGACGCGCCGAGGCGGGGAGCGCTCGATGCTGAAAGAGGAGATCGCGAAGGGGGTCGGACGCGCTCGAGTGGACCTCGCTTACGAGCGGCGCGGCAGCCCGGCCGATCCCGCCGTCCTGCTGATCATGGGCCTCGGCGCACAGCTCGTGCACTGGCCGACCGGTTTCCTCGACGCGCTCGTCGCGCACGGCCTTCACGTCGTCCGCTTCGACAATCGCGACTCGGGCCGCTCCACTCACATGAACGATGCGCCGAAGCCCGATCTCGCGGCGGCGCTCGCGGGCGACTTGTCCTCGGTGTCCTACACCCTCTCGGACATGGCGGCCGACGCCGTCGGCCTCCTCGATCATCTCGGCATCGAGCGTGCGCATGTGGTCGGCGCGTCGATGGGCGCCGCGATCGCCCAAGTGATGGCGATCGAGCATCCCGATCGCGTCCGCTCGCTGACGTGCATGATGTTCACGACAGGTGAAGCCGGCGTGGGGCAGATGCATCCCGACGCGAGCAAGGCGCTGTTCGCCGACTCGCCGCCCGAGACGAAAGCGGAGGCGGCCGCGCAGGCCGTTCGCCGGGCACGGATCGTGAGATCGCCCGCCTATCCGACGGCACCCGAGGAAATTGCAGAGACTGCCGGGCTTGCCTGGGAGCGGAGCCACGACCAGGCCGCGATTGCGCGCCAGGCGGTCGCGGTCGTCGCGAGCGGCGACCGCTCGCGGAAGCTGCGCGAGCTATCCGTTCCCGCGCTCGTCGTGCACGGCACGGACGACAAGATCTGTGACGTCAGCGGAGGCAAGGCCACGGCCGCGGCGATCCCGGGAGCGGAGCTCGTGCTGATCGACGGCATGGGCCACGACATCCCTCCGGCGCTGCGGGAGCGCATCGCCGGCCATATCGCCACGACGGTATGGCGCGGAGAAGCGCGCTAAGCCCGCGCGCTCAGTCGAAGCTGAAGATGTCCTCCGCCTCCGGATTCTGCATCCCCTGCTCCCAGTACTTCTCCCAGATCTGCGCCCACGGGCGGCCGTACATGTCCGGCACCTCGTACTGAATCACCGTGCCCGGCGACACCGGCGTCGCGGTGCCCTCGATCGGGAAGATCGTCTGCACGCACTCGATGAACGGCTGCGGATCGCCCTCGTCGAAGTCCGACAGCTTCCTGATGTTGCGGATGATCCGCACGGGCTCCACGAGCGCTTCGGGGTCGTAAAGAATCGCCTCGTGGTTCAAGCCGACGAAGTTGCCGGCCTCGTCCCGATTCGGCGTGTAGATCTCGATCGTCTGCATCTTGTTCGAGTGCTCGAACGCGGCGTGCGTCGTCCAGCCCTGGATGTTCGACGTCCACGTGATCAGCACGTCCTCGTCCCAGAAGCC
>CAYWGQ010000203.1:0-4576 GCA_964457725.1 uncultured Gammaproteobacteria bacterium
GCGCCCGCGAGACCCTCGCGTGGCTCGATGCGCACGACCGCGGCGCCGGCGCGCGGGCCGAGGTCGTGCAGGAGTTCCTCGACCGTCACGCCGGCGATCCTCGCTTTCGCGACGAGTGCGAGCTGCTCCGGCCGATCATGGAAGGCGCAGGTGTCCTCTACGTCGTCGACGGCAGCCGGCCGTATGGCCGGCAGTACGAGGCGGAGATGGAGATCCTTCGCTGGACCGGGCGGCCGCGCATGGCGCTGATCAACATGATCGGCAGCGGCGACCACGTTGAGGAGTGGCGCGCGGCGCTCGGGCAGTACTTCTCGATCGTGCGCGTGTTCGACGCGGTCCGGGCCGACTTCGCGAAGCGTATCGAGCTGCTGCGCGCGTTCGGCGCGATCGACGAGCGCTGGGCGGCGCAGCTCGAGCGCGCCGCGAGCGCGCTGCTCGCCGAGCGCGAGCGGCGCAAGCGCCGCGCGGCCGAAGAGATCGCCGCGCTGCTCGTCGATGCGCTGACCGCAACCGTCACGCTGCCGCTCGGCGACGGCGACGCCGACGAGGCGACGCGCGAGGAAGGCCGCAAGCGCTTGCGCGAGATCGTCCGCAAGCGCGAGCAAGCGGCGCGGCGCGCGGTGCAGGAAATCTACCATCACCGCGGCCTCGAGGCGCAGGAGGCCGCAGCCGCGCACCTCGCGGAGGACGTGTTCTCCGCGAAGAGCTTCAGCATCTTCGGCCTCTCGACGGTGCAGCTCGCGATGACCGGCGCGGCGTCGGGTGCGGTCGCCGGCGGCGTGATCGACGTCGCGCTCGGCGGCGCGTCGCTCCTGCTCGGCGCCGGCATCGGCGCCGCGCTCGGCGCCGCGGGCGTCGTCGCGGGCGCCGGGCGGCTCGCGAAGGTGCAGGTGCTCGGGCAGCCGCTCGGCGGCTACGAGCTGCGCGTCGGACCGCCGGCCGATCCGAATCTGCCGTGGGTGCTCCTGGGCCGCGCGCTCGCCCACGTGCGCCTCGTCGCCGAGCGCAATCACGCGCGCCGGGAGGCGCTCGTGCTCGACGTCGACGCGGGCCGTCACCTCGCCGATTCGATCGAGCCCGCGCGCCGGCGCCGTCTCGACACGCTGTTTCGGCGGCTGCGCGAGGAGCGCGGGATCGGCGCCGCCGAGCGCGAGCGGCTCGTCGACGAGATCGCCGCTTCGATCGACACGCCCTGAAGGGAAGACCATGGATCCGATCGCACACACCTTCACCGGTGCCGCGCTCGCCGCGGCGGGTCTGCGTCGAGCGACGCCGCTCGCGACCGCGGCGCTCGTGATCGGTGCGAACGTGCCGGACGTCGACATCGTCGCGAGCTTCGCCGGCGACTACGCCGGGCTCGCGTTCCGGCGCGGCTGGACGCACGGCGTGCTCGTCCTGTCGCTGCTGCCGTTCTTGATCGCCGGCGCGCTGCTCGCGTGGCAACGCCTGTTCCAGCCGAGCGGCGAGCGCGCACGCGCCGGCCCGCTGCTCGCGGTCGCCGCGCTCGCGGTCGCGACCCACCCGACGCTCGACTGGCTGAACAACTACGGGATGCGTTGGCTCATGCCGTTCGACGGGCGTTGGTTCTACGGCGACGCGCTGTTCATCATCGATCCGTGGGTGTGGCTCGCACTCGGCGGGGTCCTGTTCCTACGCCACTCCGGGCAGCGCTCGAGCGCCGCGCTGTGGGGCCTCTTCTGGGTCGCCTCGACCGCGCTCGTCGTCGGGACCGACGAGGCGCCGGTCGGGACGAAGGTGCTCTGGGCCGTCGTCGTCGCCGCGCTCCTCGTCGCGCGAGCGCGGCGTTGGACGCCCACGGACGGCGCTTTCGCCGTCGCCGCGGGCGCCGTCGCGCTCTACATGGCCGCGATGGTCGGCGCGAGCGCCGCCGCGCGCGCCGAGGTCCGCGAAGCGCTCGCCGAGCAGGGCATCGCGACGGTCGAGCGCGTCATGGTCGGCCCGACGGCCGGCAATCCGTTCCGGGGGACCGTCGTCGCGGCGACGCCGGACGCCTACCACATCGGCGAATGGCGCTGGCTCGAGGAGCCGCGCCTCGCGCTCGAGCCGGAGCCGCTCCCGCAGCGCGCGGGCAGCGCGGCCGCGATCGACGCGGCGGCTGCGACGCTGCCCGCGCGCCGGTTCCTGACGTGGTCGCGGTTCCCGTACTTCGAAGCCGAGTCGAAAGGCGACGGCTACGTCGTCCGCGTCCGCGACGCGCGCTACCACGGGACCGACAGGCTCGTCGGACCCGACGTGCGGCTCGATCGGGATCTACGGCCGCTACCGTGAGGACGGCCCGCCTGGCGCTATAGCTCGACGGCGCGCAGCCTGAGCGCGTTGCCGATCACCGAGACCGACGACAGGCTCATCGCGAGACTTGCGATCACGGGCGACAACAGCAGGCCGAAGACGGGATACAGCACGCCGGCCGCGATCGGCACGCCGAGCGTGTTGTAGCCGAACGCGAACAGCAGATTTTGGCGGATGTTGCGCATCGTCTTGCGCGACAAGCGGACGGCGCGCGCGATCCCGCGAAGGTCGCCCTTCACGAGCGTGACGCCGGCCGACTCCATCGCGACGTCGGTCCCGGTCCCCATCGCGATGCCGACGTCCGCCTGCGCGAGCGCCGGCGCATCGTTGACACCGTCGCCCGCCATCGCGACGACGTCGCCGTCACCCTGCAGGCGCTGGATGATCGCGGCTTTGTCGCGCGGCAGCACGTTCGCGAAGATCTCGTCGATCCCGAGCGCGCGGCCGACCGCCTCCGCCGTTCGGCGGTCGTCGCCCGTCAGCATGATCACGCGGACGCCGGCCGCGTGCAGCGCGTCGAGCGCCTCGCGCGTCGTCGCCTTGATCGCATCGGCGACGATCAGGAGCCCGGCCGCCCGATCGTCGACGGCGACATGCACGGCCGTCGCCCCATCGGCGCGCTCCGCATCGGCCGCGGCGGCGAACGCTCCTGGGTCGATGCCGTGGTCCTCGAGGAGCTGCGCGTTCCCGACCAGCACGCGCCGGCCGTCGACGCGAGCCCATACGCCCAGGCCCGGATCCGAGCCGAAGTCCTCGGCGTCGGGCAACGCGAGCCCTCGCTCTCGCGCGCCGTCGACGATCGCGCGCGCGAGCGGATGCTCGCTCGGCGACTCCGCGGCCGCGGCGAGCCGCAGCAACTCGTCGGCGGCGAAGCCTTCCGCCGCGATCGCGCGGCGAAAGCTCGGCTTGCCCTCGGTCAACGTGCCGGTCTTGTCGACGACGACCGTCGTCACCTTCTCGAGACGCTCGAGCGCCGCCGCATCCTTGATCAGCACGCCTTCCTGCGCACCGCGCCCGACCCCGACCATGATCGACATCGGGGTCGCGAGCCCGAGCGCGCACGGGCACGCGATGATCAGCACGGAGACGGCGACGAGCAGCGCGAACGCGAGCTGCGGCGGCGGACCGACGATCGCCCAGACGGCGGCTGCGACGAGCGCGATCACGACGACCGCCGGCACGAACCACGCGGACACCCGATCCGCGAGGCGCTGGACCGGCGCGCGCGATCGCTGGGCTTCCGCGACCATGTGCACGATCTGCGAAAGCAGCGTGTCGCCGCCGACTCGCTCGGCGCGCATCAGGAGCGTCCCGCTGCCGTTCGTCGTCCCGGCCGAAAGCCGGGCGCCCCGCTCCTTCCTGACCGGCTCGGGCTCGCCGGTCAGCATCGACTCATCGACGTGGCTCGCGCCGTCGAGCACGACGCCATCGACCGGAATCTTTTCACCGGGCCGCACGCGGAGCCGATCGCCGACCTGCACGTCCTCGAGCGGCACGTCCGTCTCGTCGCCGTGCTCGCCGACGCGGTGGGCGATCTTCGGCGCGAGCTGGAGCAACGCGCGGATCGCTCCCGACGTCCGCGCGCGAGCCCTGAGCTCGAGCACCTGCCCGAGCAGAACGAGCGTGACGATCACGGCCGCCGCCTCGAAATAGACGGGCAGCGCTCCGGACGCTTCGCGGAACGAAGCGGGCAGCGCGTCCGGCAGCACGGTCGCGACCACCGAGAACGACCACGCGGCCCCGGTGCCGATCGCGATCAACGTGAACATGTTCAGGCTGCGATTGACGATCGACTGCCAGCCGCGGACGAAGAACGGCCAGCCGCCCCAGAGCACGACCGGCGTCGCGAGCAGCAGCTGTGCCCAGGCGACGGTCTGGTGGCCGAACAAGCGCATCGGGTTCACCGCGGGAACGAGCTCGCCGACCATCGCCCAGAGCAGCGGCACGGTCAGCACCGCGCTGACGCGGAGACGGCGGCGCATGTCCGCGAGCTCGTGGCTCTCGCCCTCCTCCGCGGTCGGCGTCAGCGGCTCGAGCACCATGCCGCAGATCGGGCATGCGCCGGGCGCGTCGCGCCGGATCTCCGGATGCATCGGGCACGTCCAGATCGTGCCGGCCGGCAGATCGGCCGACCGGTCGCCGACCGCCGGCTCGAGGTACTCGAGCGGATCCGCGCGGAATCTTTCCCGGCATCCGGCGCTGCAGAAGTAATAGGTCTCGCCGCCGTGCTCGAGATGCAGCGCGGTCGCAGGATCGACCGTCATGC
>CAYWGQ010000203.1:4586-6175 GCA_964457725.1 uncultured Gammaproteobacteria bacterium
AGACCGGATCTTCGACGGCGCCGGCGGCGCGCGCTGCCATGCCGCCGTGCGCGAGCGGATGCCGATGCGCGGCGTGTCCGTCGTCTCGGGCGGCGTGCTCGTCGCGATGAGCGGTCACGGGATCACCGCCGCTGCGCGGCTCGGCCGCGTGCAGCCGTCTGGGCGTCGTATCCATCGGTCCCTCACTCTCGGTCGCGGCTCAACGCGGCGACGATCGGGCAGCCGTCGAGCTCGCCGCGGCCCGGGCACGCGTCGATCAGGCGCTTCAGGCCGCGCTTCACTCGTTGCAGCTCGGCGATCTTGCTCTCGACCTGCCGCAGCCGCTCCTCGGCCTTGCGCTTTACCTCCTGGACGCTGCCGCCGCGATCGGCGGACAGGGACAGGAGATCGGCGATCTCGGCAAGCGTGAAGCCGAGCTCCTTCGCGCGGCGGATGAAGCGCAGCCGGCCGATGTCCGCTTCGCCGTACTCGCGATAGCCGGATGCGCGCCGCGGCGCCGGCGGCAGCAGCCCGTGACGCTCGTAGTAGCGGACCGTGTCGATGTTCACGCCCGCCCGCTCCGCGAGCTTGCCGATCGTCATCGTGCGCATCTGCTCCTCCTGCGACGGTCTGCGCCAGCTTAAACCCTGGACCTTGGTCGAGAGTCAAGACCGCGATGGCTCGCCGTCAAAACCACGCCCGCACGCCGATGACGAAGCGGGAATCGTCAGGATCCTCGCCCGCCGCCCGCGCGAGGTCGGCCGTCCCGCCCGTCTTCCTGCTCCTCGAGATGCCGACGTACGGCGCGATCTCGCGCCGGATCTCATAGCGCAGTCGCAGCCCTGCCTCGACGCTCGTGAGCCCGGAGCCGAGCCCGCGCGCCGGATCCGCTCGGCCGTGCCAGTCGAGCTCGAGCAGCGGCTCGAGGATCCAGCGGTTCGTCACGAGGAGCTCGTACTCGACGTCGAGGCGAGCCGCTGTCCGACCGCCCTCGGCGGCGTACGCGGTCGCCGCGACCTCGAAGCGGTACGGCGCGAGCCCTTGGACGCCGAACGCCGCCCAGGTCTGCGACGGGCCCGGCGCGAAGTCCTGCCGAACGCCGACGACGACGTCCCACCAGCGGGCGAAGCTCCGGCCGTAGAGCGCGGCGAGCTCCGCGTGCTCGGTGCGGCTCGAGAGCCTCGAGCCCTCACTCCGCACCCACAGCCGCTCGAGGCTCCGGCCGAACCACGCATCGAGCTCCCAGTCGAGGACGCGCCCCGCGTCGCCGTCCTGCCGCTCGAGCCGATCGAACAGCACGACGCGGGTGAACGGATCCTCGAGCATCTCGTGCGTCGCGCCGCCGAGATCCGGAAAAGCGGCCGCGCGATCCTCGTCAATAATCTCCGGGAAATGCGGTTCCTGTCCCTCGGCGCTCGCGCCGAGCGCGAGCGCGAGCGCGACGAGCACGCCCGCAGCGGCGCGGCGCGCGGGCGAGCCGTGCGCCGAGCGCGCACGCCCCGGTGCGGCGCTCATTGCCGCTCCTCCACACGCACCTCGCGGAACATGCCGGCCGCCATGTGGTAGAGCATGTGGCAGTGATAGGCCCAGCGGCCGAGCGCGTCGGCCGT
>CAYWGQ010000204.1:0-6164 GCA_964457725.1 uncultured Gammaproteobacteria bacterium
GAGATGCTCGACGAGATCGGCGTCCAGACGAAGGAGTGGGCGCTGGTCGGCTTGAACGGCAAGGACGTCTACAGCGAGCCCCGAGGTCTCCTCGCCGGCTACAAGTGGCCGCAGTACTCGGTGCATCGCGGCGGGCTGCACATGCTGCTGTATCGCACCGCCGTGGAGCGTCTCGGCCCCGATGCCGTTCGCACCGGGGCCAAGGTGACGGCGTACCGCAATCACGACGCCGAGCAAGGCGTGACGGTGCGAATCAGCACGGCGGACGGCCATCACGAGGAGGTCGAAGGCGCCCTGCTGATCGGCGCCGACGGGCTTCACTCCGCCGTGCGCGCCCAGATGCATCCGAATCAGCCGCCGATCAACTGGGGCGGCGCGATCATGTGGCGCGGAACGACGCCAGGCGTCCCAATTCGCACCGGCGCATCGTTCATCGGTCTCGGCACGCATCGTCATCGAGTCGTGTTCTATCCGATCTCGAGGCCGGATCCGACAACGGGCCTCGCGACGATCAACTGGATCGCCGAGATCACCGTCGACAATTCGGGCGGCTGGACCAACGGCGATTGGAACAGAAAGGTCGCAGTCGACGAGTTCATACACCACTTCGAAGGCTGGGACTACGGATGGCTGGACGTCCGAGCGATGCTGCGCGGCGCGGCCGAGGTGTTCGAGTATCCGATGATCGACCGGGACCCGGTGCCGAGCTGGGTCGACGGCAACGTGGCGCTGCTCGGCGACGCGGCTCACGTGATGTATCCGACCGGCTCGAACGGCGCGACTCAGGCGATCATCGACGCCCGCGTGCTCGGCGCGGCGATGCTCGAGCACGGCGTAACGCGCCGGGCGCTCGAAGCCTACGACGATCGGCTCTGCAAGGAGATTTCCGCGGTCGTGCTGCGCAATCGGGGAGCCGGGCCGTTCGGCCTTTTGAATATCCTCGACGAGCGCTGCGGCGGCGTCTTCGACGACATCGACAACGTGATACCGCCGGCGGAGCGCGAAGCGTTCATGAGCGGGTACAAGGCGGCGGCGGGATTCGCGAGGGATCAGTTGAACAGCGCGCCGCCGATCATCCCGCCAGGCGCGCGGATCGGCAGAGTTTGAACGAGTGCTGCGCCACTACGTCTTCTTGCGCTACCGCCCCGATACGAGCAACGAGCACATCACGGCGTTCTGCGAGCGCATGCGTGCGCTCTCGGGCTCGATCGAGGAGATCCGTCACCTCGAGATCGGCCGCGACGAGCTGCGCGACGCGCGCAGCTGGGACGTCGTGCTGATCATGGCGTTCGATTCCGTCGACGCGCTGCGCGCGTACCAACGACACCCGGCGCATCGGGCGGTGATGGCCTTCAACGATCCGTTCGTCTCGGACGTCGCGTCGGTCGATTTCACGAGCGACGCGCCGTAGTCGTCGTGTCCCGTCGCCGCGGCGGGTGGGGCGAAAGACGACCCCGCATCGGCTAGAAGCCTTTGCTCTCGTACTCCCAGTCCGGATCGCGGCACAGCCGGCAGTCGGCGCCGAGGAACATGCGCGACGCATCGACGCTGCCGCGCAGCTGCCAGTCGAGCCAGGCGATCACGACCTCGGCCGCCACGCCCCCGTTCGGCTCCCAATACGTGCCGCCGTGACCCTTGTCGATGTTCGCGACGGCGACTGGTACGTGATCGATCTTCGCGTAGTCGTCCATGCCGTTCGCGTACGCGATATCGCTTGGTCCGCCGAGCACGTACACCGTCGGCGTATGCAGGTCCTTCAGCCGATCCTTCGTCTCGACCATGCCGCCCATCCGCGTTTCGCGGTCGATGAAGAGTCCGCTGTTCATGACGACGACGGTCTTCACGCGCGAGTCTGCCGCGATCGAGAGCGCCTGAATGCCCCCGCAGCTGAAGCCGGAGATCGCGATCTGCTCCGGATCGATTCGGCCGAAATAAGGGCTGCCCTCGCGCTCGTTCTCCGCGAGCGCCCAGTCGATCGCGGCGGTGAGCTGCGCCGGACGCGTCGGCGCATAGCTCTCGATGCTCGCGCCCTCGGGCCGCGGCGGCGCTTCGGTCTTGCCTGGGCCGTTGTGGATGCCGCCCGGGGCGATCGCGAGATAGCCGTGCGACGCGATGTTCAAGAGATGCAGCCGCGCGCTCGCGCCATCGTTCGAGCACCCGCCGTTGCCGAAGACGTAAACGCCGAGCTTCGTGTCGCCGAGGCTCGCGAGATCGGCGGGCCGGTAGACGACCTGGTCGGGCAGGCGGGGGTCGATCTCCTTCATCGGGGTGAACGGGCCGGTGCCGGGCGTGTCCGGAATCGCGTCCTGATTCTGCGGGGGCTGCGCGGACGCGGCGCCTGCCGCGGCCACGATCACGGCTGCGATCGCTGCGGCGATTCTGTTAGAGCTCATCGCGGTCTCCGCAAAGGGCCGAAGTCCTGGCATTTCTTCTTCGTGTCAGCGATGCTACCGGTTGCTGACGACACTGTCAGCCCGACGCATCTGCCGTCATGCCGAGCAAGAACGAGAAGATTGGGAGCGCGGTGCGGATCGTTGCGCTCTGCTCCGTTTGGTCGGTCGGGACGCTGCACGCGGCCGATCCCACAGGATCCGGATCGGAGCCCGCGATCGTCTACTCCGAGCAATCGTTGCCGACCCACACGATCTATCGCCCGGAGAAACTGCGGGACGACCGCTACCCGGTCGTGCTCTGGGGGAACGGCTCGTGCGTGAACAGCAACTTCGGATACCGAGAGTTCCTCGCCGAGGTCGCGTCGCACGGCTTCATCGTCGTCGCGATCGGCCCGTATCGCGATTCTCCGGCACCGCGTCAGCCGCGGCCGGCGGATCCGGCCGAGTGGCCGCCGTTCGAGACGCACTACAGCCAGTTGCTCGATGGCCTCGCGTGGCTCGAAGCCGAGAACGGCCGGGAAGGCAGCCCGTTCTACGGGAAGGTTGCGACGGACAAGGTGGCCGTCATGGGGCATTCGTGCGGCGGCCTGCAGTCCGTCAAAGCGTCGACCGATCCGCGTGTCACGACCGTCGTCGTGCTGAACAGCGGCATGTTCCCCGACGGCGATCAGTACATGATCCGTCACGAGCTCGAGCGCTCGATCTTCGACGAGATGCATGCGCCGATCGCGTACTTCATCGGCGGCGAGAGCGACATCGCCTACGAGAATGCCGAGCTCGATTGGGCGGTGCTGCAGACGCTCGAGATCGCAGCGATCAACGCGAACATGGACGTCGGGCACGGCGGCACGTACGGCATGTCGAACGGCGGGCCGTTCGCGCGCGGGCCGCTCGCGTGGCTCGAGTGGCAGCTGCGCGGCAGCGTCGAAGCGTCGCGCATGTTCGTCGGCGAAGACTGCGGGTTCTGCACGGACAGCGAGTGGACGCTACGCCGCCATTTCCCCGAATGACGGCGCTTCGCGCTCCCGAATCAGCCGGCGACCCAGGCTGTTCGCGCTTCGATGAATCAGAACCGGAAACTCACGCCCGCCTGCACATTGCGGCCACGCGCATAGATGATCTCTGCGTAGCCGAGCGTCGCGAGTGACGCATTGCCCTGCACCGGGTAGAGCTCGTCGGTCAGGTTCTCGACGAGAAGCGTCGCTCTCCAGCGGTCGCCGCTGTCGAGCACGATCGAGAGATTCGTCGCCGTCACGGACTCTTGCTGGGCCGTGATCTCGGTGTTACCCGCGTCGAAGTACTGCTCGTCGGTGTAAGAAACGTCGAGACGCGGCGTCAAGCTCCACCCGTTGCTCAGCGGGAACCGGTAGCCGATGCCGACGTTCGCCTGCAGCTCCGGAGTGAACGGAAGCGTGTTGTCCGGCGTGATCGTGGCGGTTGTACCCGGGACCTCGGTGACTTCCTTGATCTCGTCGTCGAGATAGCTCAGTCCGCCTTCGAGGATCAGCCGATCGTTCGGCACGAACTGGAATTCGAGCTCGGCGCCGTCGATTGTCGCCTTGCCGGCGTTGAAGAGCAGCGGCACGACCCCCTGCCGGTAGATCAGCTGAATATCGTCGTAGTCCGACGAGAAGATCGCGGCGTTCAGCCTGAAGGTATCGGTGATATCCGCCTTGAAGCCGAGCTCGATCGAATCGACCGTCTCCTCCGCGAACGGCAGGGGCCTGAACCCTTCCGGCGGCGCGTTGAAGCGCTGATTGAAGCCGCCCGACTTGAAGCTGCTCGAGTAGCTGCCGTAGACCATCCAGCCGTTGTCGAACGTGTACCGGATGCTCGCGGAGCCGGTGACCTTGTCGAACGTCTCGCCGAAGCGGTCCGGATAGATGAAGAGCGGCCCTCCGTCCGGAATCGCGAGCGTCGGCAGCGGGCTCGGGTCGGGCGCGGTCGCCGGGAAGACGTTCCAGATGAAGCCCTGCATCGACTTGTCGTCTTCCGTATAGCGAACGCCAGCGGTCAGGCTCAACGCGTCGCTGACGTCGTAGGTCCACTCCGTGAAGACCGCGATCGACTCCGTCGTCAGGTTCACGAACTGCAAGTCGCGCGATCCCGGTCCGCCGGAGAGCAGCGAGGCGATTACCGGCGGTGAGGGCGGGAAGGCGAGAGGCACGGTGACGTGGTCGTCCGTGTCTTCGTCGAAGTAGTAGACGCCGACGACACCATTGACGCGCTCGCCGCCATAGTTCAAGCGAACTTCCTGGCTGGTTTGCGTGGATTCGCTCGTGTAGTCCGTCGTGATCAGCGTCAGAGGCGTATTGTCCGCATCGCGGATGCCGGTCCAGTCCGAGTTGCGGTACGCCGAGATCGAATGCAGCGTCAAACGGTCGTTGATGTCCCAGCTCAACGTGACGGACGCGCCCCTCACGTCGAACGTGCTCTCGACCGGCGCGTTGCCGCCGTTCGTGTAGGGCCCCAAGTCCCAGGCGTTGTTCGCGCATCGCGGATCGGGGGTCTCCGGAACGAACGGCGGGCCGAAGCGCGGATCGCCGGGCGCGAGCGGCGCGAACGGAATCGTCGCTCCCGGGCAGCCCGCTCCGACGCTCGCGATGGCCGCCACCGGTGCGCTGGTGTTGATGCCTTTGAAGACGAACGGCGAGCCGTTCTCGTCCTCTCTCGAGTAGTCGGCTCGCAGGATCATTTCGAGCGAATCAGAGACGTCCCAGCGCAGCGACGCGTTGAACGAAACGACGTCATCGTCGCCGAGATCGAGTCCGTCGAACACGCGAGTCACATAGCCGTCGCGTTGGCGCGCTCCACCCGCCAGTCTTACGGACGCTCGGTCGCTGAACGGCAGCGTGACCGCGCCGAATACTTCACGCAGGTCGTCTCCGCCCACGCGCGCACGCACCGTCGCTTCCTGCTCGTCGCCGGGAAGGACGGTGTTGATCAGCACGGCGCCGCCGATCGTGTTGCGGCCGAAGAGCGTTCCCTGCGGTCCGCGCAGCACCTGGATGTTGTCGACGTCGAAGAAGTCCATTGCACCGCCGACTGCGCGGCCCATGTAAACATCGTCGATGTAGATGCCGACGCCCGGGTCGACGGCGGGCGTCGGGTCGAGCTGACCGACTCCGCGAATGAAGACTACCGCGGCCGAGTTGTTGCCCGAGAGCTGGCCGTAACTCGTGAACTGCAAGCTCGGCGTCACACGGTCGAGCTCGGTCGTCGTCTGAATCTGGCGGCGCTCGAGAGCCTCGGCCGTGAGCGCGGTGACGGCAACGGGCACCGCCTGCAGATCCTCCGCCCGGCGGCGGGCCGTGACGACGATCTCCTCGAGCGCCGGCCGCGCAGCAGGCGCTGCTTGCGCCAAAGCCTCGGACTGTGCACCGAACAGTAGTGCAAGCGACGCGAGAGAACCGCGCAGTTGTGCAGACGTTTCCATATCCCATTCCCCCGTGTTGCGTTAAGGCGTCATGAGCGCAACGGTGTGGTCATTATGCCAGCGGCGAGAACATCGCACCGGCGCGTCGCCACGGCCGGCGGCCTTGTCCGGCCTGACGCGAGCACGAGCAAGGGAGCCGGACACTCTCGGGACGCGGTCGGGGCCTGCGCGCCGATCGCCCGTCGGCTCCGCCTTGCCGAGACGGCGACACGTTGGTCGTGGATACGATCGGTTACAATTGGCTCCATAGCCTCGATCCTCGCGCCTTTGGGGGGAGATTCGTGAGCAACGATCCGCGCGAGACGCTCGCCGGCAGCCCGATGAGCCGGCTACAA
>CAYWGQ010000205.1:0-5988 GCA_964457725.1 uncultured Gammaproteobacteria bacterium
GCGTGATGAACAACCTGCCGTACGTGCTCGCGGTCGAGCAGCTCGCCGGCATCGAGGTGCCGGAGCGCGCGCAGGTGATCCGCGTGATGCTCGCGGAGCTCTTCCGGATCGCGAGCCACCTCGTCTTCTACGGCACGTTCGCGCAGGACGTCGGCGCGCTGTCGCCCGTGTTCTACATGTTCACGGACCGCGAGCGCGTGTTCGAGATCATCGAGGCGATCTGCGGATTCCGGATGCACCCGGCGTGGTTCCGGATCGGGGGCGTCGCGGCGGACCTGCCGCAGGGCTGGGACCGCATGGTGCGCGACTTCATCCGTTGGCTGCCGCCGCGCCTCGATGAGTATCAGCGGATGGCGCTCGACAACCGGATCCTGAAGGCGCGGACGATCGGCGTCGGCGCCTACACGACCGAGGAGGCGATCGAGTGGGGCGTGACCGGCCCGGGCTTGCGCGCGACCGGCTTCGAGTGGGACTTCCGAAAGAAGCAGCCGTACTCGGGCTACGAGAACTTCGAGTTCGACGTGCCGACGGCCGTGAACGGCGACAGCTACGACCGCTGCGTCGTCCGCGCCGAGGAGATCCGCCAGAGCCTGCGGATCATCGAGCAGTGCGTGAACGACATGCCTGCAGGCGACTACAAGTCCCGGCACGAGCTGACGACGCCGCCGCTGAAGGAGCGGACGATGCACGACATCGAGACGCTGATCCACCACTTCGTGCACGTCAGCTGGGGCCCGGCCATGCCGGCCGGCGAGAGCTTCTTCAACATCGAGGGCACGAAGGGCGCGTACGGCTACTACCTCGTGAGCGACGGCAACACGTCGCCGTATCGCCTGCGGATCCGCACCGCGTCGTTCCCGCATCTGCAGATGCTGCCGCTGATCTCGCGGGGCGTCCTGATCGCGGACCTGATCGCGATTCTCGGCAGCATCGACTTCGTCATGGCGGACGTCGACCGATGACGGGCCGCGCCGAGACAGCGAAATGCTGAGCGAGCCGGAGATCCGGGCCATCGAGCGCGAGACCGCGCTCTACGCGCACAAGCGCGCCGCGTGCATCGACGCGCTGAAGATCGTGCAGCGGAACCGCGGGTGGGTCTCGGACGAGCACTTGCACGACATCGCCGCCCTGCTCGAGATGTCGGTCGACGATCTCGACGCGGTCGCGACTTTCTACAACCTCGTCTACCGCCGCCCGGTCGGGCGCCACGTCGTGCACGTCTGCGACAGCGTCAGCTGCTGGCTGACCGGCAGCGTCGCATTGAGCGATCGGCTACGGGAGCGGCTCGGCGTCGATCACGGCCAGACGACCCCGGACGGGCGTTTCACCGTGCTGCCGATCGTCTGCCTCGGCGCGTGCGACCGCGCGCCCGCGATCCTCGTCGACGGCGACCTGCACGCCGACCTCGACCCCGACGGCCTCGAGCGCGTGCTGGAGCGATACGAATGACGGAGCGGCCGCTGACGCGCAACATCGAGGCGAGCCGAGCGCCGCCCGACGTCGACGCGTACGAGCGCGCCGGCGGCTATCGCGCGCTCCGCAAGGCGGTGACCGAGATGTCGCCGTCCGACGTGCTCGACGTCGTCACCGCGTCCGGGCTTCGCGGCCGGGGCGGGGCCGGCTTTCCGACCGGCCAGAAGTGGAGCTTCATGCCTCGCGGCGAAGGTGCGCCGACGCCCCGCTACCTCGTCGCAAACGCGGACGAGATGGAGCCCGGCACGTTCAAGGACCGGCTGCTGCTCGAAGGCGACCCGCATCTGCTGATCGAAGGCATGATCGTCAGCGCCTACGCGCTCGGTGCGACCGAGGCGTACGTCTTCCTGCGCGACGAGTACCGCCTCGCGGCCGAGCGGCTCCGCGCGGCCGTCGCCGAGGCAGAAGGCCGCGGGTACCTCGGCGAGCGCGTGCTCGACAGCGACTTCGCGCTCGCGCTGCACGTGCACACGAGCGCCGGGCGCTACATCTGCGGTGAAGAAACGGCCCTGATCAACGCGCTCGAAGGCCGCCGCGCGAGACCGCGCACGCCGCCGCCGTTCCCGCAGGCCGTGGGCCTCTGGGGCCGACCGACCGTCGTGAACAACGTCGAGACGCTCTGCAACGTGCCGCACATCGTCGCGAACGGCGCGGAGTGGTTCGAAGGTCTGAGCCGCACGGCGGACGCGGGCACGAAGATCTACGGCGTCAGCGGCAAGGTCAACCGCCCCGGCGCGTGGGAGCTGCCGATGGGCACGCCGATCCGCGAGCTGCTCGAGGAGCACGCCGGCGGGATGCGCGACGGGCTCGGGTTCCGCGGGCTGCTGCCCGGCGGCGCGTCGACGGACTTTCTCGTCGAGGAGCATCTCGATGCGCCGATGGACTTCGATTCGATCCAGCGCTGCGGCAGCCGGCTCGGGACCGGCACGATGATCGTGCTCGACGACCAAACGTGCCCGGTCGCGATGGTGCGCAACCTCGAGCACTTCTTCGCGCAAGAGTCGTGCGGGTGGTGCACGCCGTGCCGCGACGGGTTGCCGTACGTCGAGCAGCTGCTCGCAGCGATCGAGGCCGGAGACGGGCGGCCGAAGGACCTCGAGATCCTCGAGATGCACACGCGGCATCTCGGCCCGGGGCGCACGTTCTGCGCGCACGCGCCGGGCGCGATGGAACCGCTGCAGAGCGCGCTGAAGCACTTCCGCGACGACTTCGAGCAGCACATCTCGGAGCACCGATGCCCGTACCGCAAATGACGGCGAGCGACGCCGTGCCGCTCGCGAGCGCCGCGACCCGCTACGGGATGGGCACGGTCGTTTCGCTGTGGCGGCGGTCGCGGCTGACAGCCGCTCCTACCGAAGAGGCGCACGCGACCGTCGCGCGAGGGGTGCGGTGATGGCGATCTTCGTCGACGGGCGGGAGTATCCGGCGGCGCCCGAGAAGAACCTGCTCGAGCATCTGCTCGGTCTCGGCTTCGACCTGCCCTACTTCTGCTGGCACCCCGCGATGGGCAGCGTCGGCGCGTGCCGCCAGTGCGCCGTCAAGGTCTATCGCGACGACCGGGACACGGCCGGACGAATCGTCATGGCCTGCATGACGCCGGCGCTCGACGGCACCCGCATAGGCTTCGACGAGCCCGAGGCGCAGGACTTCCGCCGGCGCGTGATCGAGTGGCTGATGGTCAACCATCCGCACGATTGCCCGGTCTGCGAGGAAGGCGGCGAGTGTCACCTGCAGGACATGACGGTGATGACCGGCCACAACTACCGGCGCTACCGGGGATTGAAGCGCACGCACCGCAATCAGTATCTCGGCCCGTTCGTCAATCACGAGATGAACCGCTGCATCGCGTGCTACCGCTGCGTGCGGTTCTATCAGGACTACGCGGGCGGCGACGACCTGCACGCGTTCGGCATCCACCACCACGTCTTCTTCGGCCGGCACGAGGACGGCGTGCTCGAAAGCGAGTGGAGCGGCAACCTCGCCGAGGTCTGCCCGACCGGCGTCTTCACCGACAAGACGTTCGCGGACCAGTACGTCCGCAAATGGGACCTGCAGTCCGCGCCGTCCGTCTGCCCGCACTGCAGCGCAGGCTGCAACATCCACGCGCAGGAGCGCTACGGCAAGCTCCGGCGCATCGTCAATCGCTACAACGGCGAGGTGAACGGCTACTTCATCTGTGACCGAGGCCGATTCGGCTACGGGTTCGTCGGCTCGAGCGGCCGGGCTCGCCGCGCCTTCGCACGGTCCCCGGAGGCGGGCGAGCTTCGGCCGCTCGGCATCGACGACGCGCTCGCGGCCGCGCGGCCGTGGCTCGACGGCGCCGTCGTCGGCATCGGCTCACCGCGTGCGTCGCTCGAGGCGAACTTCGCGCTCCGCCGCCTCGTCGGCGAGGAAAACTTCTACTCGGGCACGTCGCTGCGGGACGAGCCGCTCGTCGCCGCCGCGGTCGAGATTTTCGCGGCCGGCGGCGTGCGGCCGCCGACGATCCGCGAAGCGGGCGCGGCCGACGCGATGCTCGTGCTCGGCGAGGACGTCGCGAGCACCGCGCCGCGGCTCGCGCTCGAGCTGCGGCAAGCGGTGCGGAACGCCGAGAAGGCGTACGCCGCGACGCTGAAGATCCCCGAGTGGCTCGACGCGCCGGTCCGCACCGCGGGTCAGCACGTCAAGAGCCCGCTCTTCATCGCGACGCCCGCGGCGACGCGGCTCGACGACGTCGCGATGGGCGTGTTCCGCGCGGGGCCTGCCGCGATCGCGCGGCTCGGCGCCGCGATCGCGCACCGGCTCGACCCGGCGGCCCCGTCGCCGCAGCAGCCGCCCGAGCACGAAGCGGAGCTCGCCGACGCGATCGCGGTCGCGCTCGCCGCGGCGGAGCGGCCGCTCGTCGTCTCCGGCACCGGCGCGGGCCGGCTCGACGTGCTCGAGGCGGCCGCAAACGTTGCCCGCGCGCTCGGCAAACGGCGCGGCAAAGCGGCTTCGCTCGCGCTCGCGCTGCCCGAGTGCAACAGCTTCGGCGCGGCGCTGCTCGGCGGCCGGCCTCTGCAGGCCGCGTTCGAGCGCGCCGCGCACGGCGACGTGCGAACCGCAATCGTGCTCGAGAACGATCTCTATCGGCGCGCGGGTGCGGCGGAAGTGGCCGCGTTCGTCGACGACGTCGAGCGGCTGATCGTCATCGATCACGTGCCGCACGAGACCGCGAGAGCGGCCGACCTCGTGCTGCCCGCCGCGACGTTCGCCGAAGGCGACGGCACGCTCGTGAGCCACGAGGGCCGCGCGCAGCGCTTCTTCCAGGTCTTCACGCCGGCCGGCGACGTGCGCGAGTCGTGGCGGTTCATCGCGGCGCTCGCGAGCGCGCGCGGCGAGGACTTCGGCTGGCGCGGACTCGACGACGTCACCGAGGAATGCGCGCGCACGGTCCCGGCGCTCGCGCGCATCACGGATGCGGCGCCGAACGCGCGCTTCCGGATCGTTGGCCGCCGCGTCAGCCGCGAGCCGCATCGCTACAGCGGCCGCACGGCGATGCGTGCGAACGTCGAGATTCGCGAGCGGCCGCCGCCGACCGACCCGGACGCACCGCTCGCATTCTCGATGGAGGGCTACTTCGGCCGCAGAGTGCCGCCGCCGCTCGTGCCGTTCTTCTGGGCGCCGAAATGGAACTCGATCCAGTCGGTGAACAAGTTCCAGGACGAGATCGGCGGGAAGTTGCGCGGCGGCGATCCGGGCGTGCGGCTCGTCGAGCCGGACGGCGAGCACGCGGCCGGGTACTTCGAGCCGCGGCCCGCGCCGTCTCCCGCCGACGGCGAGCTCGAGCTCGTCGCGCTCTGGCACGTGTTCGGCAGCGAGGAGCTCTCGGCGCATTCGCCGCCGCTCGCCGAGCGGATCCCGGAACCTTACGCCGCGCTGCACCCCGACGACGCGGCCGCACGCGGGCTGACCGGCGACGTTGCCGCCGAAATCTTGCTCGACGGCGTGCCGGTCGTGCTGCCGGTCCGGATCGCGCCGTCCCTCGCGCGCGGCACGATCGGACTGCCGGCCGGCCTGCGCGGCGTGCCGCCGCTCTCCGCCCGCTTCGGATCGGCCCGCGCTGCGGCGGCCGGAGACGGTGAGCCGTGAGCACGACCGGCATGGTGCTCTTCATCGCGGTGCTGATCGCTGCCCTGCTCCTCGCGGGCGCGTTCCTGAGCTGGATCGAGCGGCGCGTGCTCGCGTGGTGGCAGGACCGCTACGGCCCGAACCGCGCGGGGCCGTTCGGCGTGCTCCAGGCGCTCGCGGACGTCGTGAAGATCCTGATGAAGGAGGACTGGATCCCGCCGCTCGCGGACAAGCCGGTCTTCGTGATCGCGCCCGCAATCGTCGCGGTCACGACGCTGATCGCGTTCGCGGTCGTGCCGTTCGCGCCGGGCCTCGCGATCGCCGACATGAACCTCGGGCTCCTGTTCTTCCTCGCGGTGATGTCCCTTTCGGTGTACAGCGTCACGTTCGCCGGCTGGGCGTCGAACAACAACTACTCGCTGCTCG
>CAYWGQ010000206.1:0-5912 GCA_964457725.1 uncultured Gammaproteobacteria bacterium
CGGAGAAGATCCGCGACGTCATCGGCAAGGGCGGCGCCGTGATCCGCGCGATCACGGAAGAGACCGGCACGCAAATCGACATCGAGAACGACGGCACGGTGAAGATCGCGTCCGTCGACGGCGCCGCCGGTCGGGCCGCCCGCGAACGGATCGAGCTGATCACGGCGGAAGTCGAGGTCGGCCGCGTCTACGAGGGCCGCGTCGTGCGGCTGATGGACTTCGGTGCGTTCGTCTCGATCCTTCCGGGACGCGACGGCCTGGTGCACATCTCGCAAATCTCGAACGAGCGAGTCGAGCGGGTCAGCGACAAGCTGAAGGAAGGCGACGTCGTCAGGGTGAAGGTGCTCGAGGTCGACCGCCAGGGCCGGATCCGGCTCAGCATGCGGGATCTGACAGCCGCCTGACGCCCCGCAGCGCCTCCACTGTCCAGCCGCCCTCGGCGGCCCATCGCCAGAGCTCCGCCGGCCGCGCGCCGCGGAGCTCGTTCGGCACTTTTGCCCCCAGGCGCTCGAGCGCCGCAGCCGCGACGGCGGGCGCGGCGCTCCGTTCGATCGGCCGGGCGCCCGTCTGCTTCGAGAGCTTCTGCCCCATCGCGTCGACGATCACCGGCAGGTGGCAATAGCGCGGCGCGGGCAGCCCGAGCGCGCGCTGCAGGTGCAGATGCACCGCCGTCGAGTCGAGCAGGTCCGCGCCGCGAACGACGTCCGTCACGCCTTGCGCCGCGTCGTCGACGACGACCGCGAGGTGATACGCCGGCAGCCCGTCGCGCCGGCGGATCACGTAGTCGCCGAAGGAGCTGTCGAGGCGCGCGCGAATCTCTCCCTGCAAGCCGTCCGTGAACCGTTCCTCGCCCGGCTCGACGCGAACGCGGACTGCGGTCGCGCCGCGGTGGGCGGCGCGCGTCCGGCAGGTGCCGGGGTACGGCCCGGTCCCCTCGAGGCGCAGCTCTCGCCGGCTGCAGCTGCATCGGAATGCGAGGCCGCGCTCGAGCAGCGCCTCGACGCAGGCGTCGTACACGTCGTGGCGAGCGCTCTGGTAGAGGACGGAGCCGTCCCAGGCGAGATCGAACGCTTCGAGCGTCGCGAGAATCTCGTCGGCCGCTCCCGGCACTTCGCGTGGTGGGTCGATATCCTCGATGCGGACGAGCCATTCGCCGCCGCGTGCGCGGGCATGGAGGTAGCTCGCGACGGCGGTCGTCAACGAGCCGAAGTGCAGGGGGCCGGTCGGAGAGGGGGCGAACCGCCCGATGTACCGGGCGGTCGAAGGCGCTCGGGCGCGGGTGCCCGCGGACTCCGCCGCGGGCTCCGCGTCGTTCGGTTTAACGGTAGTACTGGTCGTCGCGATCGCCGAACTGCCGCTCTGCGAGCTCCCGGCGCTCCTGCGCCTCGACGCAGAGGGTCGCGACCGGCCGTGCCTCGAGGCGACGCAGACCGATCTCGTCGCCGGTTTCCTCGCAGTAGCCGTACGTGCCGTCCTCGATCCGCATCAGGGCCGCGTCGATCTTCTTCAGCAGCTTACGCTCGCGGTCGCGGGTCCGAAGCTCGAGCCCGAACTCCGATTCCTGCGTCGCGCGGTCGTTCGGGTCCGGGAAATTCGCCGCCTCGTCCTTCATGTGCAGCATCGTGCGGTCGACTTCCTCCATCAGCTCGCGCTTCCAGGCGAGCAGGATCTGGCGGAAGTGCTCCCGCTGCCCTTCGCTCATGTAGGGCTCGCCGCGCTTCGGCTGGTACGGCTGAAAGCCGCGCAACGGCCCGTTCAAGACGCTGCCGATGCGCTTCGGCTGCGACGGTGCCGCTGCCGGCTTGCTGACCGCTGCCGCCGTCGCGTTCTTGGGGGTCGCGGCCGGCTTACGCGCCGCCGTACGCTTGGAACTGACCGCTGCAACGGACTTCTTCTTGCTTGCCGTCTTCGGCGCCGTGCGTTTGCTCGACACTTTCTTCCTTGAAGTTGACTTGCTACGGGTGGTTTTCGGGGTCTTTTTCGCAGACCGTTTCGCCTGCGGCTTGCTCCGAGTGGCGGTGCGAGCCGCTGCGGCCTTACGGGCAGGCTTCCGGGCGACGCGCTTCGTAGCCCCGGCAGCCTTCTTCTTGGCGCCAGCCTTCTTTGCAGGCATCTCTCGGGCCTCCAAGAGGGTCTAAACGAAATCGGCGATTATACAGTTGCGACCGCGCAGCGGAAGCCTGGAAATCGGCCCTCGCCGCAATATTTCCGGGCGGCGGCTCAGGGCGGCAGGCTGACCGCCGGGGCCGGCTCCCATCCCGGCTGCCGCCGCTCGGCGACCACGGTCGTATAGATGCCCCCACGGACGTTGAACTCCGCCGTCAGCCGCAAGAAGCGCGGCTCGAGGAGCCTCTCGAGGTCGTCGCAGATCGCGTTCGTGACGGCCTCGTGGAATGCGCCTCGATCGCGGTACGACCAGATATAGAGCTTCAGCGACTTCAGCTCCACGCAGCGCCGGTCCGGCACGTACTCGAGATGCAGCGTCGCGAAATCGGGCTGGCCTGTCTTCGGACAGAGACAGGTGAACTCCGGAATCCTGATCCGGATCGTATAGTCCCGCTCGGCTTCGGGGTTCGGAAACGCCTCGAGCGCGCGCGCCGCGCTCGGCTGGTTCTGCATCGTCGTCACGCTCTCGCCGCGCGTCGGAGCATCGCGCAATAAACGTCGTCTTACACGCCCTTTTACTTTACACTACGCCCCGTCGCGGCGGCCAACGCGGCCAGGCCGGACGCGGCAACCCTTCACTCGACTCGATACGGAGTTCGAAGCGCGTCGCCTATGCGCCTGACGAAAATCAAGCTCTCGGGCTTCAAGTCCTTTGTCGATCCGACGACCGTTCGGTTCCCGAGCAATCTGATGGGCATCGTCGGCCCCAACGGTTGCGGCAAGTCCAACATCATCGACGCGATCCGCTGGGTGCTCGGCGAGAGCTCCGCGAAGACGCTGCGTGGCGATTCGATGGCCGACGTGATTTTCAACGGCTCGAGCGGCCGCAAGCCCGTCGGCATGGCGAGCATCGAGCTCACGTTCGACAACAGCGACGGCACGGTCACCGGGGCCTACGCCGGCTACTCGGAGATCTCGATCCGCCGCACCGTTTCCCGCGACGGGACGTCGCAGTACTTCCTGAACAACGCCCGCTGCCGCCGCAAGGACATCACCCACATCCTGCTCGGCACGGGGCTCGGGTCGAACGGCTACTCGATCATCGAGCAGGGAATGATCTCGCGGCTCGTCGAGGCCAAGCCCGAGGAGCTGCGCGGCTTCCTCGAGGAGGCGGCCGGCATCTCGAAATACAAGGAGCGGCGCCGCGAGACCGAGCACCGCATCCGCCACACCCGGGACAACCTCGAGCGGCTGCGCGATCTGCGCGAGGAGATCGACAAGCAGCTCACGCATCTCCAGCGGCAGGCGAAGGACGCCGAGCGGTACAAGACGCTGAAGGCGGAGCAGCGCCGGGCGACGGCCGAGCTCCTGGCGCTGCGTCTGACGGCGTTGCGCGCGGACGTCGAGCAGCACGAGCGAGCGTTCGCCGAGAAGCAGGTCGGCCTCGAGGCGGCCGTCGCGGCGCTTCGCAACGTCGAGGCGCAGATCGAGAAGCTGCGCGTCGAGCTCTCGGAGCGCAACGAGCGCTTCAACGCCGTGCAGGGCAACTACTACAAGATCGGCGCCGAGATCGCGCGCCTCGAGCAGTCGATCCAGCACCGCAAAGATTTGCTTCAGCGCCAGCGCGAGGAGACGGAGGCGACCGAGCGCCAGCTCGCGGAGATCGAGGCACACATCGCGAACGATCAGATCGAGCTCGCGCAGATCGACCAGGTGCTCGAGGAGCTCGGCCCGACCCTTGCCGAAGCGCACGCGCGGCAGCGGGCGGCGCAGGAGGAGCTCGAGCGCGCCGAGGGCGCGATGGAACGCTGGCGCGAGCGGTGGAGCCAGGCGGCCGAGGCATTCGCTGCGGCCGAGCGGCAGACGCACGTCGAGAGCGCACGGCTCGAGCAGCTCACCGCGCAGCTGGATCGCCTGGACAAGGAGCGGCAGAAGCTCGCCTCGGAACGCGCAGGCCTGAGCTTCGCCGAGCTCGAGGAGCGCGTCGCGACGCTCGCCGGTGAGGAGGAGCGTCTGCTCGGTGCCTGCGAGGACGCCTCTCGGGCGCTGAACACCGTGTGGCAAGAGATCCGCGACGTGCGCGAGCAAGAGGCGCGAATCTCGAGCGAGCTCGACGAGGCGCGCGTCACGCTGACGAACGACAAGGGACGGCTGGCCTCGCTCGTCGCCTTGCAGGAGGCGGCGCTCGGTCAAAGCGCGGCGCACGTTTCCACCTGGCTCGAGGAGCACGGCCTGGCGGAGCGCAATCGCCTCGCGCAGGAGCTCGTCGTCGAGCCCGGCTGGGAGCTCGCCGTCGAGACGGTGCTCGGCGCCTATCTTCAGGCTGTCACCGTCGACGATCTCGATCGGGCTGCCGCCGGGGTGACGAGCCTCGAGGGCGGCGGCCTCACGCTGCTCGAGAGCGGCGCCGGCAATGCTCGGCCGGCCCCGGCAGCCGGGTCGCTGCTGGATCACGTCCAGGGGCCGCCTGCCGCATTCGGGTTGCTCGCCGGCGTGTTCGCCGCCGAATCGCTCGCCGACGCGATCGCGATGCGCGGCAGGCTCGCCGACGGCGAGTCCGTCGTCACGCGCGACGGTTATTGGGTCGGCCGGCAGTGGCTTCGCATCCGCCGAAGCGACGACCCGCAGGTTGGCGTGCTCGCGCGCGGCGAGGAGATCAAGCGGCTCAAGGTTGCGGTGGAGGAAGGCGGTGCCAAGGTCGAGGCGCTCGCCCGCGCGCTCGCCGATGCACGGGCACGGCTCGAGGCACTCGAGGACGCACAGGTCCGGGCGCAGGCGGAGGCGACTGCGCGGCAAGACGCGCTCGGCGACGTGAAGTCGAAGCTCGCGGGTTGCCGAGGCGAGCTCGAGCAGGCGCGGACCCGCGCGGCCGCGCTCGATGCCGGTGTCGCCGATCTCGACGCGGAGCACCGCGAGCTCGCGGCCGCGCTCGAGGACGCCCGGCAGCGGCAAGCGGCCGCCGCGGAATCGCAGCAGGCGCTCGCAGCCGAACGCACCTCGCTCGAGCAAGAGCGTGCGGGTCTCCAGTCGGAGCTCCAAGCTGCCCGGGCGCGAGCCGAGGAGCAACGCGAGCTCGCCCAGAGCATCGCGATCAAGGTCGAGTCGCGTCGCAGCTCGAAGGAATCCGCGAGCGCGGCGCTCTCCCGCGTGCAGGCGCAACGCGAGCAGCTGCTGCGCCGGAAGGAGGAGCTCGCGCGCCAGTCGCAGGCCACGGGCGAGCCGCTCGAAGCGGAGGAGCAGACGCTTGTCCAGCGGCTCGACGAGCGGATGGCGGTCGAGCGGGAACTCGCCGAGGCGAGGACGGCCACCGAGGAGATCGATGCGGCGCTTCGCGAGGCGGAGTCGCAGCGTCACGCGACACAGCAGACCGTTGCCGAAACCCGCGAGGCGGCGGACAACGTGCGGCTTGCCGTCCGGGAAGCGCAGGTGCGCGCCGAAGCGGTGGCGGAGCAGTTCGCCGAGACGGGCTTTGCGCTCGAGCAGATCGTCGCCGAGCTGCCGGAGAACGCGAACGTCCCCGAGTGGCACGAGAACCTCGAGCGGTTGGAGCGGCGCATTCAGCGGCTCGGACCGATCAATCTGGCCGCAATCGATGAGTTCCAGGAGCAGTCCGAGCGGAAGAAGTATCTCGACTCGCAGTACAACGACCTCACCGACGCGCTGGAAACCCTCGAGAGCGCGATCCGAAAGATCGATCGCGAAACGCGCACCCGCTTCCAGGAGACCTTCGAAAAGGCGAACGCCGGGCTCGGACGGCTGTTCCCGAGGCTCTTCGGCGGCGGTCACGCGTACCTCGAGCTGATAGG
>CAYWGQ010000207.1:0-5897 GCA_964457725.1 uncultured Gammaproteobacteria bacterium
TCAAGCCGACCAGCGCCCACTCCTTCGTCTGGACGCCGATCTCGTCGAGCATCTCGGGCCCGATGCCGAGCGCGTAGAGCTCGCGCACGGCGTTCGGCTGTAGATTGATGCCGAGCCCGAGCGGCTTCAGATTCGAAACGGCCTCCAGCACGACGCACGGCACCCCGATTTCGTGCAGAGTGAGCGCGACGGCGAGGCCGCCGATGCCGCCGCCAGCCACGAGGACGGGTCGATGTTTCATGGAAGATCGCGGAGCGGGGCTTTCTGCTCGAATCGTTCTAATGATTTGCCCGGTATTGTATAGGACTCGAACGGCCCTCGCGTCATAGAAGGCGATGATAGCGGTGATCGCCGCGAGGGTCCGCCGCGCGCTACCTCGAGCGGCAGGCTGCGTCGGAAAGCCCCTAGCCGGCCACGACCTCGAGCGTGATGCCGTAGTTGTCGCGGAAGCGGATCAGCGACGGCGCCGCCGTGAGAATCTCGGCGCCGGCCGCTCGCAAAAGCGGCGCCACCGCCGCGCTGTCGAACGCCGCGACCTTGATGCCGAACCGCACGAACTGCGGCGCTGCACCTCGCGCGACAGGCTCGATGCCGATGCGCGTGTCCCGCGCGAGGTTGAACCACACGCGCTCCGGTACGTCCGGATCGCGCGATTCTATGCCTTCCCCATACAAGAAACGGTAATAGCGCAGCGCGCGCTCCGAATCGCTGACCGCGATCAGCACGTGGTCGAGCCCGAGCGGCGTCAGCGGTGCGTCGTTTGCAACCTCGAGCGTCGACGGCGTGGCCGCCGTCACGAGCCCAGCCGGCGGCACGAAGAGCTGCAGCTCGAGGCCGTCCGGATCCGGAATCAGGCCGAAGCGGCCCTCCGGCCCCGGATGACCCGCCGCTGCGAGCTCTTTGCCGATGGCGGCGAGGTCCGCCGATTCCGCGAGCACGCAGTAATGGCCCACGGCAGTGGGGCGGCCATTCGCCGCGCCGATCGCGATATAGCCCACCTGCCGGTCGGGCGGCAAATCTCCGAGCAGCACGAAGTAGCGCTTGCCGCCGCGGAAGTCCTGCTCGTGCAGCGCCGAGGAGAACACGCGTTTGTAGAAGCGCGCGGACGCGGCGGTGTCGGGCACTACGATATCGAGATGCTCGAGCCCGAGATTCTCGAGCGGCAGCGCAGCGCCGGCCTGGCCGTGAGCTTGCCGATGCAGCAGCGCCGCGCCGACGCCGGCACACAACGCACCGAGTAACGAGCGTCGCCGAATGCGCGGTACGGTTGGCATCACTTCACCGAATGGAAGCCCCCGAGCAAGTATAGCCCTCAGCGGGCGAATGCCGCCGTCTCGATGGCGTTCACCGTCGCGGCGTTGCCGACGTCGCTCCTCCCGGGACGGTGCGGTCGGGACGACCCGCAATCGATTGCAAACCGCGCCCGCGTCACTATCATCGGAAGCGCGCCTGCGTGGGAGACGTGCAATGATCGAGCGCTACCGCCGCTGCTTCGCAGGGATGCTCGCCGTCGTGTCGCTTGCCGTGGCAAGCCCGCTCGCCGCGCAACCGCCCGCCGGAAAGCTCGAGCGGATTCGCGTGCCGGGACCGTCCCTCGAAGGCAATCTCGAGGGTGACGACGCGACGCGCGACGTCTTCGTCTACCTGCCGCCCAGCTATTCGCGCGATACGCGCCGCCGTTATCCGGTCGTCATCTTCTTGCACGGTTACACCTCGACGGCCGAGGCGTACGTGCGCACGCTCGCCTTGCCGCAATCGGCCGACAACGCCATTGCGGGCGGCGCGCGAGAGATGATCGTCGTGCTGCCCGATGCGTTCACGGCCTACAGCGGGAGCATGTACTCGAGCTCCGTGACGACGGGCGATTGGGAGAGCTATATCGCCGGCGATCTGGTCGACTACATCGACACCCACTACCGCACGCTCGCGCGGCGCGAGAGCCGAGGCTTGAGCGGCCATTCGATGGGCGGCTACGGCACGGTGCGGATCGGAATGAAGCGTCCCGATGCGTTCGGCGCGCTCTACGCCATGAGCTCGTGCTGCTTGCTGATCGACCCCGCGCGCGGCGGCGACGTCGTGATGCGCGCTGCACGCGAGCGGACCGCGGCGGCGCCCGCATCGGACGCAGAGCGGGGGCGCCCCGATCCTTCGGCCGGCTTCGCGAACGCGCTATCGGCGCAAGCGGCGGCCTGGGCGCCGAACCCCGACAACCCGCCCCAGTACTTCGATCTGCCGTTCAAGAACGGCGAGCTCGATCCGCTCGTCGCGGCGAAGTGGTTGGCCAACGCGCCGCTGCTCATGGTCGATCAGTACGTCCCGAGCTTGAAGCGCTACCGTGCGATCGCGCTCGACGTCGGCAACGCCGACCCGCTGCGCGAAGACAACGTGAACCTCGCTGCCGCCCTGACGCGTCTGCGCGTGCCGCACACGTTCGAGGAGTACGAGGGCGACCACGGCAATCGCGTTCGCGAGCGGTTCGCAGCGAGGGTGCTGCCGTTCTTCTCGGAGCATCTCGACACCGGCGGGCGTTAGGCGGCGTGATGACGCGCTCCGATGACGGCACGCAAGTGCGACGAGAGACTCAGCGAGGATTCACACTCTCGTAGAACGTGAGCGCGACGCCGCCCTCCCCCCTCCCCGGGTTCGAGCTCAGGTACAGGCCCGAGTTGAGGTAGGCGTAGGGCCCGTCGACGCGCGCCTCGAACGTCGGCACGAGCGCGCCGAAGCCGCCGCCGTTGCGCACGATGATGAGCTCGCCGTCGTCGGTCTCCCAGAGATAGTGCGCGTCGATCGCCGCCGGCGGCGGTGCGAGAAGCTGATAGTCCGCGCCGCCCATGAGCACCTTGCCGTTGATGCGCCCGTTCACCGTGCCGCCCGTGATCGGAATGATGTTGCGCTCGCCGCGCTTGCTCGAGCCCACCCTCTGGGACGGCGCGAGCGTCACGTTTTCCGTGATCAGAACGTCGCCTTGCTCCTCGCCTTCTCCCTTCTCGCGATACCCCCACGGCTGCGCCGGAGCGCTCGTGGGCTTCACGATCGAGATGCCGCCGACGACGGCGACGCTCGACACGTCGTAGACCGCGAGATGCAGCGACTTCTGCGCCGCGCGCAGCGTACGGCGCGCGACGAACTTGCCCGTGTTGAGCCACGCATGGGCGCTCTCGTTCGGCGCTTCGAAGTCCATGACGACTCGCACGTCGTGCGCGCCGGGCCCGGTGCCGGCGTTGCGCGCGTAGATGTAGCTGCCGTCGGACGCCTGCAGCACGAGCGCCTGCTCGATCTCGACGCCCTCGTTCGCGAGCACGAGCTCGAAATCGAGCGCGCCGGGCGCAACCGTGCCCGTGAGCCGCTGCCCTGCGATGGAGCCCTCGAGCCCGATCGCGACGCTCCGGAGCCCGTACGGCGTCCGGCCGATCGCGACCGCGCGCTCGAGCGGAATCTCGATCTCGAACACGAGACTCCCGGCCTCCGGCGTCGGGATTCCTTCCGGCATGCCGCAGTCCCAGCTCGGGTGGGGAATCAGCACGGTAGCGGGGGCTTGCGCGCACGCCGCTTGCGCGGCGAGCGCGAGCCCGAGCGCGGCGCAGGCGAGCCGTCTAGCGCCCATCGCCCGCTCCGGCGGAGCGGTACGCGACCGCTTCGGCATCGACCAGCACACCACGCATACGATTTCCCCCCGACGTTCCAGAGCGGCAAGAGTAGCGTAAGCCTCGCGCTTTTCGTCTAGCACCCGGGGCCTTTTCGCCTTCCTCGGCAATTTTCAATGGCGGGGCGGGACTGACGCTCGGCCGATTGCTACGATGGATAACGATAACACCCGGTGAGGCGGCAGCCGGCCGATGTGCTCGTACCCCACGTATCCGCGTTACGTCGGCGGCCCCGCGGACGCCGCGAGCTCCCATGTTTGCGCCACACCGTCTTCGCGTCGCCGCTGACGCGGCGTCGAGCGGCACTCGACCGCGTAGAGCAACGTTGCCGCTCGCGCTGGCGCTCGCCGTGCTCGCGGCCGCGCCGCTCGCGCAAGGCCAGGAGTCGCCGCAACGGACCAGCGTCGGGCGCGGCTGGCCCGTGCTCGTAAACGAGCTCGCCTACGTCAGCGGCGGCCTCGAAGGCGAAGGCGAGCAGGCCGCCTGGGACGGCAAAGTGCCCGACGGCGTCGTGCCGCTCGAGCGCGACCTCTTCACCACGAAGGACTTCTATCTCGACCGCGACCTCTGGTCCGATCCGCGCTACTTCCGCTGCAACAGCCCGTCGACGCTGCAGGCCATGTGGGGCGCCGACCTCGCGACGGCGCGCGTGCTGATCGGCACGTCGCCGCCCGAGAGCGCCTCGTGGGGCCGCTGCGAGATCGACTACCCGCGCGAGGCCATCGTTTCGCCATACCCGTTCGAGACGGCACGAGAGCACTACGAGGCGTTGCTCGCCGAGACGACGGCGAACGGCGGCCCGACGGTCTACACGCGCGAGAACCCGCCGCCCGATTGGAACGGCCGCTACAGCCGCGCCGTCTCGCTCGCGTTCATGGCGAGGCGTGCCGGCGGAACCTACGAAGCGCCCGCGCACCTCGCCGAGCCGCCGCAGTGGTTCTTCACGTCGATCAACCAGACCTCGACGATCCTGTCGCTACTGACGCCCGAGTACCAGAAACGCACGGTGCAGATGCACTATCACCAGAGCGTGAACAACGCGCCGCTCTGGCCCGCGCAATTCTGCTGGCCCGACGGGTTCATGCGGCTCTTCTCGCGCCAGGCGCACCTCGCGATGGACTTCGTGACGACGCCCGAGCGCGTACAGCTCATGGCGAGCAGCGCCGAGAACTTCATCCGCCACTTCAACATCGGGCGCAAATTCGACACGAGCGGCTCGGTGCCGCGGCTGGGAGAGGACGTGCCGCGGTGGTTCGGCGAGAGCATCGGGTTCTGGGACGGCGACACCTTGATTACCTGGACGTCGAACGTGATCCCGTGGATCACGCACGGCGTGTTCGAGTTCTCGGGTCGCATGCAGACCGTCGAAATCTTCTCGCCACGACACGGACCGGACGGCGAGCTCGCCGGCATCGAGCACGAAATCGTGCTCTACGACGAAGAAGCGTTCGTGCAGCCGCTACGGCTCGTCCAAGTGCACATCAAGACGGGCGAGCTCGAGGACGTCGAGCCGTTCGTCTACAACCGCTGCATTCAGACGATCTTCCCCGTCGAGGGCAGGCCGCTGCCGCTCGCGCCCGGCGTCACGTTCGAGTACACGGTTCCGGACATGTACGGCCGCCCCTGGGCGCAGATCTGGGAGCGCTACTTCGAGGACGGGATGCAGCGGCCCGGTGACGAGTCGATCTTCGACTTCTCGCGCTAGCGCGGGAACGTACGCGCGTTCTGTCAAGGTTGCCGCCGCACGCGCAGGGATAAGCTAGCTCGAGGCCGCTTTTGCGCCCAGCTCGAGAGCGTTGCTCGGTCGAAAGCCACGTGCCGCCGTGCCGCGCGCAACATCGCCCGTCTCCTGCGTCGAGAAGCACGCGATCCCGTCGACGATCACGAATCAAAACAGCGGCGCCTGCGGCGGGGCACGGGCTCCGAGCGCGACTGTCAGTGTCTCCTCCCCGCCCTGCTCCCGACGGAGTCCGTTTAACGAAACGAACAAGTCCTTTTATAACGCCGTGACAATGGCGGCTATGCGTCGCCAACTCGAAAGAATTGACCTCCTGAACTCTCCGGACTGCGAGCAGATTGCCGATCTCATTCTGAAGCAAGATCGGCCAGGTGCTGTTTTTTGGGAAATCGGCGCTGGATTCGGCCGTGTAGTGGATTTTCTGCTGAGCAGGACGTCCCACGCATTGATCACCGCTTGGGAGTACGCTCATAGCGCCGATTACCTGAGCCGGCACTACGGGAGCGAGGCAC
>CAYWGQ010000208.1:0-5798 GCA_964457725.1 uncultured Gammaproteobacteria bacterium
TCGGCGGCACGACGGAAGGCTATCGGGACGCGCTCGATCTGCTGAGCCAGGCTCTCTAGCGGCATCGCCACGCATGAACACGCCCACGATCAAGCGCGACCGGCTGCGCTCGATCTGCCTCGCGTTGCTGGATGCGGTCGGAAGGAGGCGTGGGGCGATCCGACCTGGCGAGTCCGCGGCAAGATCTTCGCGATGCAGAAGGGGAGCTACGTCGGCGGGTGTCCTTCCGTCTGGCTGAAGGGCGAGGAAGGCGTGCAGGAGATGCTGGTCGCGGCGAACCCGGAGGCGTATCTCGTGCCGCCGTACGTGGGCCACAAGGGCTGGATGGCGTCTACCCGGATACGGCGCGGATCGGATGGGCGACGCTCGCAGACCTGATCGCGGACAGCTACCGGCTGGTCGCCAGGCCAGGAAAGAAGAAGGCAGGGAGCCGGCGCGGCACCGGACGTTCTTGACCGCGGCGCCCGGCGGGTGTCGCACCGGGGCGGCCGGGCGGCGCCGTTCGGCGAGCAGCCGGGGGAGCTGCGTACGGGAACCCCCGTGTGAATCGTCCGAGCGTTCTGCTAGGGTCCTCTGCCGGAGCGGTAGCGGAGGGGGATTCGACCGACCATGTCGGGCGGCCAAGCGATCACCGAGGCCTTTTTGTCCTGGCGGGACTACCTCGCTCGCATCGTCTCGCGCATCGTCCCTCCCCACGAGATCGAGGACATCGTGCAGGAGACCTACGTCCGCGCGTGCCAGCTCGAGAAGAAGGAGGCGATCAAATCCCCCGGCGCGTTCATGGCGACGGTCGCGCGCAATCTGGCGCTCGATCACGTGAAGCGCGCCGAGGTGCGGCTGACGTCCCGCCTGGACGACGACATCGATGCCGAGCTCGGGGAGCTGCACCGGGTGGTCGATGCGACCTTCCACCAAGCCGTCTCGGAAGAGGAGTTCGCGCATTTCTGCGAGGCGGTTCGCCGGCTGCCGGTGCAGTGCCGCAAGGTGTTCATCCTGAAGAAGGTGTACGGCCACTCGCAACGCGAGATCGCCCGCGTGCTGAACCTGAGCGAGAACACGGTCGAGAAGCACATCGCCCGCGGCATCAAGGAATGCGCGCGGTACATGCGCGACCGCCGCGAGGCGGACAAGAAGAAGGCGACCGTCCACAACCTGCACCCTCCCGCGGCAGAGGGGGGCAACCGACGATGACGAACGTTTACGAGCTGCCGGACCGCACGGACCCGCTCGACGAAGCGAGCGAGTGGCTCGCGCGGATGGACCGCGGGCTCGGCGACGCGGAGCAGGCTGCGTTGCAGCAGTGGCTCGGGGGCGATCCGCGGAACTCCGCCGCGCTGATGGAGGCCGCGGAGCTCTGGGACAAGATGGATTCGCTGTCCCGGCTCGCCGAGCTCTTCCCGGAGCCCGTCCAGGCGCGCGCGCGGTCGCCGCGGCTCGCCTGGGCCGTCGCCGCTTCGGTGCTCGTCGCCGCGGTGACCGGCGCCTGGCTCGCGCTCGAGTATCGATCCGCCCGGCCGCACGCCGCGCATGTCGTGACCGCGGCGACGACCGAACAGGTCTTCGCGACCGAGATCGGCGAGAGCAACACCGTGATGCTGCCGGACGGCTCCCGGCTGATGCTGAACACGAACAGCTCGATCCGCGTTCGGTACTCGGCCGAGCGTCGGCAGCTCGTGCTCGAGCGCGGCGAGGTGTTCGTCGAGGTGGCGCCGGATCCGACGCGGCCGATGCGCGTGCAGATCGGCGACCGAATCGTCGAAGCGCTCGGCACCGCGTTCAACCTGAGGATGTCGAACGATCAGAGCATCGAGCTGATTGTCACGGAGGGCAGGGTGCGGGTCGCCGCCGCAGACGGACGGATCGCCGGGCGGGGGGCCGTCGCGCGGAACGTGTCCGCTCCGCCGTCGCTGACCGTCTCGGCCGGGCAGCGGATGCTCCTGACCAACGAGGACGTCGAGACGCACCCGGTGGCGCCGGCCGAGATCGAGGTGCGGCTGTCCTGGCGCGACGGGAACCTCGTGTTCCGCGGCGAGTCGCTCGCCGAGGCGTTGGCCGAGATCGGGCGGTACACGGCGGTCGGGTTCGTGATCGCCGACGACGATCTGAAAGGCGTACGTATCTTCGGCCGGTTCAAAGGCGGCGACGTCGACGGGTTGCTCGCGACCCTACGGCAGAACTTCGACATCGCGCACAGCCGCAACGGCGACGAGATCGTGCTGACGAAGGCGCCGCTCTGACGATTCGCACACGAGCGGCGAACCGACAGGTTCGCTCGCGCTCGCGCATTCCGAACGCACAGGCCAGCGAGGATGGAATTCGCCCACCTCGGCGGTATAGTCGCCGGCTTCGCGTCCCGCGAGGCGCAGCAGCACGGGCTCGATCATCTGCACGCATTGCAATGCCAGACCGCCGTTCCTCCGTCCCCGACGAGGATCGAGGGGAGGTAAGCGCACGTTGAACGTGCCGGTGCCTCGCAGGCTGTTTCCGGTCCGCTGGCGGAAAACGGGCCCTGATTCGTCTATCGGAACGGCGCGCAGAACACGCGCCGGAGGGAGAGACGAAGGGGGGCTTCGGCTCGTTCCCGCCTTGCTGCTGCTCGTCGCCGCGCTCTTGCAGGCGCCGATCGCAGCGGCGCAGCGGGCCGCAGCGAGCGAAAAGATCCCCTTCGACATTCCCAGCCAAAGAGCTGACTTGGCGCTCATCGAGTTCGCCGAGCAGGCCGACGTGACCTTCATCGCGCCGTTCGAGGAGGCGCGACAGAAAACCGCTCGTCGCGTGCTGGGTAGGTACACGCGGGAGGAAGCGGTACGCATCTTGCTCCGGGGCACGGGCCTGCACTACGACTTCGATGACCAAGGCACCTTGGCCGTTCGCTCGACTCGAAGGCCTGCAACAGAGGGAGATGGCATGAACAACAGTGGCCGAAACAACGTCTTGAGCGGCGTTGCGGCAGCGGTACTTTCCACGCTCGGCAGCCAGGCTGCAGTCGGCCAGAACGCGCCGGCGGCCGGCAGCGGCGCCGTGGAGGAAGTGGTCGTCACCGCGACCCTCCGGCAGCAGTCGCTGCAGGACGTCAGCGCCGCGGTCAGCAGCTACGGCCAGGATCGGCTGCTCGATGCCGGAATCGGCACGCTCGAAGAATTGCAGGTGATCGCGCCCGGCATCACGATCACGAACGACTTCAATCTCGCGAAGGTATTCATCCGCGGCGTCGGCTTGAACGCGTCGGTCAGCGGCACGGACCCGGCCGTCGCGCTGCACGTCGACGGCGTCGTGATCTCGCGCCCGGAAGCGCAGCTCGGCTCGTTGTTCGACTTGCAGCGCGTCGAGGTCCTGCGCGGGCCGCAAGGCACGCTGTACGGCCGTAACTCGACCGGCGGCTCGATCAACCTCGTGACCGCGAAGCCGACCTCCGAGCTCGACGGCTACGCCCGCATCACGGTCGGCAACTACGACACGCTCGAGTTCGAGGGCGCGATCGGCGGGCCGATCACCGATCGGATACTCGGGCGCATCGCGTTCACGGACCAGGACCGCCACGAGGGCTTCGGCGTCAACCCGGTTACCGGTAACCCGGTCGACGATCGGCATCGGACGATGGGGCGCCTGCACCTGCAGTTCCTGCCGTCCGACAACCTCGATTTCCTGCTGACCGGCGAGTGGTTCTACCAGGACGACCATTCGGGTGCGCTCAAGTTCTCCGAGCCTTCGTTCCCGGGCATTCCAGGCTTCGGCCCGGCGGCCGGGACCGGCGGCTTCGCGAGCGCGCCGCGGGATCTCGCTTCCGACATCGATCCGGTCACGACGACCGACTCGTGGGCGATCACCGGGACGACGACGTGGAACGTGACCGACCGGCTGACGTTCACGAACGTCACGAGCTATCGCGACTTCCTGACCGCCCATACGCACGATCTCGACATCTCGGCGGTCCGGACGCCGAACATTCAATACCGCGACGTCTTCAGCGAGCAGTTCAGCACCGAGATTCGCTTCAACTACGACACGGACCGGATCAGCGCGGTCTTCGGGCTGTTCTACGTCGACGAGAACTACGGCATCAAGAGCAGCACGCTCGACTTCGAGCCGCTGCGGGGCGGGCCGGATAACTTGACCGCGCTGCAGAACGCGAACGTCGATCCGTTCGCGGCGGCCGCGCGCTGCAACGTGCTCGGCCGGCAGAGCCTGATCGACTCGCCGGCGCCGATCATTCCGTTGCTCTGCGGCAGCAGCGACCTCGAGACCCGCGCCGCGGCCGCGTTCGGCCAAGTGATCTACAACCTGAACGATGCCGTCGCGCTGAAGCTCGGCGCCCGCTACAGCGAGGAGTGGCGGTTCGTCTCGAACCCGACGACGCTGATTCTGGGCGGCGGCGCGGGGCCCGTCGTCGTGATCGACGAAAACACGTCGCGGAACGATCGGCGGTTCGATTCGCTCGATCCGGAGATCGGCGTCGAGTGGCGCCCGGCGGATAACGTGCTCGCGTACTACACGTACTCGGAGGCGTTCAAGAGCGGCACCGGCCTGACGAGCTTGGGCGGCGTAGACGACATCATCGACCCCGAGGAGATGAAGAACCACGAGCTCGGCCTGCGCACCGCATGGATGGACGGTCGGCTCGTCGCGAACTTCAGCGCGTTCTCGTACGACCTGAAGAACCAGCAGGTGAACAAGGTGCTGTTCGATCCGGTCACGCAGACGACGCAGACCCGGTTCGAGAACGCGGCAGCCGCCTCGGGCGAGGGCTTGGAGGTCGAGCTCATCGCATCGCTGACGGACAGGTTCCGGCTCTCGGCCAACGTCTCGTGGCTCGACGCGAAGTTCGAGGACTTCGAGACGATCGACGGCCTGAACATCCGGAACACGCCGGGCCCGCGGATCGATCCGGACACGCCGCCGTACTCGCCGCTCGTCGAGCAGCTCGCCGGCAATCGGCTGCGGAACGCGCCCGAATGGTCGACGAACGTCCACATCGAGTACGACTTCCCGGCGGTCACGTTGCCGAAGGACGGCTATCTGATGTTCGCGGCGGACGTGAACTACCGGAGCGAGGTGTACTTCACCGAGTTCAACACGCTCAGGGAAGGCGCCGACGCGGTCACGACCGGCGATCTGTATCTGCACTACACGTCGGGCGACGAGCACTGGCGCGGTTCGTTCTGGGTGAAGAACGTCTCGGACGAGTTGATCCCGGCCGGCAGCTTCCCGATCATCGGCCGCATCATCGGTATCCAGTACCTGGCGCCGCGGACGTACGGCGTCACTTTCGGCTACCACTTCTGAGCGGTTGCCGGGGACCGCGGTGTCGGTAGCAACATCGGGCCTTGTGACGGCGAGCGCGAGCGATCGCGCTCGCCGTCCGGTGCACGCGAGGACCTTGCGATGAAGATCACCGACGTGCGCTGCGAGCGCGTGACGACGCGCTGGCCTTACGACGGGCCGCTGGACGAGGAGCGCCCGGTGCGGCCCGCGGACATCTATCCCGAGTGCCGCTTCGAAGGGAAGCTCGGCATCGTGCCGCCGGGCGGGCCGCCGTACGCGATGGAGGCAGTGTTCGTGTTCGTCGACACGGACGAAGGCGTCAGCGGTATGTTCGGGCCCGTGCAGCCCGACCTCGTGCCGATCATCAAAGGAGCGCTGAGGCGCGTCGTCATCGGCGAGCATCCCCACGCGGTCGCGAGAATCTGGGACAAGATGTACCGGCTCGCGATCCACGGCCGCAAAGGCCCGACTATGATGGCGCCAAGTTGATCCGTTGACGGACAAGCTGTGCGTCGGGCCTGGTCGGAAGCGCTCCC
>CAYWGQ010000209.1:0-5794 GCA_964457725.1 uncultured Gammaproteobacteria bacterium
GCCTCGTGCTGCCGGTCGGCGGAATCAAGGAGAAGACGCTCGCGGCCGCGCGCGCCGGGATCAAGTGCGTGCTGTTGCCGGCGAGGAACCGCAAGGACCTCGAGGAGATACCGGCGCAGGTGCGCGAGGAGCTCGAATTCGTCTGGCTCGAGACGATCGACGACGCGCTCGCCGCGGCGCCCGCGCCCGTGGCGGCGCGCGACGCGCCCGCCCGCCGCGCGGGCAGCGCCGCACCCACGACGGCCGGGCGGGCCCCGGCCGCGGCCGGGGCCCCCACCGCCGTTCGGCCCCCCGCCGTAGTACGCTTCGCGGCGTGAGGGATCCGATCGACTCGCTGAACGAATTCGCGGCCGCGCGCCTGCAGGCGCTCGAGCGGCGACGGTTGCGACGTGCGCTCGTCGCGACCGAGGCGCTGGATGCGGCGCGGGTGCGCCGCGACGGCCGCGTTCTCGTCTCGTTCGCGTCGAACGACTATCTCGGCCTCGCCCGCCACCCGGACGTGATCGCCGCGAGCGTCGAGGCGACGCGCCGCTATGGCGCGGGCTCGGGCGCCGCGCGGCTCGTGACCGGCAACCATCCGCTCTACGACGCGCTCGAGCGCAAGCTCGCGGCGCTGAAGGGCACCGAGGACGCGGTCGTCTTCGGCAGCGGCTACCTCGCGAATCTCGGCATCGTGCCCGCGCTCGCGGGCGCCGCGGATCTCGTGCTGCTCGACGAGCTCTGTCATTCGTGCCTGTTGAACGGCGCCGCGCTCTCGAAGGCGCGGACGATCGCGTTCCGTCACAACGACGCCGAGCACGCGGCCGAGCTCCTCGAGCGGCACCGCCCCGAGCACCGGCATTGCCTGATCCTGACGGAAGGCGTCTTCAGCATGGACGGCGACCGCGCGCCGCTCGCCGCGCTCGCCGCGCTCGCCGCCGCGCACGACGCGTGGCTCCTGACCGACGACGCGCACGCGCTCGGCGTCGTCGGCGGAGGCCGCGGCTCGAGCTTCGCGTGCACGCCGCCGGCCGCCGTGCCGCTCGCGATGGGGACGCTCTCGAAGGCCGCGGGCAGCTACGGCGGCTATCTCTGCGCGAGCCGCGACGTCGCGGAGCTCGTCCGCAACCGTGCCGCGAGCTTCGTCTACTCGACCGGCTTGCCGCCCGGCACGATCGCGGCGGCGCTCGCGGCGCTCGAGATCATCGCGAGCGATGCGGCGCTCGTCGCGCGTCCGCTCGCGCACGCACGGCGGTTCACGGCCGAGCTCGGCCTGCAGGAGGCGGAGAGCGCGATCGTGCCGCTCGTCCTCGGCTCCGTCGAAGCCGCGCTCGCCGCGAGCGCGAAGCTCGAAAGCGCCGGCTTCCTCGTCCCCGCGATCCGTCCGCCGACCGTGCCGCCCGGCACCGCGCGGTTGCGGATCGCGTTCTCTGCGCTGCACTCCGACGACGACGTCGCCGCGCTCGCGGCCGCCGCTGCACCGCTGCTCCGCGAGCGATGAGCACGCTGTTCGTCACCGGCTCCGGCACGGACGTCGGCAAGACCTTCGTCGCGGAGCTGCTGCTCGGGCAGCTGCTCCGCGCGGGCCGCCGCGCTTGCGCGCTGAAGCCGGTCGCGAGCGGCTTCGACGAGGAAGCGCCGGCAACGTCCGATCCGGGGAGGCTGCTCCGCGCGCAGGGGCTCGAGCCCGACCCGCGGGCGATCGAGGCGATCTGCCCGTGGCGGTTCGCGGCGCCGCTGTCGCCGGACATGGCCGCCGCGCGCGAAGGCCGCGCCGTCGATTTCGACGCGCTCGTCGCGTTCTGCCGGCGACCGCGGAACGCCGACGTCACGCTGATCGAAGGCATCGGCGGCGTGATGGTGCCGCTCGACCGCGAGCACACCGTGCTCGACTGGATCGTCGCGGTCGCCGCGCCGGTGATGCTCGTCGCGGGCACCTATCTCGGCACGCTGAGCCACACGCTGACGGCCCTCGGGATGCTGCGCGCGCGAGGCGCCGCGCTCGCCGGCATCGTGCTGTCGGAGTCGCCGGACGCGCCCGTGCCGGCCGAGGAGACGGCGAACGTCCTCGGGCGCTTCGCGGGCGCGGTGCCGATCCGGATCGTTCGCCGGCGGATCGCCGGTGCGCCGGAGCCGCCGCAGCCGAGCCTGATCGACCTGATCGGCAGCCGGTAGGAGCGGCTGTCCAGCCGCGACTCTTCGTCGCGGGAACCGGGCGTCGGCCACGGCTAGGATTGCGCCTGACGGCCGCGCCTACACGGAAGGCGGGAACGTTGGGACGGCGGGAACGCGGCGGGAGCGGGCTGCAGCGCCCGCTCCTGCCGAAGAGTCGCGGCTGGACAGCCGCTCCTACCCGAAGAGTCGCGGCTGGACAGCCGCTCCTACTGTTGGGCGACGCTCGCGTCGCGCGTGACGACCCGCAGCGCGACGCGCCGGTCGAGCGCCATCGTGTCCGGGTCCTGCTCGGTCCCGACCGCGAAGCGCTCGCCCTCGCTGCTCGTGACGATCCGCTCCGCCGGCATGCCGGCGCGAACCAGCGCATCGCGCACGGCGTTCGCCCGCTCGGCCGACAGCGCCTCGTTGTAACGCTCGGTGCCGCGCGCATCCGCGTGGCCTTCGAGCACGATGACCGCGCCGTCCATCGGCCGGACGAGCTCGGCGAGCTTCGCGAGCCGCTGCTCCGCGCCGTCCGGGAGCGTGCTCTCCTCGGTGCGGAAGAACACGTCGATATCGAGCGCCGCCTGGAGATCCGCGCGGCGTGCGGCGCGCTCGGCCGCCAGGGCCGCCTCGCTCCGCGCGAGCTCGCGCTCCTTCGTTCCGAGCGCGCGCCCGAGGGCCTGATTGTCGGCTCGCGCCTGCTCGAGGCCTTGCTCCGCGGCACGACGCCCGTCGCGCTCCGCGCCGAAGCGATCGCCGAGCCAGCCGCCGAGCGCCGCGCCGACGATCAGCCCGACCGGGCCGCCCGCGATCGCGCCGGCCGCCGCACCGCTGCCGAGCCCGATGCCCTCGAGCTTGCGCTGGGTCTGCTCCGTCTCGGCCGACCAACCGGGACCCGCGGCGAGGCTCGCGGCGAGCAGCCACCACACTTGCTTTTTCATCGCACTCTCCTGATCCGTTCCGTGCGTCGATCGCACGGATGCCATTGCAACGGTCAGGCATGGCTCGGGGCTGCCGAACCGGGGTGCGCCGGTGGCGGAAGATGGCCAATTCTGGCGAGGGCGCGCTACTATCGGGTCGTGCCTTCCCGCGACCGTGCGGCGGGCACCCGTTCGCCCGAGGAACGAGCAGACCGATGAGCAAGCCCTCGCCCCGCCGCCTCAAAGCCGTCGCCGCCTTCGCCGGCGCGTGCGCGCTCGCGGCCGGCGTGCTCGCCGATCCGCTGCCGTTCCGCGAGTACCTCGGCCTCGAGTACTACGACTTTCCGCTGCCCGACGACTACGCCAATCCTGCGGAATGGGTGTTCGGCCGGCTGATGTACCCGAGCGCGCCGGGCAACCGGTACGGGTTCCGCTGGGGCGGCGACTGGACGCAAGGCGGCACGAGCTGGACGATCGACTATCCGCGCGGCGACCGGCACATCGCCGAGATGGTCCGGCGGCTCACCGTGGTCGACGCGCGCTCGGTCGAGCAGCCGGTGAACCTCGACGACGGCAACGACGTCTTCTACTGGCCGTGGCTGTACGCGGTCGAGGTCGGCACCTGGGATCTCTCCGACGCGCAGGCCGCGAAGCTCCGCGAGTATCTGCTACGCGGCGGCTTTCTGATGGTCGACGACTTTCACGGCTCCTACGAATGGTCCGTATTCCTCGAGAGCATGCGCCGCGTCTTCCCGGACCGGCCGATCGTCGACGTGCCCGCCGACGACCCGATCTTCCACGTGCTGTACGACATCGACGATCTGTCGCAGGTGCCGGGCGCCCAGTTCCTGTACAGCGGCAGGACGTACGAGTCGGACGGCTACCAGGCGCGCTGGCGCGGCATCTACGACGACGAAGGCAGGCTGATGGTCGCGATCTGCCACAACATGGATCTCGGCGACGCGGTCGAGCACTCGGACACGCCGCAGTATCCGGAAGCCTACTCCGCCCGCGCGATGCGGACGTTCATCAACTACATCATCTACTCGATGACGCACTGACGGCGGCCCGGCGCCGCGGCGGCCGCCGGCGTCATGTCGGCAGCAGTGCGCTCGCGATCGAGAAATAGATCACGACGCCCGTGACGTCGGCGATCGAGGTCACGAGCGGTGCGCTCGCGGTCGCCGGATCGAGCTTCAGCCGCGACAGCGCGAACGGCAGCGACATGCCGATCGTGCTGCCGACCAGCACGATCAGCACCATCGCGGTCGCGACGATCGTCGCGATCTCCGGCCCGCCGCGCGCGAGCCCGATCAGCAATACCGCCGCGGCGAGCGTGAGCCCGAGCGCACCGGCGACCAGGATCTCGCGCCCGATCATCCGGCCCCAGTCGCCGAGCCGCACGTCTCCGGTCGCGAGCGCGCGGATCATCATCGTCGACGCCTGGGAGCCCGCGTTACCCCCGGAGCCGATCAAGAGCGGCAGGAAGAACACGAGCGCGACGTACATCGCGATCGTCTCCTCGAAGTAGGCGATGCCCGCGCCCGAGAAGATGTTGCCGAACACGAGCACGACGAGCCACGCGATGCGCGCGCGGTACATCGTCCAGACGCCCGCTTCGCGGACGTTCGTGACGAGCTTCGAGACCGTGCCGACCTTCTGGAAGTCCTCGGTGACCTCCTCTTCGAGCACGTCCATCGCGTCGTCGTAGGTGACGATGCCGACCAGCCGGTGCCCGCCGTTCACGACCGGCAGCGCGATCAGGTCGTACTTCGCGATCTTGGCCGCGGCCTCCTCGCGCTCCTCCTCGACCCGCGCGAAGATCACGTCCTCGAGCATCAGGTCGCGCACGAGGGCGTTCGGCGGCGCGACGATCAGCTCACGCAGCGACACGGTGCCGATCAGCCGCCGCTCCTCGTCGACGACGTAGGCCTGATAGATCGTCTCGCGGTCCGGCGCCTGCGTGCGCAGGTGCTCGACGGCCTCCCGGGCGGTCAGCTCCGGCTTCAGCGTCGCGTAGTCCGACGTCATCACGGCGCCGACGGTGCCCTCGGCGTACGACGCGAGCTTGCGCAGGTCCTCGCGCTCGGCGTGCGCGAGCGCCGGCAGCAAGCGCTCGGCGCGATCCGGCGGCAGGCGGTTGAACAGGTCGACGCGCTCGTCGTGCGCCATGTGCGCGAAGAGCTCGGCGAGCTCGGCCCGGCGGCTCCGCTCCATCAGCTCGGTCTGCAAGCCCTCCGGCAGATAGCCGAACAGCGCCGCGCGCGTCGCGGGCGGGGTCTGCCGCAGGAGCGCCTGAGCCCGCTCGACCGGCAGCTCGGTGAGCGCGGCCGCGATGTCGGCCGGGTGGTGCGCCTCGAGCAGCGCGGTCGGCAGCGGCCCGCCGCCGTGCGCGTCGAGAAGCTCGGTCAGCGTGAGCGTTTGCGCGCTTCGAGTCATGATCCCCTCCGGCGGGCTCGACGCGAGCACCGGCGGGGATCGGGAGGGCTAGCTCAATCCATCGCCGGCGCGACCACGAACGTGCGCCGTAATCGAGTTTGGCTGGCTACTAGGTAAGTCCATTGCAGGAGTCCGGAAAAGCGGGACGCAGTTTAGGCGGATCGCCGCCGCTGTCAATCCGCGGCCTCGGCGCCGCCACCGCCCGCCCGATCGTAGGAGCGGCTGTCCAGCCGCGATCTTCGGCGCTGTCCAGCCGCGATCTTCGGCGCTGTCCAGCCGCGATCTTCGGCGCTGTCCAG
>CAYWGQ010000210.1:0-5685 GCA_964457725.1 uncultured Gammaproteobacteria bacterium
CGTCCTCGACGACGAACGCCTTCGGCGAGTGGTTGACGACGATCTCGACGCGCTCTTCCTCGGCGTCCTCGAGCTCCCAATCGGACGCCTTGAAGAAGCGGCGCGGCTTGCGCGCCATCACCTTCACGTCCTTCGCGCCGAGCCGCAAAGAGCTGCGGCAGCAGTCCATCGCCGTGTTGCCGACGCCGATGATCAGCACGCGCTCGCCGATGCTGGTCGTGTGCCCGAACGCGATCGAGCCGAGCCATTCGATGCCGATGTGGATCCGGTCGGTCGCATCGCGGCCCGGCAGCTGCAGGTCCTTGCCTTTCGGCGCCCCGGTGCCGACGAACACCGCATCGAAGCCTTGGCCGAGCAGCTCGCGCAGGCTCTCGACCGGGCTCGAGAGCTTGAGGTCGACGCCCATGTCGAGGATGTAGTCGATCTCCTCGTCGAGCACCTTCGCCGGAAGCCGGAACGCCGGGATGTTCGTCCGCATCAGCCCGCCCGGCTCGTCGAGCGCCTCGAACATCACGCACTCGTAGCCGAGCGGCAGCAGATCGTTCGCGACGGCGAGCGACGCGGCGCCGGCGCCGACGAGCGCGACCCGCTTGCCGTTCGGGGCGCCCGCGCGCGGCAGCCGCGCTTCGATCGCCTCCCGGTGATCGGCGGCGACCCGCTTCAGCCGGCAGATCGCGACCGGTTTCTCCTCGACCCGCCCCCGCCGGCACGCGGGCTCGCACGGCCGATCGCAGACGCGGCCCAGGATGCCGGGGAAGACGTTCGACTCGCGGTTCAGCAGGTAGGCATCGCCGAACCGGCCTTGGGAGATCAGGCGAATGTATTGCGGCACGTCGGTGTGCGCCGGGCAGGCCCACTGACAATCGACGACCCGATGAAAGTATTCGCCGTCTGCGGTGTTGGTCGGGTCCATCGGGCAGCGGCCTTATGCCGCGACGCTGTTCGTGCTGCTTGTCAGTGACCGCAAAGCCTAGCCAACGTTTCCCGAGCGTGGGTCAGAACCCCATCAGTCAAGCCGGAGGTGGACGGACTATGCCTGAACCTTCCATGGCGGGGGTGGGACTCAGCACTCGGCGTGGCGCGCCATTATAGACTCAAGCCCTGCGGCTACAAGCCGGCGCACGGCCCGCACCGCGCGGTTCGGGCACGGCCCGTGGCGCGCCTGGAACCAGCCTCCTCGGAAGGCTGTCTACCCGACGAGAACCGCGCAAAGCGGCAGGGGTTTTTTCGATAGAATGCCTGCAAGACTCACGATCCTGCGTGCCGATCCCAGCATGGCCCAGCGCCTGACCCGATCGCTGTCGTGTCTCGCGGCGTGCCTCGCGCTCGGCGCCGTCGCGCTCGGGCAAGACGCGTCCGAGCCGGCGGACCGCGGCGCGCGAGCCGCCGGCGACGCACCGCCCGCGAGCGACGCCGCCGCCGAGGCCGGTGCGCCGGCCGACGGGAGCGAGGGACAGGCCGCAGCCGCCGATCTCGAGCTTTCCGAGCCCGGCGAGAGCGCCGCGGCGGACCCGCTCGTCACCCCGCTCGAAGCCCGTGCCGAGCTCGACCGACTGGCCGCCGCCGAAGATTTCGCCGCGGCGCAGAGCGTCGGCGAGCGGCTGATCGAGCTGACCGAGCGCGAGTTCGGAGCGGAAAGCGTCGAGGCCGCCGAGGCGCACGCGGCCGTCGCGGAGGTCGCAAGCCTCGCGGGCGATCTCGAGACCGCCGAGCGCCTGTACCTGCGGGCGGTCGATCTCGTTCGTTCCGCGGACGGCGTCTACTCGCCGCTCGCGATCGCACCGCTGACCGGCCTCGGAGAGCACTATCAGCGCTCCGGGCAGCCGCTGAACGCCTTGTCCGTCTACAGCGAGGCCCGCACGGTCAATCGCCGGGCGTTCGGGCTGCTGAATCCCGACCAGATCCCGCTGATCGACCGGATGACCGAGGCGATGCAAAGCCTCAATCGGCACCTCGACGCCGACCAGCTCCAGCTCGAGGCCCTGCGGCTGGTCGAGCGCAGCTACGAGCCGCACTCGCCGGAGATGCTGAACGCGCTCTACAAATACGCGCGGTGGCTCCGCGAGAACGGCCGCTATCAAGAGGAGCGCGATCAGTACGTTCGCGCCATCCGAATCATCCGCGAGCACTACGGCGAGAACAGCACCGAGCTCGTGCGGCCGCTCGCCGCGATCGGCAACAGCTTCCGCCACCAGCGGCTGCCGGACGGGCAAGGCGTGAGCGCGTTGCGCGACGCGCTCGCGCTGCTCGAGACGGCGCCCGAGCAGAATCGGCTCGCGCTCGCGGAAGTTCTTCGGGATCTCGGCGACTGGGCGGTCGCGTTCAGCAAGGTTCCATACGACGGCGCCGAGTATCGCCGGGCCTGGCAGCTCCTCGGCGACGTCGACGGGGGCGAGGAGATGCGCAGGCGCTGGTTCACGGGCCCCGAGTACGTGCTGCGGGAGCCGATCAGCCAGCGCGATCTCAGCAACGACCCCGATGCGCTCCCCGGCCACGTGCTGGTCAAGTTCGATCTGAGCGAGACCGGCCAGACGACCAACGTCTCGGTGGTCGAGTCGAAGCCCCCCGGACTGAAGGACGAATCGGTGCTGCGGCACGTCCGCCGCTCGCGCTTCCGGCCGCAGATGGCCGACGGCCGCCTGGTTCCGGGAACGGACCTGGCGCTTCAGTTCACCTACCGGTACAAGCTCGATGAACAGGAACTACGCGTGCCCGCTCGCGGCCGTGGCCGCGGCCGCGGCGATGACGACTCTCGGCGCGCAAGCGCAGCCGAGCGCTGAGCCGGGCGCAGGTCCGGAGCAGGGCCAACTAGAGGCGGAGGCGCCGAGCGACGAGGTCCGCGTCCTACGCAACGCTCGGGATGCGTTCATGATGGTCCGGGACTTCGACGCGGCGCGCGAGCCCGCGGAGGAGATCGTCGCGAACCCCGACGCTGTCACGGCCGAGGACTACGCCCGGCTCGGCCGGATCCAAGCAGAGCTCGGCGAGCTCGACGCGGCCGAGCTCTCGTACCTGAGCGCGATCGACGCGATCGCGAAGGACGAAGGAGAGCTGTCGATCTCGCTGGTCGACGTCTATCGGGGGCTCGGCCGCGCGTACATCCGCGCGGGGCGCTATCCCGACGCGATCACCGCGCTCGAGCAGGGCCAGCACATCACGCAGCGGCATCTCGGCCTGTACAACACCGAGCAGACGGGTCTGATCGACGACATCACGACCGCCTATCTCGGCGTCGGCGACACCGCCGCGGCGCACCGGATGCAGCTCGAGCGCCTCGAGAACGCCGTGCGCCGCTTCGGCGCCGACGACCTGCGAGTCGTCCCGTTCCGGATGGAGCTCGCGAACTACTACGAGCGCTCGCGGCTGCACGTGAGCGCGCGCGACCAGTATCTCGAGGTGCTGCGGCTCGCGGACGCGCAGCTCGGCCCGAGCGACCCGCAGCTCCTGACGCCTCTGCGCGAGCTCGTCGCGCTCGACCTCGCGCTGACGCAGGGCGAGGACGACGCGACCCTCGCACGCTTGACCGCGCTCGCAGAGCAAAGCGCCGGTAACGCCGATCCGCTCGAGCGCGGCCTCGCGCTCGCGGTGCTCGGCGACGCCGCGATCGTCCGCAAGGACGTTCCGGCCGCGCACGACTATTACCGGCGCGCATGGCAGGCCGTCGCCGAGAGCGAGAGCGATCCGGCCCAGGTTTTCGGGCAGCCCGCGATGATCGACTTCGTCGCGCCGTTGAACTCGGTCGACCGCGGCACGCGCTCCCGGCCGTACTCGTGGGCCGAGATCGTGCTCGCGTTCGACGTCAGCGCGGACGGTCGGCCGTCGAACGTCCGGATCGTGCGGACGAGCACGCAGCCCGGGGTGCTGGCCGACCGCTATGCGAGGCGCGTCCGCGAGACGCGGTTCCGGCCGCGGCTCGTCGCCGGGGAGCCGGCCGCGACCGCGAACGTCGAGTTCACGCACTTCTTCCGCTACTACGTCGATCGCGACCAGGAGTAACGCCGGGCGCACGATGCGCGCGATGGTGCAAGCCGGGCCAGGCGAGCCGCTGGCGCTCGCCGAGCTGCCGGTGCCGATTCCGGCGCCGGGCGAGGCGCTGATCCGCGTCGAAGCGTGCGCCGTCTGCAGGACCGACCTGCACCTGATCGACGCCGAGCTGCCCGAGATCCCGTATCCGCTGATTCCCGGCCACCAGGTCGTCGGCACCGTCGTCGAGAGCCGCGCAGCGGAGCTTCCGGCCGGCACGCGCGTCGGCGTGCCGTGGCTCGCGTGGACCTGCGGAGAGTGCGCGTACTGCCTGCGCGGGCTCGAGAACTTGTGCGACCGTGCGCGATTCACCGGCTACACCACGCGCGGCGGCTACGCCGAAGCCCTCGTCGCCCATGCGCGTTACTGCTTCCCGCTGGATCCGGCCACGTCCGCAGTGTCGCTCGCGCCGCTGCTCTGCGCGGGCCTGATCGGCTACCGCGCGCTGAAGATGTGCGGCGACGCCGCGCGCGTCGGGCTGTACGGGTTCGGCGCCGCCGCGCACGTGCTCGCACAGGTCCTCCGCGCGCAAGGACGGGAGTGCTTCGCGTTCACCCGCGCCGGCGACGAGGCGGCGCAGGCCGCGGCGCGCTCGCTCGGCGCGCGGTGGGCCGGCGGCTCGGACGAGCGGCCGCCGGAAGCGCTCGACGCGGCGATCATCTTCGCGCCCGTCGGCGAGCTCGTTCCCGCGGCGCTCGCGGCGGTGCGGAAGGCCGGCGTCGTCGTCTGCGGCGGCATCCACATGTCGCCGCTGCCGGAGATGCCGTACGACCTGCTGTGGGGCGAGCGGCAGCTGCGCTCGGTCGCAAACCTGACGCGTGCGGACGCGGTCGAGTTCCTCGCGCTTGCACCGTCCATCCCGGTGCGGACCGAGACGCACCGCTACCGCCTCGAGGACGCCGGAAGGGCGCTCGAGGATCTGCGCGCCGGCGCGTTCACCGGCAGCGCCGTCCTCGACATCGCGAGCGGCTGAGGCGAATCGTCCTACCCGCCGAAGAGCCCGAGCTGCGCGCCCGGACGCTCGGGCGGGGCGAACAGATCGGTCCTGAGCGTCGCTCGAGTCGCGCGCGGCAACCCGTGCCGCCGGCACGCCGCTCGAAAGCGCCGCCCGATCAGCTCGGCGTACGCTCCTTCGCCCGACAGGCGGGTGCCGAACCGCGGGTCGTTGTCGCGCCCGCCGCGCATCTCCCGGACGAGCGTCATCACGTGGCGCGCTCGGTCCGGATAGTGCGCGGCGAGCCACGCGCGGAACAGGTCCTTCACCTCGTACGGCAGGCGCAGCATCACGAAGCCCGCGTCGACCGCGCCGGCGTCGGCCGCCGCCGCGACGATCCGCTCGACCTCGTGATCCGTCAGCGCGGGGATGACCGGCGCGACCATGACGCCGACCGGCACGCCCGCGTCGGTCAGCGCGCGTACCGCGCGCAGGCGCGCTTGCGGGCTCGCCGCTCGCGGCTCGAGCGCGCGCTTGATATCGGGGTCCAACGAGGTGATCGAGATCATCACCTGCACGAGCCGTTGCGCGGCGAGCTCGGCGAGCAGCTCGACGTCGCGCACGACGAGCGCGCTCTTCGTGATGATCGTGACGGGATGGCGAAAGTCGCGCAAGACCTCGAGGATCGAGCGCGTGACCCGGGGCTCGCGCTCGATCGGCTGGTACGG
>CAYWGQ010000211.1:0-5661 GCA_964457725.1 uncultured Gammaproteobacteria bacterium
AGCGCGGTCGTCGGCTCGTCGGCGCTCAGCACCTCGGGCCTGCCGGCGATCGCGATCGCGATCATCACCCGCGGCCGCATGCCCCCCGAGAGCTGGTGCGGATACTCGCGGAGCCGCTGCTCCGGCGCCGGAATGCCGACCTGCTCGAGGAGCTCGATCGCGCGGCGGCGCAGCTCGCCGGTCGACTTGCCGGGCTCGTAGAGCCTGAGCGCCTCGATCAGCTGGTTGCCGATCCGGTGCACCGGGTTCAGCGCCGTCATCGGCTCCTGGAACACCATGCCGATCCGCCGGCCGCGAATCCGCGCGAGCGCGCGGCCTTCCGCCGCCGGCAGCGGCTCGCCGGCGAGGGCGATCGTGCCGCTCTCGATCACGCCCGCGGGCTGCGGCAAGAGGCCCATGACCGCGAGCGCGCTGACGGTCTTGCCGCAGCCGGACTCGCCGACGAGCCCGAGCGTGCCGCCGCGCGCGACGGTGAAGCTCACGTCGTCGACGACGCGCACGTAGCCGTCCTCGGCGTGGAAGCCGCAGCAGAGATTGCGAACTTCGAGGATCGGCTGCGACGTGCTCATTCGACTCGCCAGGTCGTGTCCTCGATGTTGATCGGCTCGAACGCGCGCCCGGTCCGCATCGCTTCCAGCGTCTCCTCCCGCGCGGCCTCGTCGATCCAGAACGTCGACTCGCTCGAGGAGCTGATCGGGTCGAACAAGAGCTCGGTCGTCCGCGTCCCGTAGTGCGGCGGCAGCTTCAGCCAGCGCCAGAACGCCTCGCGCGTGTACGGCACTTTGTACATCGGGATGAACACCGCCATGTCGTGCACGATCTGCTGGATGCGGTGCGCGAGCTCGACCCGCGCGGCCTTGTCCGTGCTCCGCTCGAACTCCATGATCAGCTCGTCGAGCTCGGGATCGGCGGTGTTCGTGATGTTGTTGGTCTGCGGCTTGTTCGCGTTCTCCGAGTGGTAGTGCTCCCAGAACGCCGGAATGATGCCCGTCGCCCAGGCCATCCACGCGATCTGATGCTTCTTCTCGAGGATCTGCTTGAACGCGGCCGAGCCGTCCATCAGCTGCAGGTTCAGCTCCACGCCGGCCTTGCGCGCTTCCTCGCGCAGCAGCACGAGCCGCGGCGTGTGCTCCTGGCTCTGGTAGATCACGCTCAACGACAGGCGCCGGCCGTCTTTCACGCGGATGCCGTCGCGCCCGCGGGTCGTCCAGCCCGCGGCGTTCAGGTGCTCGTCGGCTTTCTGCAGATCGAACGGCCGCGGCTCGATGTTCGGATTCGTGTAGTCCCAGTAGCCGTCGTAGTGCTGGCGCAGCCGCTCGTAATCGCCGCGCAGCAGCGAGGTCAGCATCAGGTCGACGTTCATCGCGTAGGCGAGGCCGAGCCGCACGTCGTGATCGGCGAGGATCGGGTCGGCCGTGTTCAGCCACATCCCCATCGACGGCTGCGGCGTGTCCGTGTAGAACTTGATCTTCGCGATATAACCCCGGTCGAACTGCGGGCCCTGCGCCTTCTCGTACCAGAAGTTCGGCATCATGACCGGGAACGCGTCGATCTCGCCGCGCATGAAGTACTCCCAAGCGACGTTCATGTCGCGGATCACGGTGATGCGCACGCGGTCCGGGTTGAACCGATGCTGCATGTACTTGTTGCCGTCGCCCCACCAGTCCGCGATGCGCTCGAGCTCGACGAACTGGCCCTTCTCGACGCGCGCGACGCGATAGGGCCCCGGTCCCGGCGCCGCCCGCCAGTCGTAGTCGCGCACCCAGTTCTCGTCGAGCTTGTGGAAGTGCCGCGGCGTCGGCGCCATGCCGTACTCGAGCAACAGCTCCTCTTTCGCTTTCGGCGTCGCGCCGACGATCGAGATCGTGTGGTCGTCGTGCTTGCGGACGTCGACGATGATGTTCGTGTAGTAGTTGTTGTACCAGGGCGCGACGATGTGCGGCGAGCGCATGAAGTCGAGCGTGAAGAGGTAATCGTCCGCGGTGATCGGCTCGCCGTCGGACCAGCGCGCGCTCGGATCGAGCCGGTAGTACACCGTCCGCCCGTCCGGATCGAACGCCCAGTGGGTCGCGAGCGCGGGGATGTACTCGAGCGTGTTCGGGTGCACGCCGACGAGCCCCATGCTGACCATGCCGCGCAGGTATCCGGCGAACGCGCCGTTCGAGTCGGGTCCGACCGTGCGGAGCGTCAGCGGGAAGCTCTGCATCCACGTCCGGAACGTGCCGCCGCGCTTCGCTTCGGGTGAAGCGAAGATCGGATCGTCGGTGTTCGTCTCCCAGACGAGCCCCTCGGGCAGCGGCTCCGAGTCGTAGGTCGGGAGCTCGTCGACGAAGCGGGTACGCGCGAGCTCGACGTTCTCCGCGGCCGCCGCGTCCGCGGTGCTGCCGTTCGTGCCGCCGTCGCCGCCGGAGCCGCAGCCGTAGAGCGCGAGGAGCAGCAGTGCTGTGCAGATCCGGTTCATGTCACACCTCATTCTCACGCGTAGTAGGTGAACTTCTTCGGGTCGAACGCCTCGCGGATCGCTTCGCCGACGAATGCGACCATCAGCAGGACCGCGGTCATCGCGACGACGACCGAGCCGACGATCCACGGCGCCCGCAAGTTGCTGGTGCCCTGGCTCAGGAGCTCGCCCCAGCTCGGGGTCGGCGGCGGCAGGCCGAAGCCCAGGTAGTCGAGCGCCGTCAGCGCCGTCACGCCCGCGGCCATGGAGAACGGAATGAACGTGACGATGATCGCGACCGTGTTCGGCAGGATGTGCCGGAACACGATCCGCGGGCTCGAGGCGCCGAGCGCCCGCGCGGCGGTCACGTACTCCCGCGCCCGCTCCTTGTAGGTGGCGGTGCGCATGTACCACGTCATGCTCATCCAGCCGAAGATCACCATCACGGCCACCAGCGTGAAGAACGTCGGTACCACGACCGAGGCCACGATCATGATCACATAGAGGAACGGCACGTTCGACCAGATCTCGATCAACCGCTGGAAGACGAGATCGAAGGCGCCGCCCCAGAAGCCCATCGCGCAGCCGATCGCGACTCCGACGATGTAGTTGCAGAGCAGCAGGATCACCGAGAACGCCATCGCGAGACGGAATCCGTAGACCAGCCGGGCGACGATGTCGCGGCCCGCGACGTCGGTTCCGAGGTAGTGCTGCGACTCGACGCTCGGCGGTGACGGCGGGAAGCTGCCGGTCGTGAAGTCGTTCTCGAACGCGTTGTACGGCACCGGGGGCAGCAGCACCCAGTTGTCGGGCGGCTCCTCGCCGGCGGCGATCGCGGCCGCACGCGCCTCCGCGAACCGCGCCGCGAGCTCCCGGTAATTCGTCTCGTAGTCGTAGTCCAGGCCGAACCGCCGGCCGGGAATGAAGGCGGCGTACGTCGGAAAGAAATACTCGCCCTCGTACTTGACGACGAGTGCACGGCTGTTCACGAGCAGCTCCGCGAAGACGCTGAGCACGAGCAGGACGACGAGTATCACGAGCGAGTAGTAGCCGCGCTTCAGCGACCGGAACCGGCGCCATTGCTTGATCGTCTGCGGGCTCCACCGGATCATCCGCGCGCTCCTACTGTCCGAACTTCACGCGCGGGTCGACCAGCGCGACGCAGATGTCCGACAGGATGTTGCCGATCAAGAAGAGCAGCGACGAGATCACGAGAATGCCCATCACGACCGGGTAGTCGCGCTCGACCAGCGATTCGAAGCCGAGCAGACCGAACCCGTCGATGTTGTAGATCCGCTCGATCAGGAACGAGCCCGTGAGGATCACCGAGATGTTGTTGCCGAAGGACGTCGCGATCGGTATCAGGCTGTTCCGCAGAGCGTGCCGGTACACCGCCTGCCGGAACGTGAGTCCCTTCGCGATCGCGGTGCGGACGTAGTCGGACGACAGGTTGTCCATCAGCGAGTTCTTCATCATGAAGGTCGTGACCGCGAAGCTGCCCGCCATGTAGGAGAGGAGCGGCAGGACGGCATGGTGCGTCACGTCCTTCACCTTCTCCCACGGGCTCATGAGCGCGAACCCCTCGCTCACGAAGCCGCCGAGCGGAAACCAGCCGAGCTGCGACGCGAACACGGTCAGGAGCGCGATGCCGACGACGTAGCCGGGAATCGCGTAGCCCAAGAACACGAGCGTGGAGGTGGCGTTGTCGAAGTGGCTGTTGTGCCGTATCGCCTTCCAGACGCCGAGCGGGATGCAGACGAGATAGGTCAGGATCAGCGTCGTGACGCCGTAGAAGATCGAGATCGGGAAGCGGCCCTTGATCGTGTTCCAGACCGGCTCGTTGTAGCGGGTCGAGCGGCCGAGGTCGAGCACGAGCACCTTTCGGAGCCAGTCCACGTAGCTCACGAGGATCGGCTTGTCGAAGCCGTAATAGGCGCGCAGCTGGTCGAGCTGCGCCTCCGACAGCGAGCCGCCGCCGACCGCGCCGGCCGTGAGCCCGGCCCGGTCGCTGCCCGCGAGCAGCGCCTCGTTCAGCATCCGCTCGATCGGCCCGCCGGGCACGACCCGCGTCACCGCGAAGACGAGCAGCGTGATCCCGATGAAGGTCGGGACGATCAGGATCAGCCGGCGGATGAAATAGGTGGTCGTTTCCACGGTTCGCTATGACTCGAGCCCGCGCGAAAGTATCCCACCGCGGCGGCGATTGCACGCTTCGATCGCCTGCCGCGGGCCCCGCTGCGGGCATAATCCGGGCCGCTGCCGGCGAACGGGCATCCGAACCGCTCGGTGCGGAGCCGTTGCAAGCGTCGCGCTGAGATCGTGGCGCGTTGCTTGCCTCCTCGTGGCACTCGGCGTCTACGAGTGTATCGGTCGGTGCGGTTACAATCGCGGCGGTCCCCATGGCCGGCATCTTCCACATCTTCGACCGCAATGGCTCCTCGTGGCCGCTCCGGGGCCCGCGGGCGGCTGCCGGACCGCGGTCGATGGGCAATCCGTGACGGCGCTGGCCGCGCACGTTCCCGTTTTCGTCGACCTGCCGGCGCTCGACGCGGGGCTCCACGAGATCGAGGCGGCGCCCGCGGAGGTCGGCCGGCTCGAGATGATCGTCGCCCGGCCGAGCGTCGACGAGCGGCGCGTGCTCGAGCAGGGCACGCTCGATTCGCTCGTCGGGCTCGTCGGCGACAGCTGGGCGACGCGCCGGCGGCCCGATCTCGAGGCGCAGGTCACGCTGATGAGCTCGCGCGTGATCGCGCTGCTCGCGGGCACGCGAGATCTTTGGCCGCTCGCGGGCGATCAGCTCTACGTCGACTTCGATCTGAGCCGAGCGAACGTGCCGCCGGGCACGGAGCTCGAGATCGGCTCCGCGGTGCTTGCGATCACGGCCGAGCCGCACCTGCCGTGCCGCAAGTTCAAGGCGCGGTTCGGCGCGGACGCGATGCGTTTCCTGCTGACCGAGCGCGGCCGCGAGCTGCAGCTCCGCGGCGTGAACGCACGCGTCGTCCGCGCCGGCACGATCGCCGTCGGCGACCGCATCGCCAAGCGCTCCCGCACTTAGGTAGGAGCGGCTGTCCAGCCGCGATCTTCGCGCGCAACGGGCACGAGTCGCGGCTGGACAGCCGCTCCTACCGGAAGAGCCGCGGCTGACAGCCGCTCCTACCGGAAGAGCCGCGGCTGACAGCCGCTCCTACCGGAAGAGTCGCGGCTGGACAGCCGCTCCTACC
>CAYWGQ010000212.1:0-5637 GCA_964457725.1 uncultured Gammaproteobacteria bacterium
CGGGCTCGAGATCAAGCGCGAGCTCAGCGTCGGGCACCTCGCCGAGCGCGCGTCCGCGGCGTTGCCGATCGCGGCGGCAATCGGCGGGATGGCCGTGCCCGCGTTGCTCTACGTGCTCGTCGTGCCTAGCGGCTCGTGGACGCACGGCTGGGCGGTACCGATGTCGACGGACACGGCGTTCGCGATCGCACTGATCGCGATGCTCGGCCGCCGCGTGCCCGTGGAGCTGCGGATATTTCTGACGGCATCGGCGATCGTCGACGACATCGGCGCGATCCTGGTCGTCGCGCTCTTCTATTCCGAAGGCGTGGAGATACCGTGGTTGCTGGCGGCTGCGTTCTTCACGGTGCTGCTCGCGATGCTCAATCGGTCCGGCGTCTATCGTGTGTCGCCCTATATCCTCGTCGGGATCGCGCTTTGGGCCGCCGTGCACGCCTCGGGCCTGCACGCGACGCTCGCGGGCGTCATTCTCGCTGCCTGCATCCCCGCGCGGCCGCCGGCGAACTACATGACGCTCGCCCGGCAAGCCGACGCGATCCTGACCGACGAGGCGCGCCATCGCGGGGAGGAGCTTCGCTACGGACCGTCGGAGCCGGCGTTGCGCGCACTCGACGCGATCAACGACCGGCTGATGAGCCCCACGGAGCGCCTGTTGCGCACGGTGGCACCGCAATCGAGCTTCGTCGTGCTGCCGCTATTCGCGCTCGCGAACGCGGGGGTCGAGCTGTCCGACGCGGTCATCGCGGGGCACGAGTCGCTGATGCTCGCGATCGCCGCCGGCCTCGTGATCGGCAAGCCGGTCGGCTTCTTTCTGCTATCGATGCTTGCCGTGCGCCTCGGCGTCGCGGCGAAGCCGAGCGCGTACTCGTGGCGGCAGCTCGCGGGCGCCGGATCGCTCGCGGGGATCGGGTTCACGATGGCGCTGTTCATCGCCGGGCAGGCCTATGCGCTCGAGACCGAGTTCGCGGCCGCCAAGGTTGCGGTCTTCGCGGCGTCCTCGGTCACGGCGTTGCTCGGCGTGGCGCTGCTGTGGAAGCCCGCCGTCGAGGAGCCGGCCGATCGGCCTCTCGGCTCGATCCCGGGCACGCTGGTGGCCGATTCTGGAGCCGGGACTGGGCAAAACCGGTGAGGAGGAGTCGAGCCTATCGGCAGCACGGTAGACTCGAAGAAGGCTTTCCGCGGATCAGGTGCGGCTCGGAGCCCCCTCGGAACGATTCGTGGCGGACCGCGACGCGGATACACCGGCCTTCCGAGCCAGCAGCTTCCGCAGCTGGGCAGGACTCGGGGGCTTCGTAAGGTGCGCGTCGAATCCCGCGCGGTGCGCCTCCTTCTTGTCCCGCTGCTGGCCGAAGCCGGTGACCGCCACCAGCATCACGTCGTCGCTGCGCGCCTGCCGAATCCGTCGGCAGGTTTCATAGCCGTCCAGCCCCGACATGCCGATGTCGAGCAGGACGACGTCCGGTCGATAATGCTGCAGCTCGCGCAAGCCGCTCTCCCCGTCGTAGGCCCTCCGGCAATCTCCGCCGAGCTCCTCGCCGGCGTCGTCGAAGAGGGGGCGTTTGGTCGACTTGTAGATCCGCCGTACGCCGTCGGCGCCCGTATAGGGCTCTTCGACACTAATCGACTCGCCCGTTAATTTTAGCATCGGGTATCGGCCGTCGACTCGTCGACTGCACCCGCCCGGTGCGCACGTGAATAACGGAGTACGCGCTAGGCGATCGTGGCGGTGGGCCGGCGGAGCATGAACCAGTTCGGCACACCCAACACCGGCTGCTCCGCGACCACCTCGAAGCCGTTTCGACGGTAGAGCCGGACATTCACGTGCTTGTCCGTCTCGAGATAGCCGATGGCTTGTCGGCGGTCGAGGTCTTCGCAGATCGCCGCGAGCAGCGCGGTTCCGATGCTCTGCCCTTGGCGCTCGCGCTCCACGGCCGCTGGCCCGAGGTGCCAATGCTCGACGGCCAAATCTCGGCGAGCCCAGACGCTCAGCCAGCGGTGGATCCGCGGCAGGTGACGTAACCCGCGTCCCCTCGCGAGAATCGGCAGCATGCCGAGCTTGTCCCAGAGCGTCGGCTGACAGTGCGCCGACGGAACCATCGCCGCCACGCCGGTCAGCCTTTCCGCCTCGAAGGCGCCGAGCACCAGCCCCGTACGCATCTGCCGTTGCAGCAAGCGAGCGAACGCTTCGGCCAGCAACGGCTCGATGCGTGCCTCGTCATCGGCAAACACCCGCCGATGCAGCGGGTTGTCGCTCATGCTGCCGCCCAGGAGCCGCGCCGCGGGCTCGAGCAGCTCGGGGGCAAGCGGCCGGATCACGACTGGCGGCAAGTCAACGCTCCGATGTCACTTCGACGGGACCGCTCTGCGCTGTTGCCCGCCTCGACTGCTCCGAGCGTGACATGCGCCCCGTGACGATCGCTACACCTGCTCGAGATCCCGAAGGAGCCGCGGTTTCGCCGCGGCCGTTCCTTCAGCTCTGCTTCTCACTCGCGCAGGAACGTCAGCAAGTCCTGGTTGAGCCGATCCTTGTGCGTGTCGGTGATGCCGTGCGGGCCGCCCTCGTAGACGACCAGCTTGCTTCCCTCGATCAGCGGGTGGGCGGCGCGCCCCGCAACGTCGATCGGCACGATCTGGTCGTCGTCGCCGTGCACGATCAGCGTTGGCACGTCGACCTTCCGCAGGTCCTGGCGGAAATCCGTCTCCGAGAACGCTTTGATCGAATCGAAAGTGTTCTTATGGCCGCCCTGCATCCCCTGGCGCCAGAAGGAGTCGATCAGACCCTGCGACGCCTTCGCGCCCGGCCGGTTGAAGCCGAAGAACGGGCCGGAGGCGATGTCGAGGTATAGCTGGGAGCGATTCTCGAGCGCCGCCTTCCGGATGCCGTCGAAGACCTCGATCGGCACGCCCTTGGGGTTGTCCGCCCTCTTCACCATCAGCGGCGTCACTGCGCTGACGAGCGCGACTTTCTTCACGCGGCCGGTGCCGTGGCGGCCGATGTAGCGCGCCGCCTCCCCGCCGCCGGTGGAAAAGCCGATCAGCGTCACGTCGCGCAGGTCGAGCGTCTCGATCACCGCCGCGAGATCGTCCGCGTAATGGTCCATGTCGTTGCCTTCCCAGGGCTGGCTCGAGCGGCCGTGCCCGCGGCGATCGTGCGCGACGACGCGATAGCCGTTATCCGCGAGGAAGAGCATCTGGGATTCCCAGCTATCGGAGCTCAGGGGCCATCCGTGGCTCAGCACGACGGGCTCGCCGGTCCGCGGGCCCCAATCCTTATAGTAGAGCTGCACGCCGTCCGCCGTGGTGACGTAGCTTGCGGACGTCTCGGATGCATGGGCAAGAGCGTTCATGCGCAACCTCCAAATTTGTTGTGCTTCGATAGATGCGTTGGTCAGTCGGCGACGAGGAGGGGAGGCGTCGACGTTGCGGTGACGTCCAGGCTCCTCCGCGCGGTTCGCTTGCAAGGTTCGCGCCGTCCTCTCGCGTGTTTGGCTAGAATCCTGGCATTGCCCAGATGGCCTTCCTGAGGAATCGCCAGATGGCGATGGCCGCCGATCTGCCGTGCAGCCCCGAGGCAACCGTCGGCTCGGTCGCGGAGAAGGTGGGCTACGCACCGGCGTCGACCGCTTTTGGTGCCGCGTTCGAACGTGCCCCGAAAGCGCGAGGAGGATGGCGATTCCTCTTGGCGCTGTTGATGCTGCTGGCAGAGGCGGGAGTCCGCGCACAGGACTGCGAGGCCCTCGTCGAGTACGACGAGATCGTCGCCGTCGTGACCGAGCGCTTCTTCGATCAGACGTTCAACGGCCTCGGTTGGCCGGACCGCGTGGCCGAGCACAGGGGCGCGATCGGCTGCACGGACGGCCCGGCTCGAGTCGCTGCCGTCGTTAACTCGCTGCTCGCGGAGCTCGCCGTCAGTCACACCGCCCTATACACCCGCGAGGACATGCACTACTGGGGCTTGAACTCGCTCTTCGCCGCGGACGGCGCGTACGAGATCGACTTCTCGGGCATCTGGCCCGAGCAGGAAGACGGACGGTGGTTCGCAAGACACGTGCTCGAAGGCTCGCCTGCCGCGGCGGCCGGAGTGCTCGTCGGCGACGAGCTGTCGGCGATCGATGGCCGGGACTTCTCGCCGCTCGGATTCGGTCCCGGGAGATCGAGTCTGACGCTCTCGTCGGATGGCCGCAGCGTCCGAACCGTCTCCTTCGCGACGAGAAGACAGAGCGTGATGCACGGCTTCGTCGAAGCCGCAAGCGCCTCCGAAAGGATCCTCTCCGTAGGCGACGAGCGCGTCGGTTACTTCCACCTGTGGACGGCAAGGGACGCGATCCTCGAGCGCATGAACGCCGCGCTCGATCGCTTCGAGAACGATCGGGTCGACGCGCTCGTCATGGATTATCGCGGGGGCTACGGCGGCACGAGCGAGGACTACCTGACCAGGCTGCGCGAGCGCAGCTTCTGGCGGACGGTGCCGAAATACTTCCTGATCGACGACAGCGTCCGCAGCGGCAAGGAGATGCTGGCCGGTATCGTCAGGCGCGACGGGCTCGGGACGCTGGTCGGCTCGAGGACGGCCGGATACTTTCTGGGCGCCTCGCCGTTTCGCTTCTTCGACGAGAAATACTTTCTGCTGCTGGCGGTCGGCGACGGAGCAGTACCCGTTCTGCCCGGCGTCGGACGGATCGAACGCGTCGGAATCCCGCCCGACGTGATCGTCGAGCCATGTCGCCGATACTGCGAGGGCCGAGACCCGATACTCGCAAAGGCACTCGAGCTGATCGCTGCGCGCTCAGGCGGATAGCGACCTGCGGCGACCGGCAAGCAGTGCGCGCCGCTGCCGACGACGAAGCGCTGCCGTAGCGCGCTCGTCTAGCCGAACGTCTCGCTGCACCAGCGCTGCCATACCGGTCCGCTCGCTGCGGCGCGCCGCTCGGCGTCGTCGCCGTACAGATAGAGCGTCACGTTGACGTTCGTGGAGCGGCCGATGCCGTACGTCGTGATCAGCGCGAGGCCGGGGCCGGGCTCGGTCAGCCGCGCCAGAACGTAGCGTTGCCGCCCGCCCTGCTCGACGCGCTCGACGACGCCCGCGAGTGCCTCGGGCGCGCGTGTCGTCCATTCCTCGCCGACGTCCACGTGAGCGACGCCTAGCCCCTCGGTCAGCCGCTTCCAAACGTCGAGGTGGCGTGCTTCGACGCTGGTCATCGCGAGGGTCGTTGCCCCCTTCATGCCCGCGAAGCGCGAGAGGTACAGGCGCAGCAGCTCGAAGAACGCCGGCCAGCCGCTCTCGAAGCCCTCCATCTGGTCGTCCCAGTCGTCGGTCGAGGCGAACAGCGAATGGACCATCCGGATGACGCAACGGTCGCCCGACCTCGCCGTCACCGTGATCTCCGTCGTGAGCGGCGGCGCGCCCTCGCCCCAGTCGCGCTCGACGTAGGCGAACCGCGTCGGCGGTTCCCAGACCGTCACTTCGCCCTTGGACTCGCCGTGCGCTCCCATGTCGAAACGGATTGCGCCGCCGACGCGCTCGTCGATCGTCGTCGGCGTGAACCAAGCGGTGTAGCCGGGCCCGGTGGCGATCGCCTGCCACACCTGCTCGGGCGTGCCGGGCACGACGAGCTCCATCTCGACCCAGCGGTTTCC
>CAYWGQ010000213.1:0-5347 GCA_964457725.1 uncultured Gammaproteobacteria bacterium
CGACGTTGCCGATCAGCGGGAAATCCTTGCGGAACGGATGGCCGATGAAGCCGTAATCCGTGAGGATTCGGCGAAGGTCCGGATGTCCGCGGAACAGGATCCCGAAGAGATCGAACGCTTCCCGCTCGTACCAGTCCGCGGACGGCCAGACCGACGTGACGGAGTCGACCAGCGGCCGCTCGTCCTGCTCGCAGAACACCTTGAGGCGGAGCCGCTGATTCTTGCTGACCGACTGCAAGTGGTAGACGACCGCGAAGCGGGCCTCGGGCTCGTACTTCGCCGCCTCGGTACGGTCGGCGGCCGGGTCCTGGTCGAGCGTCGCCAGGCCGCGGAACGTGCCGCGGGAGAAGCCGGTGGCGGTCGCAGCCTGCGTCCGCCACTCGTCCTTGCCGTAGCTCTGATAGTCGACGCCGCAGAGATCGATCAGCTGCTCGAACCGGAACGGCTCCTCGTCACGCAGCACCCGCGCGCACTCGAGGAGCGCGTCGGGACGCACGCGAAAGCCGACCTCGCCTACCGTCGTCGGCAGCCGCGTGACGCGGTCGCCGAGCCGCTCCTCGACGGCGGCCGCGAGCCGCTCCTGTCGAGGCGGCAGGGCGCGCACTTGCTGCTTGTCTACGTTCGACTCGCTCAATCGATCGGTCCTCGAGAGGGATCAGCGCGCGATGGTGTGCGTGCGCCGAATTTTCTGCTGTAGCTGGATGATCCCGAACAGCAAGGCTTCCGCGGTCGGCGGACAGCCGGGCACGTAGACGTCGACCGGGACGATGCGGTCGCAGCCGCGGACGACGGAGTAGGAATAGTGGTAGTAGCCGCCGCCGTTCGCGCACGAGCCCATCGAGATGACCCAGCGCGGCTCCGCCATCTGGTCGTAGACCTTGCGGAGCGCCGGCGCCATCTTGTTCACGAGCGTGCCGGCGACGATCATCACGTCGGATTGGCGCGGGCTCGGGCGGAAAATCACGCCGAAGCGGTCGAGGTCGTAGCGCGACGCGCCCGCGTGCATCATCTCGACCGCGCAGCACGCGAGGCCGAACGTCATCGGCCAGAGCGAACCGGTCCGCGCCCAGTTCACGAGCTGGTCGACCTTGGTGACGACGAAGCCGCGGTGCATCACCTCCGGCACGTCGAACGGCAGCTCCGCCGCCGCGGCTGTACGGCTCAATCCCATTCGAGGGCTCCCTTGCGCCACTCGTATACGAAGCCGACCACGAGCACCGCGAGGAAGATGCCCATCGCGACGAGGCCGACGATCCCGATGGTGTCTAGCGAGACGGCCCACGGGAAGAGGAACGCGATCTCGAGGTCGAAGATGATGAACAGGATCGCGACGAGGTAGTAGCGCACGTCGAAGCGCATGCGCGTGTCCTCGAACGCCTCGAACCCGCATTCGTACGGCGCCAGCTTTTGCGGGTCCTTGCTGCCGCGCCCGAACGCGAACCCGAGCGCGAGGAGCAGCACGGCGAGCGCTCCGGCGACGATCAAAAAAATCAAAATCGGCGCGTAGTTCGCAAGCATATGTCGACTGCGAGGAGACGGGCGCGGATTGTACCAGCCCCGCCTACTCGCGTCTCATTGAAAAAGGTGGTGCGGACGGTCGGACTCGAACCGACACAGCTTTCGCCACTGCCCCCTCAAGACAGCGTGTCTACCAATTCCACCACGTCCGCGTTCAATTGTTACCGTCGCTGGTGTTACCGTCGCCGCCAGTCGGCGCGTTATCCGCGTCTCCCGCGGGAACGTCGAGTGCCGGCAGCTCCTCCGTCACCGCCGGCGGCCGCGCTTGCGGCAAGCTCTCCGACTGCACCGCCCGCTCGAGCAAGCTGCCGCTCGGCGCCGCTTGCCGCTGCGTCGCGAGGTAGGCGAGCGCGAGCGACGTCACGAAGAACACCGTCGCGAGCACCGCCGTGGTGCGCGAGAGAAAATTGGCCGAGCCGCGCGCGCCGAACACGGTGCCGGACGCGCCCGCGCCGAACCCCGTGCCCGCTTCAGCGCCCTTGCCGCGCTGGAGCAGCACGAAGCCGATGATCAGCCCGCATACGGCGACGTGAACGATGAGGACGATCGAGCCCAGCATTCTCTTCGGCGCCCGCCTCAGGCGGCCGCAGCATAAATCCTCAGAAACTCCGGCGCTTCGAGGGAAGCGCCGCCTACCAGCCCTCCGTCGATGTCCTGCATCGCGAACAGCTCCGCGGCGTTGCCGCCTTTGACGCTGCCGCCGTAGAGGATCCGGAGGTCGGCGGCAATTGTAGCATCCCGTTTCGCGATCATGCTGCGGATCAGCGCGTGAACTTCCTGCGCCTGATCCGGGGTCGCGGTCCGCCCGGTGCCGATCGCCCAAACCGGTTCGTACGCGACGACCGCCGAGCCGAATGCGGCGGCGCCGGCTGCATCGAGAACCGCCGCGACCTGGCGCTCGACGACCGCCCGCGTCTCGTCCGCCTCGCGCTGCTCGAGCGTCTCGCCGACGCAGAGGATCGGCACGAGGCCCGCGGCCTGCGCCGCCTGGAACTTGGCCGCGACCAGCGCATCGGTCTCGCCGTAGAGCGCTCGCCGCTCGGAGTGCCCGACGATCACGTACCGGCAGCCGACGTCGGCGAGCATCGCGCCGGACACCTCGCCGGTGAACGCCCCCGTCCCGGTCCGCTCGCAGACGTCCTGGGCGCCGAGCCCGATCGGGCTGCCCGCGACCGTCTCCGCCACGGCAGGGAGATACGGGAACGGCGGGCACAGCACCATCTCGGCCCGTCCGCCGGCTCCGACGCCGTCCCGGAGCGCGGCCGCGAGCTCTCGGCTCCGCGCGCTCGAGCCGTGCATCTTCCAGTTCCCGGCGACGAGTTTTCTCCGCATCGATCTGCCTCCGCGTTGCGTTCCCGTGGGAGCGGCTGTCCAGCCGCGACTCCTCTTTCCGGTGGGAGCGGCTGTCCAGCCGCGACTCTTGTTTCGCGCCGCACTGCGGTCGCGGCTGGACAGCCGCTCCTACACACGGCGTCGCGCCGACCCGCTGCCGTTCCCGAAGGGGGCGATTATGCCGCGAGATTCAGGCGAATGCCGCGCGGACGACGTCGGCGAGACGGTTCGCGAGCTGCGAGACGAGCTGACGGCTCTCGCCCTCGACCATCACGCGGATCACCGGCTCCGTGCCCGACGCGCGGAGCACGATCCGCCCGCGCCCGCCGAGCTGCGCCTCGGCCTCGGCGACCGCGTCGCGAACTTCGGGCGCACCGTTCGGATCCGTCGGCGCGCTCACCCGCACGTTCACGAGCACCTGCGGAAATTGCGCCATGCCCTGCACGAGCTCGCTCAGGCTCGCTCCGGTGCGCTGCATCACCGAGAGCACTTGCAGCGCGGTGATCAGACCGTCCCCCGTCGTCGTGCAATCGAGGCATATGACGTGCCCCGAGGTCTCGCCGCCGAGGATGCCGCCGTGCTCCTTCAACATCGCGAGCACGTGCCGGTCGCCGACCTTCGCACGGTGGAACGCGACACCGCGCTCCCCGAGAGCGAGCTCGAGCCCGAGGTTGCTCATGACGGTGCCGACGACAGGCCCCCGCAGGCCGCCGTTCGCGAGCCGGTCGCATGCGAGCACGTAGAGCAGCTGATCGCCGTCGACGAGATTGCCGCGCTCGTCGACCATCACGACGCGATCGCCGTCGCCGTCGAGCGCGAACCCGACGTGCGCTCGCACGCCGGTCACGGTCAGCTTCAGCAAATCCGGCCGGGTCGACCCGCAGCCGGCGTTGATGTTCCGGCCGTTCGGCGAGCAGCCGACCGGCACGACCTCGGCGCCGAGATCGGCGACCAGCCGCGGCGCGACCTTGTAGCCGGCGCCGTGCGACGCATCGACGACGATCTTCATGCCCTCGAAGCTCATTTCCGGGGGCAACGTCGAGCGGCAGAACTGCATGTACTCGCTGCGGGCGAACGAAGCGGTCTTCGCCTGCCCGAGGTCGCCGGATTGATGCGTGACGACGGGCCGATCGAGCTCCGCCTCGATCGCCTCCTCGAGGTCGTCGGACAGCTTCTCGCCGTCCGCGCCGAAGAACTTGATGCCGTTGTCCTCGAACGGATTGTGCGAGGCGCTGATCACGATGCCGAAATCGGCCGCGACCTTCTTCGTCAGGTAGGCGATCGCCGGCGTCGGCAGCGGTCCGGTCAGGAGCACGTCGACGCCCGACGCGACGAAACCCGCCTCGAGCGCGGACTCGAACATGTAGCCCGAGACCCGGGTGTCCTTGCCGATCAGCACCGTGCCGCCGTTCGGCGCGAGCACGTGCGCCGCCGCGCTCGCGAGCCGGAGCGCGAAGTCGACCGTCATCGGCGGCGAGCCGACTTGGCCCCGAATGCCGTCGGTGCCGAAATAGCGGCGCGTCATTCGCGCGGGCGGCGACTCAGTGCTGGCTGGCCGGGCCGCCGAGCGGCGCTGCCGGACCCGGCGCGTCCTCGGCCGCCGCCTCGGGCCGCACGGCCTGGCCCGGCTCGGAGGGCTCGTCCCAGTCCTGAGGCGGACGCGGCGTGCGCCCCTCCATGATGTCGCGGATCTGCAGCTCGTCGATCGTCTCGTACTTGATCAACGCCTCCGCCATCAGATCGAGCTTGTCGCGGTTCGCCTCGAGGATCGCCTTCGCCTCGTTGTAGCAGGTATCGATGAGGGTACGGACCTCCTCGTCGATCGCGTGCGCGGTGACGTCGGACACCTGCTTGTGGCGGGTCACGCTCCTGCCGAGAAAGATCTCGCCGTCGTCCTCGGTGTAGGTCAGCGGACCGAGCCGGTCCGACAGGCCCCACTTCGTGACCATGTTGCGCGCGATCTCGGTCGCTCGCTCGATGTCGTTCGCGGCACCCGTCGTGACGTACGCCGGCCCGAATACGATCTCCTCCGCGAGCCGCCCCCCGTAGAGGCTCTTCATCTGGCTCATCAGCCGCTGCTTCGAGTAGCTGTAGCGGTCCTCCTCCGGGAGGAACATCGTCACGCCGAGCGCGCGCCCGCGCGGAATGATCGTGACCTTGTAAACGGGGTCGTGATCCGGCACGGACAGGCCGACGATCGCGTGGCCCGACTCGTGATACGCGGTCAGGCGCTTCTCGGCCTCGCTCATGACCATGGAGCGCCGCTCGGTGCCCATCATGATCTTGTCCTTGGCCTTGTCGAACTCCTCCATCCGCACGGTGCGGCGGTTCGCGCGCGCCGCGAGGAGCGCAGCCTCGTTCACGAGGTTCGCGAGATCCGCGCCCGAGAAGCCCGGCGTGCCCCGCGCGATCACGGCCGGCTTCACGTTCGGATCGACCGGCACCTTGCGCATGTGGACCTTCAGGATCTGCTCGCGGCCGCGCACGTCGGGCAGCG
>CAYWGQ010000214.1:0-523 GCA_964457725.1 uncultured Gammaproteobacteria bacterium
GCGAGGCGATCGCTCGAAATCTGTTCGTCCTCTCGAGCCTGTCGACCACGATCATCAGCGTCGTGATCGGCGAAGGCGGCTCGGGCGGCGCGCTCGCGATCGGCGTCGCGGACCGGGTGATGATGCTCCAGTACAGCATTTACTCGGTGATCTCTCCCGAAGGCTGCGCGAGCATCCTCTGGAAGAGCGCGGACAAGGCGGAAGCCGCGGCGGAGGCGATGGGCATCACCGCCGACCGGCTCCTGAAGCTCGGGCTCGTCGACGAGGTCATCCCGGAGCCGCTCGGCGGTGCGCACCGCGACTGGACCGCGATGGCCGAGGCGCTGAAGAACGCGCTGCTGCACGCGCTCTCCGACCTGCAAGCCGTGCCGACGGCCGAGCTCGTCGCGCAACGACGACGGCGGATCGCGAGCTACGGCGTCTTCAAGGAGGCCTGAGCCGTCCCAGCAGTCGCGGGGGGGGGCCGCCGCCACACCCCCCGCGCCCGGGCGGGCCACCGCGCGAGGCGGGCCCCCTGCCCGCC
>CAYWGQ010000214.1:533-5317 GCA_964457725.1 uncultured Gammaproteobacteria bacterium
GTCCAGCCGCGATTGCGGAGCGCCTTGCCTCCCGCGGTAGGAGCGGCTGTCCAGCCGCGACTCGGGCGCCGCGTGCGCCCCGAGATCCCGCGCCGGTGCTACGCTCGACGCCATGAGCGACGAAGAGCGTTTTCTCGGCCGCATGCGCGCGTCGATCGAGCGCTGGCCGCTTCCGCGCACCGCGCCGCCTCGCTTCGCCGTCGCGTTCAGCGGCGGGCTCGACTCGACCGTGCTGCTCGCGGCCGCGCTGCGTCTCGAGCTCGGCGCGGTCCGCGCGCTGCATGTGAACCACGGCCTCGCGGAGGCCGCGGATGCGTGGGAAACGCATTGCCGCGAGGCGGCGGCCGCGCTCGGTGCGGAGTACGCTTCGGTCCGCGTCGCCGTCGAGCGGCGCGGGGTCGGCACCGAGGCGGCCGCGCGGCACGCGCGCTACGTCGCGCTCGCGGAGCTGATGCAGCCCGGCGAAGTGCTGCTGACCGCGCATCACGCGGACGATCAGCTCGAAACGCTGCTGCTCAGGATGATGCGGGGCTCGGGCGTTCGAGGGTTGCGGGGGGTGTTGCCGTTCGGGAAATTCCCGCCGGGCTTCCTCGGCCGCCCGCTGCTGTTCGCGACGCGGACGGAGATTCGGGCCGCGGCCGGCCGGTTCGGCCTGTCCTGGCTCGAGGATCCGGCGAACCAGGAGCTGCGCTACGACCGGAACTTCTTGCGGCACGAGGTGCTGCCGCTCCTGATCGAGCGGTGGCCGGCGGCGCCGAAGCTCGCCGCCCGGCTCGCGGCGCAGATGCGGGACGCCGAGACGATCCTCGAGGAGGTGGCGCGCAACGACGCGGCGGCGATCGAGGACTTGCGGCGGATTCCGGCGGCCGCGCTCGCCGCGCTTACGCCCGCGCGCCAGCGGAACCTGCTGCGCCACGCGCTGCGCGAGCTCGGCATCCCGGTCCCCGGTGCGGACGCGATCGAGCGGCTCCGGAACGCGGCGGTCGGGCAACGCCCGGACGCACAGACCCGGCTCGGCTGGCCCGGCGGCGAGGCGCGCGTGCACCGCGATCATCTGTATCTGTTGCCGACGCCTGCGGCCGGCTCGGGCCCCGAGTATCGCGCCGCGGTCAGCGCCGCGCGGCCGTGGACGGGCCCGGAAGGCGTCGTCCGGTTCGACGCGGCGCAGGCCGACGAAGGCCTGCCGGCCTCCTGGGTGAACGAAGGTCTGACGCTCGCGTTCAGGCAGGGCGGGGAGCGGTTCCGGCCGCTCGGCGCGCAGCACACCGTCTCGCTGAAGCACTGGCTGCAAGAGCGCGGCATCGTGCCGTGGATGCGCGACCGGATCCCGCTCCTGTTCCGCGGCGAGCGGCTGGTCGCGATCGGCGATCTCGCGGTCGCGGAGGACGTGCGCGAGGCGCCGCCGGGCGAGCCGCGGATGCGCGTGATCTGGACCGATCACCCGCCGCTGCAGTGACCGGCGGGCGGGCCCGGGACTGTGCAAGGCTGGTGAGCGCCGGAGCGATTTGATACTTTGTAGCACCGTCTCGACTGATTCCAAGCCGCTCGTCTCGATGGCCGGACCGATGTGCCGTGCGACAGCGGCCGTTTGTTTTTTGAGCATTGCATGCCGCCGGCAGCGGCGGGGCCTTGGTCTTTGGAGCCGGATGCTCCGGATCACTGCAGGTGCTCGCTGATAGGCCAGACATGACCAAGTTCATTTTCATTACCGGCGGCGTGGTTTCCTCTCTCGGCAAGGGCATCACGTCTGCCTGTCTCGGCGCGATTCTCGAGGCGCGAGGGCTCACGGTCCGGCTGATGAAGCTGGACCCCTACATCAACGTCGACCCCGGCACGATGAGCCCGTTTCAGCACGGCGAGGTCTACGTCACCGACGACGGCACCGAGACCGACCTCGACCTCGGCCACTACGAGCGCTTCGTCCGGACCCGGACCAGCCGGAACAGCAACTTCACGACCGGGCGCATCTACTCGAACGTGATCGCGAAGGAGCGCCGCGGCGATTATCTCGGGGCGACGGTGCAGGTCATTCCGCACATCACGGACGAGATCAAGGCGAGCGTGCTGCGCGGCGCCGATGACGCGGACGTCTGCCTGGTCGAGATCGGCGGCACGGTCGGCGACATCGAGTCGCTGCCGTTCCTCGAGGCGATCAGGCAGATGGGGGTCGAGCTCGGCCGCGAGCGGGCGCTCTACATCCACCTGACGCTCGTGCCGTTCATGCCGACCTCGGCCGAGATCAAGACGAAGCCGACGCAGCACTCCGTGAAGGAGCTGCGCTCGATCGGCATCCAGCCGGACATCCTCGTCTGCCGCTCGCAGCACCCGCTGCCGCCGGAGCAACGGGCGAAGATCGCGCTCTTCACGAACGTCGAGCAGCGGGCGGTGATCTCCGCGATCGACGTCGACGACATCTACAAGATCCCGATGCTGCTCCACGAGCAGCAGCTCGATGCGATCGTCGTCGAGAAGCTCAAGATCGACGCACCCCCGGCGGATCTCTCCGAGTGGCAGGCCGTCGTCGACGCGAAGGCGAATCCCGAGGCGGAGGTCACGATCGCGATGGTCGGCAAGTACGTCGATCTGCGCGATTCCTACATGTCGCTGTCGGAGGCGCTCAGCCACGCCGGCATCCAGACGCGGACGCGCGTGAACATCCGCTACGTCGAGTCCGAGGATCTTCAGACCGAGGGCACCGTCTGCCTGAACGAGGTCGACGCGATCCTCGTGCCGGGCGGGTTCGGCGAGCGCGGCATCGAGGGCAAGATCGCGGCCGTCAAGTTCGCCCGCGAGAAGCAGATCCCGTATCTCGGCATTTGCCTCGGCCTGCAGATGGCAGTGATCGAGTTCGCGCGCAACGTCCTCGGCCTCGAGGGCGCGCATTCGACCGAGTTCGATCCGAACACGCCGCATCCGGTGATCGCGCTCGTGACGGAATGGCGCGACGAGACCGGCCAGCGGCACGAGCGCAACGAGCGCTCCGCGCTCGGCGGCACGATGCGCCTCGGCGCGCAGGTCTGTCTGCTAGCGGAGGGCAGCCGGGCACGGGCCGTTTACGGCAGCGCCGAGATCTCCGAGCGCCATCGTCACCGCTTCGAGTTCAACAACCGCTATCAGGAAGAGTTCGAGAGGGCGGGCTTCAGGCTATCGGGGCGCTCGCGCGACGGCCTCGTCGAGATGATCGAGCTCGAAGGCCATCCCTGGTTCCTCGCCTCGCAGTTCCATCCCGAGTTCACGTCGAACCCGCGCGACGGCCATCCGCTCTTCACGAGCTTCGTGAACGCCGCCCGCGAATGTCAGGGCCTGAAGCTGCCGAGAGCCGTCGAGGCATGAACGTCGCCGGGGTCAGCGTAGGCGACGGCGCGCCGCTCGTCGCGATTGCCGGCCCCTGCGCGATCGAGAGTGAAGGCCTCGTTCTCGCGGTCGCCGAGGAGCTGAAGCGCATCGGGGCGCGGCTCGGCATCGGCGTGATCTTCAAGGCCTCGTTCGACAAGGCTAACCGCTCCTCGCTCGGCAGCTTTCGGGGGCTCGGCCTCGAGGAGGGGCTGCGCGTGCTCGAGCGCGTGAAGCGCGAGCTCGAGCTGCCGGTGCTGACGGACGTGCACGAGTCGACGCCGCTCGCCGCGGTCGCGGAGGTGGCCGACGTGCTGCAGACGCCGGCGCTCCTTTGCCGGCAGACCGATTTCATCGTCGCGGTCGCGCGCCAGGGGCGGCCGGTGAACCTGAAGAAGGGGCAATTCCTGTCCCCGGCCGAGATGGGCAACGTCGTCGCGAAAGCGCGGGCGGCCGGCAACGATCGCCTGCTCGTCTGCGAGCGCGGGTTCGCGTTCGGCTACGGCGATCTCGTCGTCGACATGCGCGCGCTCGCCGAGCTGCGTGCGACCGGGTGCCCGGTCATCTTCGACGCGAGTCACTCGGTCCAGCGGCCCGGCGCCCGCGGCGCCGCTTCGGGCGGTAGCCGCGAGCACGTTCCGGTGCTCGCGAGGGCGGCCGTCGGTGCAGGCGTCGCCGGGGTGTTCATCGAGACGCATCCGACGCCGGCGAGCGCCCTTTGCGACGGCGACATCGCGTGGCCGCTCGAGCGGCTCGAGCCGCTGCTCGCGACCTTGCAGCGCATCGACGCGGCCGCGAAGGCGCAACCGTTTCTTGAGGATCTGCTGCAGGGCGGCGACGCGCCGGCCCGGGCGACGGGAGGAGGAGCATGAGCGAAATCAAGGAAGTGCTGGGTCGGGAGATTCTCGATTCGCGCGGTAACCCGACGGTCGAGGCGGACGTCGTGCTCGCGAGCGGCGCGCGCGGTCGTGCAGCCGTGCCGTCCGGCGCCTCGACCGGCTCGCGCGAGGCCGTCGAGCTGCGCGACGGCGACGCGGGGCGCTATCTCGGCAAAGGCGTCCGGCGGGCCGTCGCGAACGTGAACGGCGAGATTCGCACGGCCGTGGTCGGCCGCGACGCCGCCGATCAGGAAGGCCTCGACCGCGCGCTGATCGCGCTCGACGGCTCGCCGAACAAGGCGCGGCTCGGCGCCAACGCCATCCTCGCGGTGTCGCTCGCCGTCGCGAAGGCGGCGGCGGCAGAACGCGGCCTCGAGCTCTACGAGCACCTCGGCGGCGGCGCCGAGCGCTATACGCTGCCGGTGCCGATGATGAACATCATCAACGGCGGCGCGCACGCCGACAACAACGTCGATTTCCAGGAGTTCATGGTGCTGCCGGTCGGCTTCACGAGCTTCTCCGAATCGCTGCGCGCCGGCACCGAGATCTTCCACGCGCTCAAGTCGGTGCGCA
>CAYWGQ010000215.1:0-5238 GCA_964457725.1 uncultured Gammaproteobacteria bacterium
GCCATCGGCGCGAGGTCGTCACGCGGCGCACGCTGTTCGATCTGCGCAAGGCGCGCGAGCGGGCCCACGTGTTGGAAGGCTTGATGGTCGCGCTCGCGAACATCGACGAGGTCATCGAGCTGATCAAGACCTCGCCGTCGCCGGCAGAGGCGAAGAGCGGGCTGTGCGGGCGCGCGTGGCGCCCCGGCGCGGTCACCGGGATGCTCGAGCGCGCGGGCGCGGAGGCGACACGGCCCGAGGATCTGCTGCCGGAGCTCGGCCTCGGCCCGGACGGGTACCGGCTCTCGCCGGCGCAGGCGCAGGCGATTCTCGACTTGCGGCTCCAGCGCCTCACCGGCCTCGAGCAGGACAAGATCGCGCAGGAGTACGGCGAGCTGATCGACGCAATCCGGAACTTCGTCGAGATCCTGTCGAACCCGGACAAGCTCCAACAGGTGATCCGCGAGGAGCTGCTCGAGGTCCGCGCCCAATACGCGGACGAGCGCCGCACGGAGATCGTGCACGACTTCAGCGACCTGACGATCGAGGACCTGATTCCCGATCAGCCGCTCGTCGTCACGCTCTCGCACGAGGGCTACGCGAAGGCGCAGCCGCTCGAGGCCTACCAGGCGCAGCGCCGGGGCGGCCGCGGCCGGGCGGCGGCGCGCGTGAAGGACGAAGATTTCATCGACCGGCTGTTCGTCGCGAACTCGCACGACACGCTGCTCTGCTTCTCGAGCCGCGGCAAGGTGTACTGGTTGAAGGTCTATCAGGTGCCGCAGTCGGGCTCCGGCTCCCGCGGCCGCCCGATCGTGAACCTGCTGCCGCTCGAGGAGGGCGAGCGGATCAACGCTGTGCTGCCGGTGCGCGCGTTCGAGGAGGACAAGTACGTGTTCTTCGCGACGAGCCAAGGCACCGTGAAGAAGACGCCGCTGACCGCGTTCTCGCGCCCGCGGAGCAACGGCATCATCGCGCTCGAGATCCGGCCGGACGACCGCCTGATCGGGGCCGGCCTGACCGACGGCAAGCAGGACATCATGCTGTTCTCGAGCAGCGGCAAGGCGATCCGCTTCTCGGAGGACGACGTTCGCCCGATGGGCCGCACGGCGGCAGGTGTCAGGGGGCTCAAGCTTTCCGGCACCGGCGACGAGGTGAACGCTCTCGTGATCGTCAGCGGCGGGCTGATCGTCACCGCAACCGAGAACGGTTACGGCAAGGCGACGCCGGTCGAGGAGTTCCCGGTGCAGGGGCGCGGCGGCCAGGGCGTGATCTCGATCCGCACGACCGAGCGCAACGGCGCGGTCGTCGGTGCGTTACAGGTCGGGCCGGACGACGAGCTGATGCTGATCACGTCGACCGGCACGCTCGTGCGGACGCCGGTCTCCGACATCTCCGTCATGGGGCGGAACACCCAGGGCGTGCGGCTGATCAGGCTCGACGAGGGCAGCAGGCTGGTCGGCATCGACCGGGTGGAGGCATTACAAGACGACGAGGACGACGGCGCAGGCAGGGAGTGAGCCGATGAAGCGTGTGTGGAATTTCAGCCCGGGGCCCGCGATGCTGCCGACGGCAGTGCTCGAACGGGCCCAAGCGGAGCTGCTCGACTGGCAGGGCAGCGGCATGTCGGTCATGGAGGTGAGCCATCGCGGCAAAGCCTTCATCGAGCTCGCCGCGCGGTCGGAGCGCGACCTGCGCGAGCTGCTCGCGATCCCGGACAACTACAAGGTGCTGTTCCTGCCGGGCGGTGCGACGCTGCAGTTCGCGTCCGTGCCGCTGAATCTCGCGCCGGAAGGCGCGGTGGTCGACTATGCGATCACCGGCAACTGGGGCAAGAAGGCCGCGAGCGAGGCCGCGCGCTACGCGACCGTCAACGTCGTCGCGGACAGCGGGCCGAGCAACTACACGACGGTGCCGGACCGCGAGACTTGGCGCGTCTCGCCGAACGCGGCTTACTTGCACTACACGCCGAACGAGACGGTCTACGGCGTCGAGCTGCACGAGATTCCGGAGGTCTCGGACGCGCCGCTCGTCGCCGACTTCTCCTCGACGATCCTGTCGCGGCCGATCGACGTGTCGCGCTTCGGCGTGATTTACGCGGGTGCACAGAAGAACATCGGTCCCGCGGGGCTCGCAATCGTCATCGTGCGCGAGGACCTGATCGGCCGCGCGCGCCGGGCGACGCCGGGCGTCATCGACTACAAGACGATGGCCGAGAGCGATTCGATGTGGAACACGCCGCCGACCTTCGGCTGGTATCTCGCCGGGCTCGTGTTCGAGTGGCTGAAGGAGCAGGGCGGACTCGCCGCGATGGCGGAGATCAACCGGCGGAAGGCGGACAAGCTCTACGCCGCGATCGACCGGTCGTCGTTCTATTCGAATCCGGTCGACCCGCGCTACCGCTCCTGGATGAACGTGCCGTTCACGCTCGCCGATCCGTCGCTCGACCAGCGCTTCCTGAAGGAGGCGGAGGCAGCCGGGCTGACGAACCTGAAGGGCCACCGGTCCGTAGGCGGAATGCGGGCGAGCATCTACAACGCGATGCCGGAGGAAGGCGTCGACGCGCTGCTCGAGTTCATGGCGGACTTCGAGCGGCGGGCATAAGCGGACTGACGAACGGATTCGAGAATGACTTTCAAGATTTTGACGCTGAACAACATCGCAGTCGCGGGCCTGCGGCGCTTGCCCCGCGAGCGCTACGAGGTGGCTTCCGAGATCGCGCATCCCGATGCGATCCTCGTGCGCTCGGCCGACATGCATTCCATGGAGCTTCCGGAAGGCCTGCTCGCGGTCGGTCGCGCCGGCGTCGGCGTGAACAACATCCCGGTCGACGCGCTGAGCCGCCGCGGCATTCCGGTATTCAATGCGCCCGGCGCGAACGCGAATGCTGTGAAGGAGCTCGTGATCGCGGGGCTCTTGATGGCCGCGCGCAACTTGCCGGAAGCCTGGAGCTACGTCCGCGGGCTCGACGGTGACGGCGACGCACTCGAGCGCGCGGTCGAGGCCGGCAAGAAGCAGTTCGTCGGCTTCGAGCTGCCGCAGCGCACGCTCGGCGTCGTCGGCCTCGGTGCGATCGGCGTCGAGGTCGCGAACGCGGCGTTGAAGCTCGGCATGCAGGTGATGGGCTACGATCCGTCGATCACGGTGCAGAGCGCCTGGCAGCTGTCGTCCGCGGTGCAGAAAGCGCACAACCTGGACGAGCTCTTCGGCCGCGCGGACGTCGTCAGCGTCCACGTGCCGTTGACGCCGGATACCGAGGGGCTGGTCGGCCGCAGCCGCCTGCAGCTCATGCCTCGCGGCGCGGTCGTGCTGAATTTCGCGCGCGCGGAGATCGTCGACGAGACCGCCGTGATCGGCGCGCTCGACGCGGGCAAGCTGCGCGCGTACGTCACCGATTTCCCGACGCGGCGCCTGATCGACCATCCGAAGGTGATCTGTCTGCCGCATCTCGGCGCCTCGACCCGCGAGGCCGAGGAGAATTGCGCGATCATGGTCGTCGACAACGTGCGCGAGTTCCTCGAGCACGGCAACGTGACGCGATCGGTGAACTTCCCCGACGCGGTGTTGCCGCGGTCGCGCCCGCATCGCGTCGCGATTCCGCACCGCAACGTGCCGAACATGGTCGCGCAGATTCTGACGGCGCTCGCGGCCGAGAACATCAACATCGCGAACCTGCTGAACCACTCGCGAGGCGACATTTCGTACACGATCGTCGATCTCGACGCGCCGGCGAGCGCCGATACGTTGAAGCGAATCCGCGCGATCGATGGCATACTTTCGACGCGCGTGATGCCGATCGTCGAGTCATGAGCACGAGCGATCAACCGCCGACCGATATCGATGAGAAGCTCGCCGCGCTTCGCGGCAAGATCGACGAGATCGACGCGCAGATCCAGGAGCTGATCGCCGAGCGCGCGCGCTGCGCGAAGGACATCGGCGCGTTGAAGGGGCTCACGAAGACGGCGGACTTCTACCGGCCGGAGCGCGAGGCGCAGGTCCTTCGTCGCGTCGTCGAGCGCAACCGCGGTCCGCTGCGCAACGAGGAGATGGTGCGGCTCTTCCGGGAGCTGATGTCCGCCTGCCTCGCGCAGGAGGAGCCGCTCAAGGTCGCCTACCTAGGGCCCGAGGGCACGTTCACGCAGTCGGCCGTGCTGAAGCACTTCGGGCACTCGGTGCGGGCGCTGTCCGTCGGCACGATCGAGGACGTCTTCCACGAGGTCGAGGCGGGCATCGCGGACTTCGGAGTTGCGCCGGTCGAGAACTCGACCGAAGGCACGGTGAATCACACGCTCGACATGTTCATCGCATCGCCGCTGAAGATCTGCGGCGAGGTGGAGCTGTCGATCCATCAGCACCTGATGGGCAAGATGAAGGAGATCGGGCAGATCCGGCGCGTCTGCTCGCACTCGCAATCGTTCGCGCAGTGCCGCGGCTGGCTCGCGCAGTACCTGCCGGACGTCGAGCGGATCACCGTGCTGTCCAACGCCGAGGCCGCGCGGCGCGCCCGCGACGAGGACGGCACCGCGGCGATCGCCGGGGACGCGGCGGCGGAGGTCTACGATCTGCGCATTCTGTTCAGCAACATCGAGGACCAGGCGGACAACACGACCCGCTTTCTCGTCGTCGGCCGCAAGCTCTTCCCGCCGAGCGGCGACGACAAGACGTCGATCCTGGTGTCGGCGACCGGCACCGAGGGGCCCGGGGTGCTGCTGCACCTGCTCGGACCGCTCGCGCGCCACGGGGTGAACATGACGCGGATCGAGTCGCGGCCCTCCCGGCGGAAGAAGTGGGACTACGTGTTCTTCGTCGACATCGACGGCCACGCCGAGGAGGAGAAGGTCGCGAAAGCGCTCGAGGAAGTGAAGAAGAACTCAAGTCTCTTCAAAATATTGGGCTCATATCCTCGAGCGGTAGTTTAATGTCGGGGGCAGCGAGTCCGATGGCCTCGACCGCGCCGAGCTTCCTCGCCGAGCCGACGGCTTCGGTCGGCGGCGCGCTCCGGGCGCCGGGCGACAAGTCCATCTCGCACCGCGCGTTGATGCTCGGCGCCGTGGCGGAGGGCGTCACGGTCGTGCGCAATTTCCTGCGCGGCGAGGACTGTCTCGCGACGCTCGCGATGTTCCGCGCGCTCGGCGTCGCGATCGACGACGCCGACGACGGCACCGTGCGCGTGCACGGCGTGGGTCCCGAGGGCCTCCGCGCACCGGCTCACGTCCTCGACTGCGGCAACTCGGGCACGGCGATGCGGCTGATGGCCGGGCT
>CAYWGQ010000216.1:0-5157 GCA_964457725.1 uncultured Gammaproteobacteria bacterium
CGCGCGCGCGTCCACGCCCTGCCACTTCACGAAGCGCACCGTGAACCGGTGCTGTCCCGCGCTGACCTCGGGATAGATGCCGGCGTTCGCCGGCACCAGCACGCGGACGAGGTTCATCTGCTCGTTGCGGTCGAGCGTGTGCTGATACAGACCGCCGCCCGCGACCCGCTCGACGGGCTCCGTCGCCTCGCGCGTGAGCCAGAGCACCTCGGTGACGGCCTCGCAGAGCGGCTTTACTTGGTCCGCCCAGCGGCCGAGTTGCTCCGCGCGCTCGGCGTGCGGCAGATGGAGCCAATACCCGTAGTCCGGCACGTCGAACATGCAGGTGCCGCCGGGGATCGAGCTTCGATGCCGAATGGACGTCAAAAAGTCGCATTCTTTCAATGGGTTGAGCATCTGCGGCCCGGCGTCGACCAGGCGCTGGCGAAGCTCCTCGACGTTCGTCAGCAGGCCCGTCAGCCGCGCCGGATCGACGCCCGGTTGGCTGCGGTAGCGGCCGAGCATCTCCGCGTGGCGGTCGAGGTCCTTCATCACGTCCGAGCGGACGTCGCCGCGCCCGAGGATCGTGACGAGCTCGAGCAGCGCGGAGACGGCCGCGCGTGTGCCGAAGTCCGACGGATCGTCGACGTGGAACAACGTCTGCTGATAGAGGAACTCGACGCGCAGGAACGTGCGCATGCGCTCGGTGAGCGGCTGCTCGAACTTGAGTAGCGCCGGTTGCGGCATCGGGAGGTCGGCAGCGAGCTTTGCCATGCGGCTATTCTGCGCGAGGCGCGCGCGCTCGGCAAACTGTCGCGAGATCGAGATACCTTCGATGGAGCTCGTCCACTTCGCGCGTCGTGCTTTCGAGCGGTTTGCTCGTGTCGAGCACGTCGTCTGCGGCTGCTAGCCGCGTCGCGCGATCCGTTTGCGCGCGAATCATCGCGCGCGCATCGGCTTCGCCGATCGCATCGCGCGCGGTGAGGCGCGCGAGCTGCACGTCCTCCGGACAGTCGACGACGAGCACGCGGTCGACGAGCGCGCGGAAGTCCGTTTCGACGAGAAGGGGTACGACGACGATCGCGTACCGCGTCTCGCCTTCGCGCTCGAGCCGGTCGAGCGCGTCGATCGTGCGTGCGCGGATCAGCGGGTGGAGCAGCGTCTCGAGCCTGCGGCGCTCGGCGTCGTTCGCGAAGACCCGGGCGCGCAGCTTCCGGCGGTCGAGGGTGCCGTCCGGCCCGAGCACCTCGTCGCCGAATGCCTCGCGCACCGCGGCGAGGCCCGGCTCCCCAGGCGCGACGACCTCCCGTGCGATCACGTCGGTGTCGACGATCGCGGCACCGCGCTCCGCGAAGAGCCGCGCCACGGTCGACTTCCCGCTCGCGATCCCCCCGGTCAGCCCGACCTTCAACATCCCGCCGTCCTCAATGTCGGAGCGTTGCGATCCCGGCGACTGCCCGGTAGGAGCGGCTGTCCAGCCGCGATCTTCGCCGCGACCGCTAGAACATCACCCGCTGATACGCCGCGACCAGCTCCTCCCCCCACAGCATCGCAATGAACCCGGCCGCGGCCAAGTACGGGCCGAACGGGATCGCGTGCGTGCGGGACCGCCCGCCGAAAGCGATCAGCCCGATGCCGACGACCGACCCGACCGCGGCGGATAGCAGGATCACGAGCGGCAGCATCTGCCACCCGAGCCACGCGCCGATCGCGGCGAGCAGCTTGAAGTCTCCGTACCCCATGCCCTCCTTGCCGGTCGCGAGCTTGAACAGGTGGTACACGGACCAGAGGCTCAAGTACCCGGCCGCGGCCCCGATCACGCTCGAGCGAAGATCGACGAAGAGCGGCGCGCCGTCGACCGTGAACAGCGCGACGAGCACGCCCGCCCAGACGAGGGGCAGCGTGATCGAGTCCGGCAGCAGCTTGTGGTCGAGGTCGATCAGCGTCAGCGCGAGGAGCGTCCACGTGAAGCCGAGCGCCGCCGCCGTCTGCCACGTCGGCCCGAACGCGGCGGCGACGAGGAGACCGAGGACGGCGGCGGCGGCCTCGACGATCGGATAGCGCGGCGAGATGCGGGTGCCGCAGCTCGCGCACCGGCCGCGAAGCAGCAGGTAGCTCAGGACGGGGATGTTCTGGTGCGCCTCGATCGGCGCGTTGCAGCTCGGGCAGGCGGAGCGCGGCCAGCAGAGGTCGTAGCGCTCCGGGCGCGGGGTCTCCGTGGCCACAGCTGCCTGCGACGCCTGAGCGGCCGAGCTGCCGGCCGCGGCCTCGGCCGCGAGCTCCGCGCACTGCTCGCGCCACGCGCGCTCCATCATGATCGGCAGGCGATGCGCGACGACGTTCAGAAAGCTGCCGACGATCAGGCCGAGAAGCCCCGTGCCGACGTACAGCACGGCCGGCCAAGCTTCGAGCACTTCCACGTGAGATCGGGCCTACCGCTCCGGACGACGCGGCGTATTGTCGCCCCCGGCGGTGCCGGGCACCACCACGCGCCTCTCAAAACGAGCTGTAGGAGCGGCTGTCAGCCGCGATCTTTCGCCTGCGGCCTAGACGACTGCGCCCATCTTGAAGATCGGCAGGTACATCGCGACCACGAGGCCGCCGACGAGCACGCCGAGGACGGCCATGATCAGCGGCTCGAGCAGGCTCGACATGCTGTCGACGGCGTTGTCGACCTCGTCCTCGTAGAAGTCGGCGACCTTCGCCGACATCGCGTCGAGCGAGCCCGACTCCTCGCCGACGGCGATCATCTGGTTCACCATGTTCGGGAAGAGCTCGGTGTTCTCCATCGCTCTCTGCAGCCGTTGGCCGGTGGCGACCTCGTCGCGCATCCGGCGTACCGCGTTCTCGTAAACGATGTTGCCGGTCGCGCCCGCAACGGAATCGAGCGCCTCGACGAGCGGCACGCCGGCGGCGAAGGTCGTCGAGAGCGTACGTGCGTAGCGGGCGATCGCCGCCTTGTTGAGGATCGGGCCGATCGCGGGGACCTTGAGGACCGCACGGTCGACGAAGTGCTGCACCGCTCGACTGCGCTTCTTCGCTTGGATGAACCCGACGGTCGCCAACACTGCGCCGACGAGCAAGAGCCAGCCGGTCTGCTGTACGAAGTTGGAAATGTCTATCACGAATCGCGTGAAGGCCGGCAGGTCGGCTCCAAACCCTTGGAACAGCGACTCGAATTGCGGGATCACGTAGATGAGCAAGATCGCAGTCACGACGACCGCGACTACGACGACAGCCGTAGGATAAAACAAGGCCTTCTTGATCTTCTTCTTGATCGCCTCCGTCTTCTCCTTGTACGTCGCGATCTTATCCAGGAGTGTCTCGAGTGCTCCGGCTTGCTCGCCCGCAGCGACGAGGTTCACAAAGAGATCGTCGAAGTGCAGCGGATGCTTGCCCAAGGCGTCGGCGAGGGTCGAGCCTCCTTCGATGTCGGACTTGATGTCGAGGATCAGCTTCTGCATCGCCGGATTCTCGTGACCAGCTCCGATGATGTCGAAGGACTGTACGAGTGGTATGCCGGCTTGCATCATCGTCGCCATCTGTCGCGAAAAAATCGCGATATCGCCCGGCGTTATGCGACCCTGCTTGCGAAAGAGCTGGCTTTGCTTGCGAACCCGGGTGGCAACTACGCCTTGGCGGCGCAGCTCGCTGCGCACCGCCGCCTCGTCGGCCGCAACGGTCTTGCCCTTGACCCTTTTGCCGGCCCGGTCTTTGCCTTCCCAGGTGAAGGGAAACTGTTTTCTGACGGCTACTTGAGCCATAGACAGCTCTCCAATGACTGGGCCTCGCAGGACAACGCGAGGCCTAGTCGATTGTAACTCTGTTGATCTCTTCCAGACTGGTAACGCCGTCCTTGACTTTCTTGAGCCCGGAGCGCCGCAGATCCGCCACACCGTCTCGAGCAGCTTGCTCCGCGATCTGCATTGCGTTACCGCCTTCCATAATGATTCGGCCGATCGTCTCGGTGACCGGCATCACCTGGTATATGCCAACGCGGCCCTTGTAGCCTGCGCTGCATTGGTTGCAGCCTTTCGCCCGGTAGATCGTGATACCCGCGTCGACCTCTTCCCGCGTGAAGCCTTCCTTGAGAAGCGCTTCGGGCGGTACTTCGATCGCTTCTTTGCAGTTGCTGCACAGCCGTCGCGCTAGCCGCTGCGCGATGATTAAACTTACGCTGCTTGCGATCGCATAAGGCTTCACGCCCATGTCGACCAACCGCGTGAGCGTCTTCGGGGCGTCGTTGGTATGCAGAGTCGATAGTACGAGGTGACCCGTTTGAGCGGCTTTGATCGCAATCTCGGCCGTCTCTAGATCGCGGATCTCGCCGACCATGATGACGTCGGGATCCTGGCGCAGAAACGCACGCAATGCGGACGCGAACGTGAGACCGACCTTCGGGTTGACGTTCACCTGATTGATCCCCGGCATGTTGATTTCAGCCGGGTCTTCAGCCGTCGAGATGTTACGGTCCCCGGTGTTCAGGATGTTCAGGCCGGTGTAAAGAGAGACGGTTTTGCCGCTGCCGGTCGGTCCCGTGACCAGGATCATGCCGTAAGGCTTCGCCAGCGTCTCGAGGTAGAGCCGCTTTTGCTCCTCTTCGTAGCCCAGTGCATCGATGCCGAGCTGGGCGCTCGACGGATCGAGCACGCGGCATACGACCTTCTCGCCGAACAAGGTCGGCAACGTGTTGACGCGAAAATCGATCGCACGATTCTTCGAAAGCCGCATCTTGATGCGGCCGTCCTGAGGGATTCGACGTTCGGCGATGTCGAGTCGCGCCATGACTTTCAAGCGAGCGGCGACCTTTGCGGAAAGTGCCACCGGCGGCTTCGCAACCTCGGTAAGGACGCCGTCCTGTCGAAAGCGAATACGGTAGTGCTTTTCGTAGGGCTCGAAATGGATGTCTGAAGCGCCGCGCTTGATCGCATCGAGCATCACTTTGTTGACGAAGCGCACGATCGGCGCGTCGTCGACGTCGCTGCTCGAAACTTCGCTACCAACCTCCTCGTCGCCGCCGGAGACTTCGAGGTTCTCGAGGTCGAAGTCCTCCTCTTGGAGGTTCGCCATCGAGGTGTCGACGGCTTCGATCGCGCGAGCCACGCGGACATCGAGCTTGTCTTGCTCGACGACGATCGGTTCGATGCGGAGCGTGGTTTGGAACTTGATCTCGTCGAG
>CAYWGQ010000217.1:0-5132 GCA_964457725.1 uncultured Gammaproteobacteria bacterium
CCCCCCGCGGCGCCCGCCCCCGCCCCCTCGACCACCCCCCCCCGCCCCCCCACCGGGGGGGGGGGGGGGTAGGAGCGGCTGTCCAGCCGCGACTGCCGCGCGCGCCCGAAGATGAAGAATCGCGGCTGACAGCCGCTCCTACCCCCCGGGTCGGGCGGCGCGCGGGGGGACGGGTTAGACGAGGCGGCCGGCGGCGAGCTCGATCGTGCGGTGGCAGCGGGCGGCGGCTTCGAGGTCGTGCGTGACGAGGACGAGTGTCGTTTTCGCCGCCGCGTTCCGCTCGAACAGCAGATTGAGAATCCGCGCGCCCGTTTTGTTGTCCAAGTTTCCGGTCGGCTCGTCCGCGAAGAGCAGCGACGGCTCCGTGACGAACGCGCGGGCGATCGCGACCCGCTGCTTCTCGCCGCCCGAGAGCTGGCGCGGATAGTGCCGCAGGCGATGCTCGAGGCCGACCTCGACGAGCGCCTGGCGCGCGCGCTCCGCGGCCCCGCGCGTCCCGGCGAGCTCGAGCGGCAGCAGCACGTTCTCGAGCGCCGTCAGCGACGGCAGGAGATGAAAGGACTGAAAGATGAACCCCACCTCGCGATTCCGGACACTCGCCCGCCCGTCCTCGTCGAGCGCGGTCAGCTCGACTCCGTTCAGCCAGACCTGCCCCGAGCTCGGCTCGTCCAGGCCGGCGAGCAGCGCGAGCAGCGTCGACTTGCCGGCGCCGGACGGTCCGACGATCGCGGCGGTCTCGCCGCGCGCGATGCCGAACGTGACGTCGTCGAGGATGGTCAGCTCGCCTTCCGGGCTGGTAACCTTTTTCGTCAGCCGTTCAGCTCGCAGCAAGTGCTCGCCGATGCTCATGCGCAATCCTATCCTCGCAGCTCTGTTTCTGGCCGCAGTCCTCTGCGTGCCGGCGGTCGGGGGCGCAGCCGGCAACACCATCGTCGTGGTCGGCGACAGCTTGAGCAGCGGCTATGGGTTGGCCGCCGAGCAGTCCTGGGTCGCGATGCTCGATAATCGCCTGGAGGAGGAAGGGTACGGTTATGAGGTCGTGAACGCCAGCATTGCCGGGGACACGACCGCGGGCGGGCTCGCGCGCCTGCCGCGGCTTCTCGAGACCTATTCGCCGGCGTGGGTGATCCTCGAGCTCGGCGGCAACGACGGGCTTCGCGGCCAGCCGGTTGAGACGCTGAAGGGCAACCTCGCGCAGATGATCGAGCTGTCGCTCGAGCACGGCGCCTCCGTGCTCCTCGCGGGAATGCAGATACCGCCCAACTACGGCGGCGCGTACACGCGCGCGCTCGCGAACGTCTACCCCGAGCTCGCGGCGCGATACGACGTGCCGCTCGTTCCGTTCCTGCTCGACGGCGTCGCGCTGAACTCCGAGCTGATGCAGAGCGACGGCATCCACCCGAACGCCGCGGGACAGGCGATCATCCTCGAGAACGTGTGGGACGTTCTCGGCGCGCTGCTCTGACCGGCATGACGGACAAGCCTTGGCTGCGGGCGTATCCGCCCGGTGTGCCCGCGACCATCGACCCGGACCTCTATCCGTCGCTGACCGCGCTGATCGAGACGAGCTTCGCGCGCTTCGCCGCGCAGCCGGCGTTCACGAACCGCGACGTCACGCTGAGCTTCGCGGACGTCGAGCGGCTGAGCCGCGCGTTCGCCGCCTATCTGCAAAGCCTGCCCGGGCTCGAGCCGGGCGAGCGCGTCGCGGTGATGCTGCCGAACCTGCTGCAGTCGCCGGTCGTCCTCGCAGGCGTGCTGCGCGCCGGCCTCACGGTCGTCAACACGAATCCGCTGTACACGGTTCCGGAGCTGCACCACCAGCTCGTCGACAGCGGCGCGCGCGCAATCGTCGTGCTCGAGAACTACGCCCACACGGTCGAGCACGCGCTCGCGGGCACCGCGATCGAGACCGTGATCGTGACGAAGGTCGGCGACCACTTCCCGGCCCCGCAACGGTGGCTCGTCGACTTCGTCGTTCGGCGCGTGCGCAAGCTCGTGCCGCCCTGGCGGATCGACGGCGCCGTCGACTACCGGGCGGCGCTCGAGGCGGGTGCGCGGCGCGAGCTCTCGCCTCCGGCCGTACGCAGCAGCGACATCGCGTTCCTGCAATACACCGGCGGCACGACCGGCATCGCGAAGGGCGCGATGCTGACGCACCGCAACATGGTCGCGAACACGCTCCAGGCCGCGGCTTGGGCGAGGCCGTTCTTCTCGCACGACGCCGGCGTGGTGATCACCGCGCTGCCGCTCTACCACGTGTACTCGCTGACCGCGAACCTGTTCTGCTTCCTCGAGCTCGGCGGCCAGAACGTGCTGATCACGGATCCGCGCGACGTCCGCGGCTTCGTGCGCGAGCTCGGCAAGCATCGCTTCGCGTTCATGACCGGCGTGAACACGCTGTTCAACGCGCTGCTCCGGACGCCCGGGTTCGCCGAGCTCGATTTCCGTGCGCTCCGCGTCGTCATGGGCGGCGGGATGGCCGTGCAGCGCGACGTCGCCGAGCGCTGGCAGCGGGTGACCGGCGTGCCGATCGCGCAAGGCTACGGGCTGACGGAAGCGTCGCCGATCGTCTCGGGCAATCCGCTGAATCTCACCGGGTTCAACGGCTCGGTCGGGTTGCCGTTCCCGTCGACGGATGTCGCGATCGTCGACGACGACGGCCGGCCGCTGCCGCTCGGCGAGGTCGGCGAAATCTGCGTCTCAGGGCCGCAGGTCATGGCCGGCTACTGGAACCGGCCGGAGGACACCGACGCGGTGTTCTTCCCGGGCGGCTGGCTCCGGACCGGCGACCTCGGCCGGATGGACGACGACGGCTACCTGTTCATCGAGGACCGGAAGAAGGACGTGATCGTCGTCTCCGGGTTCAAGGTATATCCGAACGAGGTCGAGGATGCGGTCGCGCAGCATCCCGGCGTGCACGAGGCGGCCGCGGTCGGGATCCCGGATCCGGACTCCGGCGAGGCGGTGAAGCTGTTCGTCGTGAAGAGCGATCCGAATCTGACCGAGGCCGACGTGATCGCGCACTGCCGCGAGAACCTGACCGGCTACAAGGTACCGCGTTTCGTCGAGTTCCTGCCGGAGCTGCCGAAGAGCAACGTCGGCAAAGTCCTGCGCCGCGAGCTGAAGGAGAGCGCGGCGGCTCAGAGCCCGAGCGCGCGCGCGGTGAAGTAGAGCGCTACGCCGACGAGTCCGCCGACGAGCGTCCCGTTCACGCGGATGAACTGCAGATCGCGGCCGATGTAAAGCTCGATCCGCGCAGCCGTCGCCCCCGCGTCCCACTGCTCGATCGTCTCCGACACGATCGAGCTCAAGCTGTCGCGGTAGTGCTCGACCAGGTAGATCAGGATCTCCTTCAGCCACAGGTTCAGCCGCGCGCGTACCTCCGCGTCCTCGACGAGCGTACGCCCGACGCCGCGCATCTCCCGCTCGAAGCCGAGCCTGAGCGCGGACTCGCGGTCGGTGAACGACTCGTGCAGGTACGCCCGGATCCGGCCCCACAGATCGCGGACGTAAGCGTGCACGGCTGGATGATCGAGAAACGCCTGCTGCAGCGCGCGGCTCCGCTCGATCAGGGCCGGGTCGCTCGCGAGCGACTCGCGCAGCGCCTCGAGCCGCGCGTCGAGCCCCGTTCGCGCGGGGTGGTCCGCGTTGACGGCGATGTCGGTCAGGATGCGCTCGAGCTCGCCGACCAGCTGATCGTAGATCTCCTGATCGACGAACCGCGGCACCCACCACGGCGTCTTCTCGCCGATCCGCCGGCGGATGTCCGCCCGATGGCTGTCGAGCTGCTCGCGGCCGAGTATCACGAGCTGATCGACGAGCGTCTGCGCGTAGGGTCCTGCGCGGAGCACGTCGAGCAGCATCGACAACGCCATGTTCAGCGGCGCCTGGCCGAAAGCCTCGCGCAGGCTCTGTTTTACCGCCCCGCGCAGCTCGTGGCCGTCGACCGCCCGCATCGCCCAGTCGAGCGCGCGGCTCACGTCGCGGCTCAAGTGCGCCGCGTTCTCGCCCTGCTCGAGCCATGCGCCGACGCGGCTCGCGAGATCCGCGCGCTCGAGCCTGCCCTCGATCGCGGCGCGGACGAGGAAGTGGTCGCGAATGAAGCGCGCGAGCGCGCGGCCGATCTCGTTCTTGCGCGTTGGCACGATCGCGGTATGCGGAACCTTCAGCCCGAGCGGATGACGGAACAGCGCGGTCACGGCGAACCAATCCGCGAGCCCGCCGATCATCGCGGCCTCGGCGAACGCCCGGACGACACCGAGCGCGGGATAGGTCTCGCGGCCGAGGCTCGCCGCGACGAAGAGCGCGGCCATCGCCGCGAGCAGGCCGGTCGCGAACCGCTGCATCCGCCGGAGCCGCTCGGCGAGCAGCGCCTCGGCGGCCGTAACGGCCGCCGCGCCGGGCGCCCCGTCAGCGTCCGAGCGCATCCATCGTCTGCAGCGCGAAGCGGTCCGTCATGCCGGCGATGTAATCGGCGACGACCCTCGCGCCGGCGGAAGGCCCGTCCGCGGCCTCGCGCTCGCGGGCCCGCGCCGCGTGCTTCGGCGGCATCCGGTCGTAGTTCTCGACGAACGCGGCGAAGAGCCGGCGGACCGTCTCGACGGCCTTCTCCGTCATCTCGCGGACGTGCGGATGCGTGTACAGATGCTGGCCGAGGAACCGCTTCAGCCCGCGCTGCGCGGCTTCGAACTGCGGGCTGAAGCGGATCAGCGGCTGCGGGTGCGCGCGCACGGCGTCGATGTCCGCCGGCGCCGCGGCCGCGAGCGCGGCGGCGCTCGTCTCGAGCAGGTCCGTCACGAGGCTGCCGATCATCTCGCGGACGATCTCCCGCCCCCGGAGCGCCGCGCCGAGCTTCGGGTAGCGGCGGTCGACCGCGGCCGCGTGCTCCGCGAAGAGCGGAATCTCCTCGAGCTGCTCCGGCGTCAGCAGACCCGAGCGCAGCCCGTCGTCGACGTCGTGATTGTTGTAGGCGAGCTCGTCCGCGAGGTTCGCGAGCTGCGCCTCGAGGCCGGGTTGCTTGCGCTCGATGAAACGGCGGCCGACGTCCCCGAGCTCGCGCGCGTTCTTCAGCGAGCAGTGCTTCAGGATCCCTTCCCGCGTCTCGACGCACAGGTTCAGGCCCGGAAAGGCCG
>CAYWGQ010000218.1:0-5091 GCA_964457725.1 uncultured Gammaproteobacteria bacterium
AGCCGCCGTGCTCGCGCATGCACTCGTTCAGCGCGTCCTGGCCCGCGTGCCCGAACGGCGTATGACCGAGGTCGTGCGCGAGGCTGATCGCCTCGACGAGATCCTCGTTCAGCCGGAGCGCGCGCGCGACGGTCCGCGCGATCTGCGCGACCTCGAGCGAGTGCGTGAGCCGCGTTCGGTAGTGATCGCCCTCGTGGTTCACGAAGACCTGCGTTTTGTAGAGCAGTCTGCGGAACGCGGTCGAGTGAATGATCCGGTCGCGGTCGCGCTGGAACTCGTTACGGTATGCCGCCGGAGGCTCCGGGTGTCGCCGGCCGCGCGAAGCTTCGGGCGACGCGGCGTACGGGGCGAGCGGCGCCGGCATCGCGCGATCCCGCTACGCGGCCTCGGCGGCGAGCGTCGTGTCGATCACGCTCCGGAGCAGCGCGTCGGCCGGCGCCTCGGTGACGGCCGCGTTGCCGATCGCATCGAGGAGCACGACACGCAGGCCTTTCGCGCCCGCCTTCTTGTCGCGGGCCATGTGCTCGAGCAGCAACTCGGAATCGATGCCGTCGGCCGCGAGCGGCAAGCCTGCGCGGCGGAGCAGCGCCTCGATCCGCTCGCACGCCGCCGCATCGAGCCGGCCGAGCGCGGCGGACGTCCGCGCGGCGAGCCGCATGCCGATCGCGACCGCTTCCCCGTGCAGCCAGCGCTCGTAGCGTGTGACCGACTCGAGCGCATGACCGAACGTGTGCCCGAGGTTCAGCAGCGCCCGGTTGCCGCGCTCGCGCTCGTCGGCCGCCACGACCGCGGCCTTGATCTCGCAGCTGCGCCGGATCGCGAACGCGAGCGCGTCGGGCTCGAGGGCGACCAGCCGCTCGACGTTTTGCTCGAGCCATTCGAAGAGCGCGGCGTCGAGGATCAAGCCGTACTTGATCACCTCGGCGAGCCCCGCCGAGAGCTCGCGCGGCGGCAGCGTCCGCAGCGTGTCCGTGTCCGTCAGCACGCCGATCGGCTGATGGAACGCGCCGATCATGTTCTTCGCGCGCGGATGATTGACGGCCGTCTTGCCGCCGACCGAGGAATCGACCTGCGCGAGCAGCGTCGTCGGCGCCTGGACGAAATCGATGCCGCGCTGGTAGCACGCGGCGGCGAAACCGGCGACGTCGCCGACGACCCCGCCGCCGAGGCCGACGAGGCAGGCGTCGCGACGGAAGCCCTCGTCGATCAACCGGTCGATGATGACGCCGAAGGTCGCGAGCGTCTTCCACTGCTCGCCGTCCGGCAGGATCGCCTCCGCGATCTGGCGGCCGGCGAGCGCGGTCCTGAGCGGCTCGAGATAGAGCTTCGCGACCGTCTCGTTCGTGACGATCATGACCTGCGGCGCCGGGATCGTCTCGCGCACCAGGGTGCGGTCGCGCAGCACTCCCGCGCCGATCATGATCGGATAGCTTCGCTCCGCGAGCGCGACGTCGACGATTTCCACGGCGGCAAGGTTCGCAGGGGGGCTCTACTTTTGCAACGCCGCTTCCGCCCGCCGCTCGAGGAGCTGGCGGACCAGCGCGACGACGCTCCGCACCTGGCGGCCGGTCGTGTCCACGGTGATGTCGGCGACCTCCTCGTACAGGTGGCTGCGCGCGGCGGCGAGCCGCTCGAGCACGGCTTCCGGATCGTCGGTCGCGAGCAGCGGGCGGTTGCGGGCGCTCCGGGTGCGGCGCAGCTGCTCGGCGACGGTCGTCCGGAGATAGACGACGATCCCGGTCGACGTCAGCCGCTCGCGATTCGCGGCGTCGAGCACGGCCCCGCCGCCGGTCGCGACGACGACGCCGTCCCGCGCCGTCAGGTCGGCGATGACCTCCCGCTCGCGCTGCCGGAACCGCTCCTCGCCTTCCTTCTCGAAGATGAACGGAATGTCGACGCCGGTCCGGCGCTCGATCTCGGCATCCGTGTCGAGGAACGGCTTGCCGAGCGCGCGCGCGAGCTCGCGGCCGACGGCCGTCTTACCTGCGCCCATCGGCCCGACCAGGTAGACGTTGCGTTCCTTGTCCGGCACCTCGCCAGTCTAGTCGGCGGAAAAAGAAAGGCCAGCGCGAGGCTGGCCTTTCCGTCTTGCGGTCGCCGGTTTCGGCTAGGGGCCGTCCGGCGGCGGCGGCGTGCCGCAAATGCCGTCCGTGCCGAACGGGCTCGAGACACCGGGCGGCGAGATGTCCTCGCTCGCGAAGTCGCTCGCGAGGCCGGGCAGCACGAACGTCGTCAGCGCTGCGTACTCCGTGCCCTGCACGGCTGCGCGGGCTTCGAGCGTGACCTCGAGCCAGTACGCGAACTCCTGCGGGTAGAAGACGTCGATCAACGCGAAGCCGTTCTGGTCCGTCGTGATCGTCGTGCCGCCGCCCTGCGCAACCGCAGTCACGATGTTGCCCGCCTCGATACGGCCGTTGCCGTTCGCGTCCTCGAGCGGATCGAGGATGCCGTTCCGATTCGCGTCCTCGTCCAAGCAGCCTTGGACCGGCAGCGCCTCGGTGCCCGGCCGGGTCATCCATTGGCCCGGCGGATCGACGTAGGCGCGGACACCCTCCCAGTAGCGGACCGAGTGGACGCTGAGCGACAACGTCGCGCCGTTCACGCCGGCGCCCTGCGAGTCGGTCACCTGCACGACCCACTCCTTGCGGTACTGGGCGGTGTTCGGCTCCTCGATCTCGTTGCCGGTACCGATGCTGATGAAGAGCTCGCGCTGCGCGACCGTCAGGCTCACTTGATCGGTCGCCGTAGGAGTGTCCTGCACGAAGGCGGTGACCTTGACGCCGTCGCTTGCGCTCGTCGTCGTGCTCGCGTTGTAGAACGACTGCGCCCGGCCCTGGCTGTTCGTCACGGCCTGGCCGACCGTGAGCGAGCCGCCGGTCACGTCGTCCAGCTGGAAGACGACCGTCTTGTTCTTGACCAGGTTGCCGGCCGCGTCCCGCACGACGGCGGTAAGCGCGCTCTGACCGCTGGTCGGCACCGTGAACGGCGCGGCCTGAAGCTCGAGCGTCGCGGCCGTCGTTGCGACGAACTCGATGGCGAGCTGCGTGCTGGTGCCCGCGGCGTTCGTTGCGGTGATGACGGCCGGACCCGCGTTCGTCGACGAGATCGTCAGGGTCGCGTTGCCGCTGCCGTCCGTCGTGACGGAGCCGTTGGCCGGGTTCAGGGCCCCTCGCGTGGTCGAGAAATTGACGGTTTGATTGGAGTTCGGCACTCCGCCCGTCTGCCAGTTCACGACGAGCTGCATGTTCTGGCCGAGCGGGATCTCGGTGCCTGCGGCCGGCGTCGTGAACGCGAACACGTCCGACGACACGCTGATCGTGTCGGTCGCGTCGAGACCGAGCGCGGACACCGTGATCGTGTCGAGGCCGCTCGAGGTCGCCGTCACGCTGAACGCCGCGCCGCCGGTCGCATCGGTCGTCAGCGTCGTCGCGGACAGCGAGTTGCCGGACGAGGAGGCGACCGTCACCTGCTGATTCGCGATGCCGGTGCCCGCCGCGTTCTGCAGCACGACGTTGCACGGACCCGTGTCGTTCAGCGGCAGGCTCGGCGGGCAGTTCAGCGTAAGCGTCGTGCCGATCACGTTGATCGTCACGCTCGCCTGCGCGTCGCCGGCGGTTCCAGCGACCGTGATCGGGCGGTTGGCCGGGTTGCCGGCGGTGGACAGCACGGCCGTGACGATGCCGTTCGCGTCCGTCGTGTTCGGCTGCGACACGGCGAGGCTGCCCGAGCTCGCCTGGAACACGACAGGAACGCCTTCCATCACGTTGTTGTTCGCGTCGCGAACGAGTGCCGTGATCGTCGCGGTCGTCGCACCGTCCGACGGAATCTGCGGGCTCGACGTCAGCAGCGTGAGGGTCGCGACGTCGACGGCGCCGCCGCCGCCGGGCGGTTGCGGGCTGCCCGTCAGCGTGTCGTCGCTGCCGCCGCTGCAGGCGGCGAGCGCCGCCAGCGCGGCCGTCGTCAAGAGCATTCTCAAAGTGCGCATGGTCCCTGATCCTCTAAAAGTGTCCGGCGCGCGCGCCGAAGAAATCCGTTTCCCCCCGGGGAGGAGCTAGTTCACGCTCACTCCCTCGCGGAGGATCTTCGGCGTCACGAAGATCAGGAGCTCCGCGTTGTTGTCGAGCCGGTTACGGCTACGGAAGAGGTAGCCCAGACCCGGGATGTCGCCGAGCACGGGCACCTTGTTGACCGTGTCGCGCTGCTCGGTCTCGTAGATGCCCCCGAGGACGACGGTCTCGCCGTCGTTCACGTGCACCGTCGTCACGATCGAGCGGGTGTCGATGCTCGGCACCAGACCGCCCGTCGCGCTCGGCACGACGTCGCCGACGGAGTCCTTCGTCACGAGCAGGTCGAGAATGATCCGATCGTCCGGCGTGATCTGCGGCGTCACGGTCAAGCTCAGGACGGCCTCCTTGAATTGCGTGGTCGTTGCACCGCTCGACGCGGACTCCTGATACGGAATCTCGACGCCCTGCTCGATGCGCGCCTCGCGCTGGTTGGCCGTGATGACTCGCGGCAGCGACTCGATCCGGCCCTTGCCCTCGGCCTGCAGCGCGGTCAGCTCGAGGTCGACCAGATAGTCGGAGTCGAGGATCGCGAGCGCGAAGCGGCCCGCGGGGTTCTGGACCGGCAGGTTGACCTGGTAACGCTGATCGACCGGCGGAACGCTGACCGGGAACGGCTGGCCGGTGTTCTGGATGTTGTTGATGCCCGAGTTCACGATCGTATCGGAGCCCTGTCCGGTGCCGGTCAGCGAGATTAGCCCGTCGGAGGAGTTGTCCTTGACGACGGTCGAGCCGAAGCGCACGCCGAGCTCGCGGCGGTAATCGTCGTTCACGATCACGATGCGCGACTCGATCAGCACTTGGCGGACCGGGATGTCGAGCGTCGTGACGAGCCGGCGGATATTCGCGATGCTCTCGCTCGTATCGTGCACGAGGAGCGTGTTCGTCCGCGCGTCGATCGCGACCGAGCCGCGCTCGGAGATCAACGCGTTCGTTCCGCCATTGCCGCGGATGAGCTCGGCGAGCTCGGCCGCCTTCGCGTAGTTCACCTGGATGAACTCCGAGCGCAGCGGCTCGAGCGTCTGCA
>CAYWGQ010000219.1:0-5056 GCA_964457725.1 uncultured Gammaproteobacteria bacterium
CCGGCTATTCTGTGATCTGATCTGTGGAGTGTCAACACAGAACCCGCCGCGGCGCCGCCGCGCGCCGTCGGTGCGGCCATCGCGCCGCGACCGCCGGACCTCCGGAGATCACGGCCGGAGAGCCGCGCCGCGAAGGAAATGTTACAGCGTCACGCGGCCGCCGTGGAGCAGCCGGACGAGATCGGCCTCGGTCTCGGTCAGCCCGAGGTAGGGCAGCAGCCGCTCGCTCTCCTCGCCCCGCTCGGCGAGGCCGATCGCCCGCTCGTAGGAGATCCCTTGCGCCGCGAGCTCGAGCTCCGCGAGCCGCTCGCGGATGTGGCCGAGCTGCTCGCCGAGCCGCGCCTCGGCCGTCTCGAGCCGGGCCGCGACCTCCGCGACGCCGGTCGGCTGCGCCCCGAGCGCCGCGAGGCTCTGCTCGAGCGCCCGCAGCCGGCGGTGCATCGGCCAGCCGTAGAACACGTCGTAGACCGCAACGGCCGCGACGGCCGCCGCAATGGCTATGACCGTCGCGAGCTTCGCAAATTCAATGGCTTCCATCGTCGTCTCCGTCATCGAGCCAAGCCGCGAGCCGCGCGCGGATGCGCAGCACCGCCTGGCCGTGGATCTGGCACACCCGCGATTCGCTGACACCGAGCACCTCGCCGATCTCGCGCAGGTTCAGCTCCTCGGCGTAGTAGAGGGACAGCACGAGCTGCTCCCGCTCCGGCAGCGTCCCGATCGCCTCCGCGAGCGCGGCCCGGAACTGGTCCTCCTCGAGCTCGGCATCGGCGCCCTTATCCGGCGCCTCCGGCAGAAGCGCGGCCTGGCTCGGGTCGTCGGCGAGCTGCTCGTACGAGAGCACGCGGCTCGAGGCGGCGCTCTCGAGCAGCCGGTGATACTCCTCGAGCGGCACGCCGAGCGAGGCCGCGATCTCCGCGGCCCGGGCGTCGCGCCCGGTGCGGCTCTCGACCGAGCGGATGGCCTGCGCGATCTGCTTCGCGTGGCGGAAGGTGGACCGCGGCGTCCAGTTCGCTTTGCGCGCCTCGTCGAGCATCGCGCCGCGAATCCGGATGCCCGCATAGGTCTCGAAGTTCGCCCCCTTGTCGGCGGAATAGTTCTGCGCGGCGTTCAACAGGCCGATCATGCCGGCCTGGATCAGATCCTCGAGCTCGATGTGCGCCGGCAGACGGCTGACGACGTGGTAGGCGATCCGCTTGACGAGCTCCGCGTGCTTCAGCACGAGCTCGTCCGGCGGCGGCAGATCGCTCCGCACGGTTTCGTAGCTCGCGCTCATTGCAGCGGCGCTTCTCGCCGCGCCGCGCCCTCGGCGCGCAGTTGTCGCTCGAGGAAGAACTCGATGCCGCCGCGGGCGGTCTGCGGCTCCGGCCACGCATCGATCGCCCCGGCCAGGGCCCGGAACGCGCGGGCGGACGGGCTCGCCGGATACGCCTCGAGCACCGCCGCCTGCTTCTGCACGGCCCGCCGCAGGTAGTCGTCCGCGGGCACCGAGCCGCCGTAGGCGGGCGAGAGATTCAGGAAGCGCTGACACGCCCGATCGAGCTTGTCGAACAGCGCGCGGCCGTGCGCGGCGCCCTCGACCATGTTCGCGACGACCTCGAACCGGCAGCCGGGCGCGAGGCGGCTCACGACCTTGATCAGACCGTACGCGTCGGTCAGCGAGGCCGGCTCGTCACAGACCACGACGAGCACGCGATGGGCGGCACCGCAATAGGTGACCACCCCGTCGGAAAGCCCCGGGGCCGTGTCGATCAGCAGCACGTCGAGCGGCTCGAACAGCTCGCTGAACGCATGGATCAGACCGGCGTGCTGCGGCGTGCCGAGCGTCGCGAGCGCGAGGTTCCCGGAGCTTCCCGGGACGACCCGGAGGCCGCTCGGCGCGGTCACGACGACCTCCTCGAGCGCGCATTCCCCGGCGAGCACGTGCTCGAGGTTACGCTCCGCGCGGATGCCGAGCAGCACGTCGGCGTTCGCGAGCCCGAGGTCCGCATCGAGCAGCATCGTGTCGCGGCCGAGCTTGGCGAGCGCGACGCCGAGATTGGCGGCGACGTTCGTCTTGCCGACGCCGCCCTTGCCGCCGGTGATCGCGACGACCTTGACCGGCCGGGCGCGCATCAGCCCGCGCAGCCCGCTCGCCTGATCCCCATTGCGCTTGGTCCCGTTGCGCTTATCCATGCGCCGCGAGCTCCAGATAGCCGACGCGATCGGCGAGCTCCGACTCGTCGGCCTGCGCGCCGCGGTCGACCGCGAGCCGGATTGCCCGCTGCAGCAGCCAGAACCGCTTCGGCGCGGCGGTGTGCAGATCCTCGGGCACCCGCTGGCCGTCGGTCACGTAGGCGATCGGCAGCCGGCGCTGCACCGCGAGCGAGAGCACCGGCCCGAGCCGCGCCGCCTCGTCGAGCTTCGTCAGGATCAGCGCACGCGGCTCGGCCGCGCCGAATGCCGCGGCGGCCTCCTCGAGGCACGCCGCGTCAGCAGCCGCCGAGAGTGCGAGGACCGGGGTCACCGCATGCCGCTCGACCGCGAGCGCCGCGAGCTCGGCCGCGAGCCGCGCATCGCGCTGCCCGACGCCGGCGGTGTCGATCAGGACGAGCTTCTTGCCGGCGAGCCCGTCGAGCACCCGGGCGAGCTCGTCCGCCCCGTTCGCGACCTGCATCGGCACGCCCATGATCCGCGCGAACGTGAGCAACTGCTGCCGGGCGCCGATCCGGTAGACGTCGGTGCTGACGAGCCCGAGCTCGGCCGCGCTGTGGCGCAGGATGAACCGGGCGGCGAGCTTCGCGATCGTCGTCGTCTTGCCGACGCCGGTCGGGCCGATCAGGGCGAAGACCCCGCCGCCGTCGGTCAGATCGGTATCGACGAGCGGCAGACGCTCGCCGAAGAGCTTCACGAGGGCGCGCATCCCCTCCCGGGAGTCGTAGCTTTCGGGGACCTCGCGCAGCAGCTCGCGCGTCAGCTCCGGATCGATCCCGAAGCGCGACATCTCGCGGAGCATGTGCGTGCGCTCCGGCAGACGCCGGTCGAAATCGCTCCAGGCGAGGCTCGCGAGCTGCGACTCGAGGAGCCGGCGGAGGCCGCGGAGCTCCTCCTTCAGCGCCTCCGTCGTGTCGGCCGCGGGCTCGGCGGCGCGCGGCGCGAACGCGCCGGCGTCATACGCGGTCGCGGCGGCGCTCCATGCCGTCGCGGGCCGCGCGGATCCTTCCTCCGCGAGCGCACGCAGCGCCGCGGGCGAGAGCGCCGCGACGTCGTCCGCGAGCGGTGCCGAGTAGTCGACCGCGGCGATGATCTCGACGCCGCCGTCGATCCTGCGGTTCGACAGGATCACCGCGTCCTCGCCGAGCGCCTCGCGCACGGCCTTCAGGCCTTCGCGCATGTCGGACGCCACGAATCGCTTGATGTTCATGGTTTTCTCCTCGAATCGTCGCCGCCGACGCACGCGGTGATGCGCAGCGACTTGCTGGGCGGCACCTCGCCGTAGGCGAGCACCCGGAGGCTCGGCACCGCGTGGCGCACGAAGCGTGCGAGCCACGGCCGGAGCACGCCGGGCACGAACAGCACGGCGGGATCGCCGTTCATCTCCTGGCGCGCGGCGGCATCGGCGAGCGCGCTCTGCAGCCGCTCGGCCAGGCCCGGCTCGAAGCTCGGCCCGCCTTCGCCGCCGCCCTTCGCGGCCTCCTTCAACAGCTGCTCGAGCGCCGTGTCGAGCGTGATGACCGGCAGCTCGCTCCGCAGCCCGTAGATGGCCTGCACGATCGAGCCGCCGAGCGCCTCGCGCACGTGCGCGAGCAGCGCGGCCGGATCCTGGGTGCGCGGCGCGAGCTCGGCGAGCGCCTCCGCGATCGTGCGGACGTCGCGGACCGGCACGCCGTCGTGCAGGAGCTCCTGCATGACCTTCACGATCACGGCGAGCGGCAGCGGCGCGGGCGTCAGGCTCTCGACGAGCTTCGGCGCGGTGCGCGACAGGCGGTTCAGAAGCTGCTGCGCCTCCTCGTGCCCGAGGAGCTGGTGCGCGTGACGCTTCAGGAGCTCGCTCAGGTGCGTCGCGACGACCGTGCTCGCGTCGACGACGGTGTAGCCGAGCGAGTGCGCATGGTCCTTCGCGGCCGCGTCGATCCAATACGCCTCGAGGCCGAACGCCGGATCCTTGACCGGGAGCCCGGTGAGCCGCGTGGAGATGCCGCCCGGATTGATCGCGAGCTCGCGGTCGATCTGCACCTCGCCTTCGCCGACCGGCACGCCGAGCACCGAGATCCGATAGGCGTTCGGCTTGAGCTCGAGGTTGTCGCGGATGTGCACCGGCTGCACGAGGAACCCGAGCTCCTCGGAGAGCTTGCGGCGCACGGCCTTGATGCGCCCGAGGAGCGGCCCGGACTGATTGCGGTCGACGAGCGGGATCAAGCGGTAGCCGACCTCGAGCCCGATCAGATCGACGCCCGCGAGATCCTCCCAGCCGAGCTCGCGCTCGGTGCCGGGCGCGCTCTGCGGCTCCGGCGCCTGCGGCGGCGGCGAAGCTTCGGCTTTCGGCCGCTTCAGCCAAAAGCCGGCGCCGGCGGTCACGGCGGCGAGCGTGAGGAACATGACGTTCGGCATCCCGGGCAGGAGCCCGAGGATCCCGAGCGTGCCGCCCGCGACCGTCAACGAGCGCGGATCCTGGAAGAGCTGCCTCAGCACCTGATCGCTGAGCGCCTCCGCGCGCGACATCCGCGTGACGATGATCGCGACCGCGGTCGACAGGAGCAGCGCCGGGATCTGCGCGACGAGGCCGTCGCCGATCGTGAGCAGCGTGTAGACCCGGCCCGCCTCCGAAAGCGAGAGGCCGTGATCGAGGGTGCCGATCGCGAGCCCGCCGACGATGTTGATGAGCAGGATCAGGATGCCGGCAACGGCGTCGCCGCGCACGAACTTGCTCGCGCCGTCCATCGCGCCGTAGAAGTCCGCCTCCTGCGCGACCTCCGCGCGGCGGGCGAGCGCCTGCTCCTGGTTGATGAGGCCCGCGTTCAGATCCGCGTCGATCGCCATCTGCTTGCCCGGCATCGCATCGAGCGTAAAGCGTGCCCCC
>CAYWGQ010000220.1:0-5048 GCA_964457725.1 uncultured Gammaproteobacteria bacterium
CCATCGACACGGTCGGGAACTGCCAGAACTCCGGCATCAGCCACGGGTGCGGATACGACGACAGCCCCTTGCCGACGACCTCCTGCCGGAAGTAATTGAGGTCGTTCTCGGTCAGCCTTCCTTCGAGGTAGGCCCGTGCGTAGATGCCCGGCGAGGAGTGGCCCTGGAAGAAGACGAGGTCGCCGCCGTGCTCGGGCGTCGGTGCGCGCCAAAAGTGGTTGAACCCGACCTCATACAGCGTCGCGGCCGATGCATAGCTCGCGATGTGTCCGCCGTACTCGGAGCTCTTCCGGTTCGCGTGCACGACCATCGCCATCGCGTTCCAGCGGAGGTAGGCCTCGATGCGCCGCTCGATCGCGCGATCGCCGGGATAATCCGGCTGCTGCCCGACCGGAATGGTGTTCAAGTACGCCGTGTTCGGGCTGTACGGCAGGTACGCGCCGGAGCGGCGCGCATGGTCGATCATTCGCTCGAGGAGATAATGCGCGCGCTCGGCCCCGTGCACGCGTAGCACCGAGTCGATCGACTCGAGCCACTCTCGGGTCTCCTCCGGATCCGGGTCGTCCTGTCCAGCCGCGAAGTACGGTAGTGGTCGTACGCTCGACATGGCGAAGGGTTATCGGCAGCCGCGCTCGAGCGGCAGCGAAACCGAGATCCTTGCAACGCGGAGCCGAGTGGGTGAATTCAAGAATATCTCCTGCTAGGATGCAGGGCCCGGTCGCCGCCGGCGACCGGCTCGCTTCCCAGCCGCGCTATGATCGGGGTTTGCCGAAAGCCGGTCAAGGCAACCCCGCTCGAGTCTCGCTCGTGCCAGCGAACGCCTTCATTTCAACCTCGATGATCGAACTGCCCGACTTCCGACCGCTGCAAATTTCGCAAACGTCGCGCGAGCTCGGCCGCGACGTGTGCGACCGTCTCGACCACGTCATCGTCGTGCTGCCGCGGCGGCCGAGCGCGGCACTGCTGCGCACCGTGCCGCAGGGTCGCCAGCTCGCGCAGCTGCTCGCGCAGGCGGCGCGCCGCGACGCACGTTTTGCCACCACACGCCTCGGCAATTCGCGTGCCACCGGCATCACCGGCGCAACGTTCGAGCGAACGAGCGCGTTCTCCGATCTGACCTGGGCCCGGCAAACGCTCGCGGAGGCTCTACGGGACGGCGCCCGCAGGGTCGGCATTGCGACCGCCGGCCTCGACGAGGAGCTCGCGACGGAGGCCGTGCTCGCGCTGGTCGCAGCGGGCGACGCGGCGGCGTTCTCGCTGCCGTCGTTCAAGCGCACCGACAAAGCACCGCCGCGCCTCGCTTCGCTCACGTTGATCGGCCGGCGCACGCGGCTCGACCTTGCGCGCGCCCGGGCGGCCGCGCTCGGCAACAACATCGCCCGCTGGTTCACCGCGTTGCCCCCGAACGAGCTGCGCGCCGAGGACTACCGCCGCGCGATCGACACGCTCGGCGAGCGCTACGGCTTTCGCGCCGAGTTCCTCGACGAGCGGGCGCTCGCGAAGCGCGGCGCGGGTGCGTTTCTCGCCGTCGCGCAGGGCAACGCCGCGCGCGACGCCGGCATCGTCCACCTGCGCTATCGCCCGAGCCGCTCCGGCGCCCCGGCGCTCGCGCTCGTCGGCAAGGGCATCCTGTTCGATACGGGCGGCACGAACCTGAAGACCTTCAAAGGCATGCTCGACATGCACACCGACATGCAGGGCAGTGCCGTCGCGCTCGGCGCGCTCGCCGCGCTCGCCGAGCTTCGCGTGCCCTACCCGATCGACGCGTGGCTCGCGATCACCGAGAACCGCACGTCCGCAACGGCCTATAAGCCGCAGGACGTCGTGCGAGCGGCGAACGGCACGACGATTCAGGTGATCCACACCGATGCCGAAGGCCGCATGGTGCTCGCCGACACGCTCGCTCTCGCGGCCGACGAGCAGCCCGCGCTGATCATCGACTTCGCGACGCTGACCGGCAGCTGCGTGTCCGCGCTCACGGAGCGCTACGCCGGTGTCTTCAGCAACCGGTTCGCCGCAAACGAGCTCGCCCGTGCCGCCGGCGCCGCGAGCGGCGAGCGCGTGTGGCCGTTCCCGTTCGATGCGGACTTCGATGAGGCGCTGCAGAGCGACGTCGCAGACGTGAAGCAATGCGCGGTCGACAGTCAGGGCGACCACATCCTCGCGGCACGCTTCTTGAGCCGTTTCGTGCCGAGCGAGATCCCGTGGCTGCACGTCGACTTGAGCTCCAGCCAGCACAAAGGCGGCCTCGCGCACGTGCCCACCGAGATCACGGGCTTCGGCGTGCGGTTCCTGCTCGAGCTGTTGCACGGGCAGAGCGACGGGCCGGAAGACCTCTTGAAGAAGCTTCAGGCGTGAGCGAGCAGGACGTCGAAGACCTCGAGCCCGTCACGCCGGCCGAGCACGCGATCGCGAACCGCTTTCGCGGCTTCCTGCCCGTCGTGATCGACGTCGAGACCGGCGGATTCAACCCGGCGACGGACGCGCTGCTCGAGATCTCCTCCGTGATGCTGAAGATGAACGCGGACGGCGATCTCGAGCCCGGCGAGAGCCGGCGCTATCTCGTCAAGCCGTTCCCGGGGGCGAACCTCGAGCCTGCCTCGCTGCAGATCACCGGAATCGATCCGTTCCATCCGCTGCGTCCGGCGCTCGACGAGGGCGAAGCGCTGAAGCGGCTGTTCGGCGAGGTGCGCAAGGAAGTGCGTGCGCAGAGCTGCAACCGCGCGATCCTGGTCGGTCACAATGCCTTTTTCGACTTGCAGTTCCTGAACGCGGCCGTCGAGCGCGCGAAGGTGAAACGCAATCCGTTCCACCCATTCTCGAGCTTCGACACGGTGACGCTCGCGGGCGTCGCCTACGGGCAGACGGTGCTCGGGCGGGCGGTCGCGGCGGCAGGCTTCGAGTGGCAGGAGGACCGCGCGCACTCCTCGCTCTACGACGCGGAGATGACCGCGAAGCTGTTCTGTACGATCGTCAACCGCTTCCGCCCCGTCTTCGGCCGCCGCGAGTAGGAGCGGCTGTCCAGCCGCGATCGGCCGGCGCGGTCGCAGTCGCGGCGGGACAGCCGCTCGCTCCTACATGCGTCTTCCGTCAGGCGCTCTCGAGCGCGCCGGCGCCTTCGAGAATCTGCTTCAGCTCTCCCGATTCGTAGAGCTCGACCGTGATGTCGCAGCCGCCGATCAGCTCGCCGTTCACGTAGAGCTGCGGGAACGTCGGCCAGTTCGAGTACGTCTTCAATCCCTCGCGAATCTCCGGGTCCTCGAAGATGTTCACGTATGCGAATTTCGCACCGATCTCGCGGAGCACGCCGACCGTGCGCGCCGAGAATCCGCACTGCGGGAAGTCGGGGGTTCCCTTCATGTAGAGCAGCACCGGATAGGACTCCAGCTGCTTCTTGATCCGTTCGTTGACGTCCATTTGCTTTCCTCCGGGAGCGCCTCCCGCGTCCGCGGCTGCCGCGCCGCAATTGAACTGCGCCGTACTTCCACCTATTCTTCTAGACTCGCAAGGCGCGGGCAAGCCTTGCAAAAACCAACAACAAGCCCCTCGATAAGGGAGAAGGCATGAATCCACTGAACTCCATCAACGGCACGATCATCGCCGGCGTGGTGCTCGCGTTCGTGATTGGACTGGTGTACATGGGCGTCAGTTTCAACGTGGATACCTTCATCGTCTGGATCCACGTCTTCGCCGGCATCGTCTGGATCGGCATGCTGTATTACTTCAATTTCGTCCAGGTGCCCGCGCTCGCTGCCGCCGCGGCCGACCAGGGCGGCCCCGGCGGCGCCGGTATCTCGAAGTACGTCGCGCCGCGCGCCCTCGCCTGGTTCCGCTGGGGCGCGGTCGTCACGTGGCTGTCCGGGGCCGCGTACCTGGCGCACCGCGGGCTGTTCCTGGACGCCTTCCTGCTCGGCCTGAACGACGGCGCGCCGGGGGCGGCGCTGATCGGTGTCGGCGCGTGGCTCGGCACGATCATGCTGTTCAACGTGTGGGTGCTGATCTGGCCGAACCAGAAGAAGGTGCTCGGCCTCGTCGAGGCGACGGCGGAGCAGATCGCGAAGGCGCGCCGCGTCGCGTTCCTCGCCTCGCGGACGAATACGCTGCTCTCCATTCCGATGCTGATGAGCATGGTCGCCTTCGGTCATGGCGGGTTCGTCATCTAGAGGCCCGACGAGGCCCGGCCCGCTCCTTGCAACGGACGACCCGGAGGGAATCACCCTCCGGGTCTTTTTTTTCGAGCCGACACAGTGAGCCATCGTCCCGAGCTGCCGCACGACGTCGCCGCGACCGTCCGCCGCGCGATCGAGGAGGACGTCGGCAGCGGCGACGTGACCGCGGCGCTCCTCGACCCGGACGCGCGGGCGCGGGCCGAGGTGCTGCTGAAGGAGGACGCGACGCTCTGCGGCACGGCGTGGTTCGACGAGGTGTTCCGCCAGATCGACCCCGCGGTCACGGTGCGCTGGCGGCATGCGGACGGCGAGCAGCTCGCGAGCGGCACGACCGTCTGCGAGCTCGACGGCCCCGCCCGCGGACTCCTGACCGGCGAGCGCACGGCCCTGAACTTCCTCCAGACGCTCTCCGGCACCGCGACCGCCGCGCGGCGCTACGCCGATGCGCTCGCCGGCACCGGCTGCCGGGTGCTCGACACGCGCAAGACGCTGCCCGGCTTACGGCTCGCGCAGAAGTATGCCGTCCGCTGCGGCGGCGGCACGAATCACCGGCTCGGGCTCTACGACGGCGTGCTGATCAAGGAGAACCACATCGCCGCCGCGGGCGGAATCACCGCCGCCGTCCGTGAGGCGCGGCGACTGAACCCGACCCTCCCGATCGAGGTCGAGGTCGAGACCCTCGACGAGCTCCGCGAGGCCCTCGCGACCGATGCGGAGCGCATCATGCTCGACGACTTCACGCTGCCGGACATGCAGGCCGCGGTCGCGGCCCGGGACGCGCACCCGGGACCGCGGAAGGAGCTCGAGGCCTCGGGCGGCGTCGAGCTGCCGACGCTCGCGGCGATCGCCGCGACCGGCGTCGACTTCATCTCGATAGGC
>CAYWGQ010000221.1:0-5041 GCA_964457725.1 uncultured Gammaproteobacteria bacterium
GCGAGGCTTGGCTGCTCGGCGCGCACATCACCCCGCTGCCGACGGCCTCGACCCATATCGAGCCCGATCCGACTCGAACCCGCCGACTGCTGCTGCACCGCAAGGAGATCGATCGGCTGACGGGCCTCGTCGAGCGGAAGGGCTACACGCTGGTCGCGCTCGAGCTCTACTGGAGCAAGCGCCGCGCGAAGCTCGCTATCGGCCTCGCGAAGGGCAAGAAGCAGCACGACAAGCGCGCGACCGAGAAGGACCGGGACTGGGCGCGCGACAAGGCACGAGTCATGCGCACGCGCCTGCGCGCCTGAGCGCGAGAAGACGAGACGGTTCCTGGGCCTCTCGCCCCGGAACCGCAACCGAGCCCGGGCTCGGTCGAGCCCGTGCTGCCAGAAAGGTGGTGGAGGCGGCGGGAATCGAACCCGCGTCCGCAAGCCCTCTGCCGACAGATCTACATGCGTATTCCGTCTTTCGTTTTAGCCGCCGAGCAGCCCGACGGACAGGGCTCTCTCGACGGCGATTCCGGTTTGGTGTTTAGCGACTCGGCCCCGGACGTGCCTCATCGCGAGCTTGTGAGATGCGACGCCTGAATGTCCCGAAGGACGCTGGACGCACAAGCACGGCTCCAGTCAGACGGCACCGAACCGGTGTTTAGGCGGCTAGTGCGTAGTTGTCGTCGTTGGCAACTAATGCTTTGCAGAGGTTTTACGAGGTGTCTGCACCTCGGCATGCACCGCCGGTTTCGCGACCCACGTCGAAGCCAGGTCGCCCCCGGAATGGCAATCAGTCTATGACCCTTTGAGCCGTTTGCAAGGCCGCAGTTCCCGATCCTCCGGCCGGGCCGGCGGCGGTCACGGAAGGCTGCGGCCGCCTTCCGCGGCCGCACGGATGCGGTAGGTGAAATCCATCCGGTCGGCGACCTGGAGCGCCCCCATCATCACGCTGAACGGCTTCAGCCCGAGGGCGCCGTGCGTCAGCTCGAACGCTCCCTCCGCTTCGATCGCCTGCTCGCCGACCGTGAGCCTCGCAGGCACCTCGAGCGGGACCGTGCGGCCGACCAGCTGCACGGTCAGCTCGAGCATGACGTCGCCGTCGCGCAGCGGGCCCGTGCCGGCGATCCGGATGATCTTGTGCTCCTCGGCCGCGAGCACGGCGTCGCCGAGCATGTTCCGCCGCGTTCCGGCGATGTCGTCGGCGGACGGCTCGCTCGAGAACGAGTCGCCGTAGCGGGCGCGGAGCTCCGGATCGTCGACGACGAGCTCCTCGACCGGGATCTCGATCTCGAAGCGAATCGTGCCGTCGGCGGGCGAAGCCTGCCCGCTGCCGGACAGCGCACCGGCCGAGATCACGTGGTTGTGCCCCAAGCGGGCGAACGCGCCGGCCGAGTACACGCGCCAGTGGACGTCGGAGGCGGTCGGATCGAGCCGATAGGCGACGTCTTGCGCGTTCGCGGCGCCCGCGGCGACCAGCAGCAACCCGATCGATGCCAACCTCGAGAACACCGTCGCCCTCCTCAACCGCTACCCGGCCCGCGACGGCCGCGGGCGGTGCGCGCTCGCCGCAAGCTTAGCACGCCGGTCGACGGCACTCGGCTTGACATAAGCACGGCGCCGTCGCGGCTTAAAGGTTTCGGCCCTTCCGGCCGATATAGCGTTGCGATGCCTTCGCGGCCGAGCCCCCGGCCGGGCAGCCGCGACCGGCAACGGGGACTGTCAACAGCGAGGGAACGCTTCCGTGGATTTGGCAACTCTGATCGGGCTGATCGGCGCAGCGGTGACGATCGGCACCGCGATCGCCATGAGCGGCGCGCCGGCGTCGTACATCGATACGCCGTCGATCCTGATCGTGTTCGCGGGCACGCTGCTCGTCACGCTCGTGAAGTTCAGCCTCGCGCAGTTCCTGAAGGCGACGCGGATCGCGTTCAATGCCTTCACGCACAAGGTTCCGGACGCCGAGGTTCTGATCGAGAAATCCGTCGAGCTCGCGACCCATGCGCGGACGAACGGGCTGCTCGCGCTCGAGGATGCGGACGTGCCGGACGAGTTCTTCCGCAAGGCGGTCAACCTCGTCGTCGACGGCCACGATCCAGAGGTCGTCAAGGCCATTCTCGGCAAGGATCTCGACCTCACGCTGAAGCGCCACCGCGAGGGCCAGGCGATCTTCAAGGCCGTCGGCGACGTCGCGCCCGCGATGGGCATGATCGGCACGCTGATCGGCTTGGTGCAGATGCTCGGCTCGATGGACGACCCGAAGAAGATCGGCCCCGCGATGGCCGTCGCGCTGCTGACGACGCTCTACGGCGCGATCGTCGCGAACATGTTCGCCATCCCGATCGCCGACAAGCTCCAGCTGCGCAGCGCCGAGGAGCGGCTCGCGAAGTCGCTGATCATCGACGCGGTGATGGCGATCCAGGCCGGGCAGAATCCGCGCGTCGTGCAAGACGTGCTGAAGAACTACCTGCCGAAGTCCCGCCGCGCGGAGGAGGCCGCGGCCGCATAGGGCGCGGGGCGAGATGTACGGAACGCCCGAGGAAGAGGCGGACGTCCCAGCCGGGCTACCCGGGTGGGTCATGACCTTCGCCGACCTGATGACGCTCTTGATGTGCTTCTTCGTGCTGCTCCTCTCTTTCTCGGAGATGGACGTCGCGAAGTTCAAGCAGCTCGCCGGCTCGCTGCAGAACGCGTTCGGCGTGCAGACCGATATCGATGCGCGGAGCATGCCCAAGGGCACGAGCATGATCGCGCAGGAATTCAGCCCGGCGGTACCGCAGCCGACGATGCTGAACGAGATCCGCCAGTTCACGACGAGCTCGAACCTGAACACGCTCGACGCCGGCCCCCGTTACGACGACGTGCTGCGCGAGCAGCGGCTCCGCGAGCTCGAGCGGCTCGAGCGCGAGGCGGCGGAGCGAGCGCGGCAACTCCGCGCGGGGCTTCGCGCCGAGATCGAGGCCGGCACCGTCGAGGTGCGGCTCGAGAGCGCGAACGTCGTCGTGCGGATCCTCGAGCAGAACTCCTTCGCCTCGGGCCGCGCGGAGCTCGACCCGGCGTTCCGCCCGACGCTCGAGAAGATCGGGACCTTGCTCGCGTCGATGGAGGGCGCGATCGCGGTCTCCGGGCACACGGACAACGTGCCGATCTCGAACAGCCAGTTCCGCTCGAACTGGGATCTGTCCGCTGCGCGGGGCGCGTCGGTCGCACACGAGCTTCTCGCCGCCGGCATTGCGCCGGAGCGGCTCGCGGTCAGCGGTCACGCCGACACGCAGCCGCGGGCGCCGAACGACACGCCGGAGAACCGGGCGCTGAACCGGCGGATCGACGTGACGCTGTTCGCCGGCCGGGAGCGGCACGGCGGCTGGGCGCTCCCGATCCCCTGACGCATGGGCGGCCGGAAGCCGGCCGCCCTGCTCCGTCAGAACCGGATCACGAAACCAATCGACGCGTAAGGCATCAAATCAAGGTCGTCGAGCTCGTCCGCGAGCTCGCGGCGTTCGGCCTCGAGGTTCTCGGCGACCTCGTCCGCGAACATCGGGTCGCTCAGGATCGGCCCGTCGGCGGCGAGCATGACCGACGGCTTACCCTGATCGACGACGCCGATGTCGAAGGACACGCCGAAGCGGCGCTTGTTTCGGGACCAGTCCCAACCGAGCCCCGCGAACGGCGCCGTGTCGTCGAAGCCGATGCGGCCGGACAGGGTACCGATCTCCTCGGGCAGGTAGGTTTCGTTGCCGATGGTGATGCTGGTCGCGGCGCGGCTCACCGCCTCGAGCCGGTTGTCGTTCCGAAGCACGCCGGCGGTCAGCCGGAACGGGCCTTTCGTCGGGTGCACGTCGACCGCGACCGAGAACGAGTCCCAGACGAGATCGAAGTCGTACTCGATGCCGGACTCCTCCGCGTCGAAGCCGTACTCGGCGCCGTTCAGCCCGGCGCGCACGGAGATCCGCTCCGTCGCCCGGTACGTGTACTCGATGCCGAGGCCGAGGGCGCCGGCCCGGGCGGCGATCGCGTGCTCGCCCTCGGCGAGCGCGGCGGAGTGAGCGGCCAAGAGAGCGACGCATAGCGAGGTCCGCTTGATCATGAAAGTGCTCCGAAAAACACGAACCTGGAGCCGCCAAGGTAGCGGGCCCCCCGGGAGGCCGCGACCGACGGCGTCACAGGCGCCGCTCGCCGACCCGCCGGGCCTTTGGCCGGGAGCCGTTCGATGTTAACGTTTCCCCGAGCGGCTGCTACGCTCCTGGGTGTAGCTCGGACTAGAATCACCGCAATGCAGATTCGCCTGGTTTCACCGAAAACGCTGGCGCTGCCGGTAGCCGGGGCCGCTTGGCTGCTCGGCGCCTGCTCCTCCTCCGTGGTCGTCCAGTCGGAGTTCCCGACGCCGCTGATCGAGCCGCTGCCCGTCAGCATGGGCGTGATCCTCGACGAGGAGCTCTATAACTACATCTACGCCGAGGCGATCCCGCAGCAGTCGACCTGGACGATCGACCTCGGGGACGCGAACGTCGCCTTGCTCGAGCCGTTGTTCGCCTCGATGTTCCTCGAGACGCAAACGGTTCCGGCGGTGCCGCTCGGACCCGAGCATGCGGGACTCGACGGCGTGCTCCACCCGACGCTCGCGAAGTTCGAGTTCGACGTGCCGATCGGGCAGCGCGACCAGTTCGTCGAGGTCTGGATGCAGTACAACATCGCGCTGTACGAGCCGGACGGTAAGCTCGTCACGGAGTGGCCGGTCAGCGGCTACGGCAAGGCGGAGCTCGTGGGTAAGCGCGAGCTCGCCGTGCGGCGCGCAGCGATCGTCGCGATGCGCGAGGTCGGCGCGACCATCTCCACGAAGTTTGCGAGCCAACCGGACGTGAGCTATTGGCTGGAGGAACGACGCAATGCAGCTGGGTCATTCGCCGAGTCGCGCCCGAACTAGAGCGGCCGGACGCGCGCTCGTGGCGGGGCTCCTCACCCTGCCCTTCCTCGCCGCTTGCGGCGTCACTTCGCGGATCGAGCCCTACAAGCAAACGGACACGGTGATCCGCGACGGCGAGCACGTCGTGATCCTC
>CAYWGQ010000222.1:0-5035 GCA_964457725.1 uncultured Gammaproteobacteria bacterium
GCATGTCGGTGATCTCGAGCGCCTGCTCGCCGGTGTCCGGCTGCGAGATCAACAGATCCTCGACGTTCACGCCGACCTTCTGCGCGTAGACGGGATCGAGCGCGTGCTCCGCGTCGACGAACGCAGCGGTGCCGCCGAGCCGCTGCGCGGCCGCGACGACCTGCAGCGTCAGCGTCGTCTTGCCCGAGGACTCGGGCCCGTAGATCTCGACGATGCGGCCGCGCGGCAGCCCGCCGACGCCGAGCGCGATGTCGAGCCCGAGCGAGCCGGTCGAGATCACGTCGACGTCGCGCGTCGCGATCGCGTCGCCCAAGCGCATCACCGAGCCCTTGCCGAACTGCTTCTCGATCTGTCCGAGCGCCGCGGCGAGCGCCTTCTTGCGATTGTCGTCCATCCGGTGTCCGTGCGTTCGTGGGGGTGGATTCGGCCGTGTGGGCCGAGCGGAAATGCGCTCGAATTATTCCACAGAACGACCGGTGCCGCAGCGCCGTTTTTTCCCGCGAGACGCGGAGTTTCGCGCCGTTTCCGCTCGGGCTACAGCGCCCAGCGCTCGAGGACCTCGTAGCGCGTGCCGTTGCGGTCCGGCAGCGACTCGACGAGCGCGAGCTCGGTCACCGGCCATTCGACGGGCTCCACGGGGTCGGCGAGCGCGCGGGCGCCGCGCGCGAGCGTCACGTGCGGGCGAAAGAGCCGCCGCTCGCGCTCGAAGCCCTCGGCCTCGAGCCGCTCCCAGAGCGTCGTCTCGAGCGCCGCGAGCGCGGGCGGGACGTGCCGGCACGTGAGCCAGAGGATGCGCGTGCGCCCGGACGAGCCGAGCGTGTCGAGCACGAGCGGGAACGGCCCGACCGCGATCGGCGGCACCTCGAGCACGCGCGCGAGCGCGTCCGGCTCGACGGAGCCCAGGAACGCGACCGTGACGTGCAGTTTCTCCGCCGGCGTCGGCTTCCCGCCCGCCCGGCGCACCGCGCGCCGCGTCGCACGGACGAGCGCCGTGCGGACGGCCTCGTCCGGCCAGAGCGCGAAGAACACGCGCCGCCGGCGTGCCGGATCGTCATTCGGCGTCATTCGTCCAGACGCGCGCGAGCAGGCCCTCGAGCGCGTATGCCGCGCTCGCCCGCCGCACCTCGTCGCGGTTGCCGGGGAAATGCCGTTGCTCGGTCTCCGTGCCGGCGGCCGACGCCCAGGCGAAGCACACGGTGCCGACCGGCTTGTCCGGCGTGCCGCCGCCGGGCCCCGCGACGCCGCTGATCGCGACCGCGAGCTCCGTGCCGAGCCGGCCGCGCACGCCTTCCGCCATCGCGGCCGCGACGGGCTCCGAGACCGCACCGTGCTCCGCGAGCAGCGCGGCGGGCACGTCGAGCAGACGTTCCTTCGCTGCGTTCGCGTAGCTCACTACGCCGCCGTCGTACCACTGCGAGCTGCCGGCCACGTCGGTCATCACCTTGCCGACCCAGCCGCCGGTGCACGATTCCGCCGTCGCCAGGCGCCAGCCCTTCACCTGAAGCGCGCGGCCGAGCCGGCGCGCGAGCGCCTCGAGTGCGGAGTCAGACGGCACGCCCATGAGTCAGTCTCCCGATCGATCGTCGTTCCAGCATCCGCTCGTAGAGCTCGACGTGCCGCGCGGCGAGCGCGGCCGCCGAGAAGCGCCGCTCGGCCGTCGACCGCGCGGCGCGGCCGAGCCGCGCCCGCAATTCTCGATCCGCGAGCGTCCGCGCGAGCGCCCGGCCGAGCGCGTCGCGGTCACCGGGCGGCACGAGCACGCCGTCGACGCCGTCCTCGATCGCGTCGACGACGCCGCCCGCCGCGCATGCGACGACGGCGACGCCGGCGCTCATCGCCTCGAGCACAGCGACGCCCAAGCCCTCGCGCTCGGCAGGATGGACGAGCAGGTCGAGCCCCGGCAAGAGCGCGGGCAGGTCGTCGCGCAAGCCGAGCCACGCGACGCGCGCGCCCTCGCCGCTCGCTTGCGCGGCGGCCTCGAGCCGCGCGGCGAGCGGGCCCTGGCCGAAGCACAAGACGCGCACGCGCGGCTCGCGGCGCGCGAGCTCCGGCAGGCACGCGAAGAGCGCCGCGTGACCCTTCCGCTCGATCAGCTGCGCGACGACGCCGACCAGCAACGCGTCGGCCGGCGCGCGCGCGACCTCGAGGAGCCGCGACCGCGCGTCGGGGTCCGGCCGGAAGCGCTCGGTGTCGACCGCGCTCGGTATCCGCACGATCCGCTCGGGCGCTACGCCTGCGCGCGCGAGCTCGGCCTCGACCGCGCTCGAGATCGCGACGACCGCGCGGTACGGGCGGCATTTGAGCCTGAGCCAGGCCGCGGGCTCGCGCGACTGCACGCGGCGGGTGAGCACCGCGGGGACGCCCGCGGCGGCCGCGGCGATGCCGCCCGCGAGCTCGGCGCCGCGGCGCGAGTGCACGTGGACGAGATCGGGCGCGAGCTCGGCGAGCGCGCGGCGCACGCGCGCGGCGAGCGCGAGATCGAGGTCGCCGCGCATCGGCAGCGGCACGCTGCGCGCGCCGCCGAGCGCGGCCGCCGGCAGCGCCGCGAGGCGCCCGCCCTCGGCGCAGACGAGCACGTTGTCGACGCCCGCGGCCTGCAGGCCGGCGACGAGATCGCGCACCTGCGCGCCGCCGCCGTACAGCCACCGCCCGGATTCGACGTGCACGACCCGCATCCGCCGATCATACCTTCCCGGCGCGAGCGGCCTCCGCGCGTCTTCGGGCGTTGCGCGCACGGAACGACCCTGCCGCAGCGCGTTACGCTCGAAGAGCGCGGTCTTCCCGTAGGAGCGGCTGTCTAGCCGCGACTGCGGCTTCGTCCGGCGTCGCGGTGGTCGCGGCTGACAGCCGCTCCTACCTCACGGGATGGCGGCGCACGCGACCACCGGCGGGAGTCGTTGCCAGCGCAGACGTCAAAAGAAGTCGCGGCGCGGTGCCACTACAATACGGCCGACTTGCAGCCGGTCCGAGACGATGACGAGCGCCCACACTCCAGTGATGCAGCAGTACTTGGCGCTGAAGGCGCAGTACCCGGACACGCTGCTGTTCTACCGGATGGGCGACTTCTACGAGCTCTTCTACGACGATGCGCGCCGCATCTCGAAGCTGCTCGACATCGCGCTGACGAAGCGCGGCCAGTCCGCCGGCGAGCCGATCCCGATGGCCGGCGTCCCGTGGCACTCCGCGGAGACCTACCTCGCGCGCCTCGTGCGGCTCGGCGAGTCGATCGCGATCTGCGAGCAGGTCGGCGATCCGACCGGCCGCGGGCCGATGGCGCGGGAGGTCGTGCGCGTGATCACGCCGGGCACGCTGACCGATGCCGCGCTGCTCGACGCGAAGGAGACGCGGCTGATCGCCGCCGTCTCGGCCGCTCCCGCGCGCGGCAAAGCGAACGGCGCGATCGGGCTCGCGTGGCTCGATCTCGCGGCGGGCCGTTTCTCGCTGACCGAGCTCGATGGCCCGGAGGCGCTCGCCGCGGAGCTCGAGCGGTTGCGGCCGGCGGAGCTGCTCGTGCCGGAGGCAGAGGAGCGCCCGGCGTGGCTGCCGAGCGGCAACGGCGTGCGGGAGCGCCCGCCGTGGCACTTCGACCCCGACACCGGCAAGCGGCTCCTCTGCGCGCAGCTCGGCACGCAGGATCTGCGCGGCTTCGATGCCGAGAACGTGCCCGCGGCCGTCGGCGCGGCCGGCTGCCTGATGCAGTACGTCAAGGACACGCAGCGCGGCGAGCTGCCGCACATTCGCTCGCTGACGCGCGAGCGGCGCGACGAGGCGCTCGCGATGGACGCGCAGACGCGCCGCAACCTCGAGATCGAGACGAGCCTCGGCGAGCGCTCCGAGTTCACGCTCGCGGCCCTGCTCGACAATTGCGCGACACCGATGGGCAGCCGCCTGCTCCGCCGTTGGCTCAATCGGCCGATCCGCGACCGTGCGGAGCTCGAGCGGCGGCTCGACGCGGTCGGCGCGGTCGCGGAGACGCGCGCGCACGACGGCTTGCAGGCGTGCCTGCGCGAGATCGGCGATCTCGAGCGGGTGCTGACGCGCGTCGCGCTCCGTTCCGCGCGGCCGCGCGATCTCGCGCTGCTGCGCGACGGGCTCGCGCGCGTGCCGGAGCTGAAGCGCCTGCTCGGCGCGGTGCCCGCGGCGCGGCTCGCCGAGCTCGCAAGCGACGCGGCGGAGCACTCCGCGGAGCACGCGCTCCTCGCCGCCGCGATCGTCGAATCGCCGCCGGTGCTGCTCCGCGACGGCGACGTGATCGCGCCGGGCTACGACGCCGAGCTCGACGAGCTGCGGACGATCGCGACCGACGCGAGCCGGTTCTTGACCGAGCTCGAGACGCGCGAGCGCGTGCGGACGGGCCTGCAGAACCTGAAGGTCGGCTACAACCGCGTGCACGGCTTCTACATCGAAATCAGCAAGGCGCAGGCGCGCAACGCGCCGGCGGACTACGTTCGCCGCCAGACGTTGAAGGGCGCCGAGCGCTTCATCACGCCGGAGCTGAAGGCGTTCGAGGATAAGGTGCTCTCCGCGCGTGATCGCGCGCTCGCGCGCGAGAAGCAGCTCTACGACGAGCTGCTCGACAAGCTGAACGCGACGCTGCCGGCGCTGCAGCGGACCGCCGCGAGCGTCGCCGAGATCGATGCGCTCGTGAATCTCGGCGAGCGCGCCGGCGCCCTCGGGCTCGCGCGCCCGCGGCTCGTCGCCGAGCCGCGCCTGCGCTACCGGGCGGGCCGGCACCTCGGCGTCGAGCGCTCGAGCTCCGCGCCGTTCGTGCCGAACGATCTCGAGCTCGGACCCGAGCGCAAGATGCTGATCATCACCGGCCCGAACATGGGCGGGAAATCGACGTTCATGCGGCAGACGGCGCTGATCGTGATCCTCGCGCACATCGGCAGCTTCGTCCCGGCCGAGGACGCGGAGATCGGCCCGATCGACCGGATCTTCACCCGCATCGGCGCCGGCGACGACCTGACCGGCGGCCGCTCGACCTTCATGGGCGAGAGGAACGAGACCGCGAACATCTTGAACAACGCGACCG
>CAYWGQ010000223.1:0-628 GCA_964457725.1 uncultured Gammaproteobacteria bacterium
GCAACGAGCGCTTGTGGAGCGTGTTGTTCGATCCGGTCAGGTCCGCCGAGCCGCCGATCAGCTCGGGCAGCGCCGCGCCGAGCGCGTCGAGGGCGACCTGCGACGCCTTGCGGGTCGCCATCGGCTTCGCGCCGGCCGCGATCTGCTCGATCGCCGCGGCGGCCTGCTCGGCCCAGCCGGCCGGCAGCTCGCCGCGCATGCGGCGCTCGTACTCGGCAGCGAGCTCCGGGTAGCGCCCCCGATACGCGGCGAGCCGCTCGCGCCACTCGGCCTCGAGCCGTTCGCCTCGCTCGCGCGCGTCCCACGCCCGCCGGACGTCGTCCGGCACCTCGAACGGCGGCAGCTCCCAGCCCAACGCTTCGCGGGCCGCGGCGACCTCGGCCGCGCCGAGCGCGGCGCCGTGCGTCGCCTCGGTACCCTGAACGTTCGGCGCGCCGTAGCCGATGATCGTCTTGCAGCAGATCAGGGACGGCTTCGAGCGCTCCGCGCGGGCCGCCTCGATCGCCGCGCGGACCGCGTCCGGATCGTGGCCGTCGACGTTCGACACGACGTGCCAGCCGTACGCCTCGAACCGCCGCGGCGTGTCGTCCGTGAACCAGCCTTGCGTCGAGCCGTCGATCGAGATGCC
>CAYWGQ010000223.1:638-4999 GCA_964457725.1 uncultured Gammaproteobacteria bacterium
AGAACGCGATCAGCTTGCCGAGCCCGAGCGTCCCCGCGAGCGAGCAGGCCTCGTGCGAGATGCCTTCCATCAGGCAGCCGTCGCCGACGAACACGTACGTGTAGTGGTCGACGATCTCCGCGTCGTCGCGATTGAACGTGGCCGCGAGCACCTTCTCGGCGAGCGCCATGCCGACCGCGTTCGCGAGCCCTTGACCGAGCGGGCCGGTCGTCGTCTCGATGCCGATCTCGACCTCGCGCTCGGGGTGCCCGGCCGTGCGGGAGCCGAGCTGGCGGAAGCGGCGGATCTCGTCGATTCCGAGCGGGTAGCCGGTCAAGTGCGCGAGCGCGTAGAGCAGCATCGACCCGTGGCCGTTCGACAGCACGAACCGGTCGCGCTCCGGCCAGTGCGGGTTGCCGGGATTGAAGCGCAGGTAATCGTTCCAGAGCACCTCGGCGATGTCCGCCATGCCCATCGGCATGCCGGGGTGGCCGGAATTCGCGGCCTCGACCGCGTCCATCGCCAACGCGCGGATCGCGTTTGCAAGGCGGCGACGCGACGGCCGTGCGGCAACGTTCTGTCCGCTGGATGCCATCTGGAGCTTGTGCTTAGGGGCGTGAAGGGGTAAGGCCGACGACGATTGTCGCCCACCGCCCGCGGGTCACGCAACCGAGCGCCCCGGGCCCTCCATCTGTGAGCCAGGCACGCTGGCGGCACCGAGTTTTCAGTATGATCGGGACGAATCGAGCTTGCTCGCCACGGTTCGCACCCGCTCCGCATCCGCCCATGCTCAACAGACAATCTCCGCACGCGCCTGCGCGGCCGATCGTCGTGCTGCAGATCAGCGACACGCACCTGCACGCGGCGGCCGATGGCCGGATGCGCGGTGTCACCACGTACGAGACGTTCTGCGCCGTGCTCGAGCGCGCGCGCCGCGACCGGCGCTGGCCGCCGGACGCGATCATCGCGAGCGGCGACATCGTCCAGGACGAAAGCCGCGCGGGCTACGAGCGCTTCCGCGACACGCTCGCGGCGTTCGGCGTTCCCGTGCTCTGCATCCCAGGCAACCACGACGACCCGCGGCTGATGGCGGAGGTCCTCGGCCGGCCGCCGTTCCAGGTCGGCGGACAGCACCATGCGGGCGACTGGACGATCGTGCTGCTCGACACTTACCTCGCGGGCGAGGACGCGGGCGGCTTGGGTCCGCTGCGCCTCCGCGCGCTCGAGGACTCGCTCGCGAGGTGCGCCGGCCGGTACGTCCTCCTCTGCATGCATCATCAGCCCCTGCCGATGGGCAGCGCGTGGCTCGACGGCGTCGGCCTGCGCGACGCGGCGGCGTTCCTCGAGATCGTCGACCGCCACCCGCAGGTCCGTTGCGTGCTCTGGGGCCACGTTCACCAGGCCTCCGATCGCGAGCGCCGCGGCGTGCGCTACTTGAGCACGCCGTCGACCTGCGCGCAGTTCCTGCCGGCGAGCGAGTTCTTCGCGCTCGACAGCCGGCCGCCCGGTATGCGCTGGCTCACGCTCGAGCCCGGCGGCGGCATCGTCTCCGACATCGAGTGGCTCGACGAGGAGGGCCGCGCGGCGGCTGCGGGATGATCCGCCGGCTCGCGCTCTGGCTCGCCGCGGCGCTCACCGCCGCGGGCGCGAATGCCGACCCGGCCGCCTGGCGTGCGACCGCCCCGTCCGGCGAGGAGCTGTGGCTCCTCGGCTCGATGCACTATTTGCGCGCGAGCGACTACCCGTTGCCGGCGCCGATCGAGTCGCTGATCGACGGCGCCGACACGATCGTGATGGAGCTCGATCTCGACGACATCGATCCGATCGCGCAACAGCGCACGTTGCTCGGGGCGGCGCTGCTGCCGCCCGGCACCGTGCTCGCGGACGTGCTCGGCGCGGAGCGCCACGCGGCTCTCGCCGAGCGCGCGGCGGCGCTAGGCGTCGATCTCGCGCTGCTCGAGCGCTTCGAGCCGTGGCTCGTCGCGATCATGCTGCTCGATCAGGGCATGGTGCGGCACGGCTACCGGACGGAGCATGGGCTCGAGCAGTACCTGCTGCGGCACGCGCAACGCGCGGGTAAGGCGATCGTCGGGCTCGAGTCGCTCGAGTCGCAGCTCGCGCTGTTCGCGACGCTGCCGCACGAGCAGCAGAGCGCGCTGCTCGAGCAGACGCTCGACGAGCTCGAGAAGCCGACGAGCGCGATCGAGGAGCTCGCCGACGCCTGGCGCGCCGGCGAGCTCGGCGTGCTCGCGGCAGAGCTCGAGGCGCAGTTCGAGGACTTCCCGGGGCTTTACGACGCGCTCGTGACCGAGCGGAACACGCGCTGGATCCCCGCGCTCGAGCGGCTCGCCGCATCGCCGGGACGGCACCTCGTCGTCGTCGGCGCGCTGCACCTCGTCGGCCGCGACAGCGTGATCGAGCTCCTCGCGGCCCGCGGCTTCGAGATCGAGCGCCTCCCCGCCGCCGCGCCTCTTCGGTAGGAGCGGCTGTCCAGCCGCGACTGCCGCGTCGACTGGTACCGGACGTCGAAGATCGCGGCTGGACAGCCGCTCCTACCGAAGAGGCGGGGAGGCCGCGCGACCTCAGACCTCGACCATCTCGAAGTCTTCCTTGGTCGAGCCGCAGTCCGGGCAGCGCCACGACAGCGGGATGTCCTCCCACTTCGTGCCGGGCGGAATGCCCTCGTCCGGGATGCCGTCGGCCTCGGAGTAGATGAAGCCGCAGATCAGGCACATGTACGTTTTCATTCGATCCTCGTGCCCGCGCCGAGCATCTCGAGCCGCGCGAGCGCATCGTCCGTTTCGAGCAGCCGCTGCTTGTCGCCAAGCGCGAGCGGCAACACTTCCGCGAGCCGGTAGCTGACCCAGCGCGCGTCCTCGTAGTCCGCGGGCCGGCCCTCGTCCGCGCGGCCGAGCCGCGCCATCGCTCGCCGCAACAGCTCGGCGAGCCCGCGCGCCGCCTCGGGCAGCGGACGCGGCGGCTCCTCGGCGAGCGGCACGACGGCGCCCCAGTAGAGCCCGTCCGGTGCGCGCCGCCGCGCCTCGACCCGGAACCGGGTCGTGCCGCCGACGGTGATCCCGAGCAGCCCGTCCTCGAGCCGCTGCCAGTCGACGATCTCGGCCCGCGTGCCGACCGGGTACGTCTCCGCTTCCCCGACCTCCGAGCCGCGAGCGATCGCGACGACGCCGAAACCCTCGCCCTCGCGCAAGCTCCTGCCGATCATGTCGACGTAGCGTGCCTCGAAGATCCTGAGGGCGAGCCGCCCGCCGGGATAGAGCACCGTCTGCAACGGGAACAGCGGCAGCTCGATCGGGCGCTCCACCGCGCCGTCACGCCGTCTTGTCGGCGGCGAGCTCCCGGCTCTTCAGCGCCTGCTGCAAAAGCCGCGGCAACCCTTGGAAGCTGCCGTTGGACATTAGTACGACTTGGTCGCCGGTGTCGAGATCGGCGAGCAGCCGATTCAGCACGTCGTCGACGTTCCAATCGACGGAAAGTTTGCCGCCGAGCGCCGCAAGCGCGGTCTCGGGATTCCAGTTGAGCTGCTCGGAGGCGAGCACGTAGACGCGGTCGGCCTCGTCGAACGCCTTGCGGAGCGCGTCGCGGTGCACGCCCATCTTCATCGTGTTCGAGCGCGGCTCGACGACGGCGACGATCCGCCGGTCGGCTTGCTGGCTGCGCAGCGCGTTCAGCGTCGTCGCGATCGCGGTCGGGTGGTGCGCGAAGTCGTCGTAGAGGGTGATGCCCTGGAAGACGCCGCGCTTCTCGAGCCGCCGTTTCACCCCTTTGAACTGCGCGAGCGCCTCGAGCGCGAGCTCGACGCCGACGCCGGCATGCGCGGCTGCGCTGATCGCGGCGAGCGCGTTCTCGAGATTGTGGGCGCCGACGAGCGACCAGCCGGTCTGACCGATCTTCTCGCCGTGGCGGTACACGCTGAAGCGGGACTTCGCGCCGATCAGGTCGTACTCCGCCGACCAGGTCGCCGCGCGATCGCGTGCGCTGAACGTCTCGACCGGCGTCCAGACGCCGCGGGAGATCAGCTCGTCGACGTTCGGGTCGTGCCCGTTCACGGTCACGAGCCCGCTGCGCGGGACGCTGCGCAGGAGCTGATGGAACTGCCAAAGGATCGAATCGAGGTCGCGGTAGATGTCCGCGTGGTCGTACTCGATGTTCGTGATCGCGAGCGTTCGTGGGCGGTAGTGGACGAACTTCGCGCGCTTGTCGAAGAAGGCCGTGTCGTACTCGTCGGCTTCGACGACGAAATACTTCGAGCGCCCGAGCCGGGCCGAGAAAGGGAAGTTAGCCGGCACGCCGCCGATCAGAAAGCCCGGATCGAGCCCCGCATAGTCGAGAATCCACGCGAGCATGCTGGTCGCCGTGGTCTT
>CAYWGQ010000224.1:0-4996 GCA_964457725.1 uncultured Gammaproteobacteria bacterium
CGAAGCTCTTCTCGAGCACGACGTTGCGGCCCTTCGGGCCGAGCGTCACCTTGACCGCGTTCGCGAGCGTGTTCACGCCGCGCAGCATGCGCTGGCGTGCATCGTCCGCGAATCTGACTTCCTTCGCAGTCGCCATGTTTCCTTATCTCCTGTGTTCGATCGTCTGTGTTCGGGTTCGAAGCGCGGGCGCGTCAGCCCTCGATGACCGCCATCACGTCGTCTTCGCGCATGACGAGGAGGTCCTCGCCGTCCACTTTCACCTCGGTGCCCGAATACTTGCCGAACAGCACCTTGTCGCCCTTCTTGAGGTCGAGCTTGCGAACCTCGCCGTTCTCGAGGATCTTGCCCTTCCCGACGGCGATGACCTCGCCGCGAATCGGCTTCTCCGCGGCCGTGTCCGGAATCACGATGCCGCCCGGCGAGGTGCGCTCCTCCTCGGTGCGCCGGATGACGACGCGATCGTGCAGAGGCCGAATCTTCATGCTGGATCTCCCTTAGAGCGTTGATTTTGATGGGGTTATCGGACCGGACGAGTGTTAGCACTCGGTCGCGTTGAGTGCTAGTAATATAAAGATCGGGCGCCGGCCAATGCAAGGTCTGCGAGCGGCGTCATGACAGCGCTCGCGTGCGCTCGCTATTCTTGCGGTTCGGTCTTTCCCGGCTCGCCGCGCGTGCGGCAAGGAGCGCCGTGACGACGGAGGCAGTGCTCGTGCTCACGACGTGCGGGGACGCGGCCGAAGGCGAGCGAATCGCCGAGCGGCTCGTCGGCTCGCGGCTTGCGGCGTGCGTGAACCGCATCGACGGCGTGGTGTCCACGTACCGGTGGGAAGGGGCGATCGAGCGCGGCCGCGAGTGCCTGCTCGTGATCAAGACGATCGCGAGCCGGCTGCCGGAGGTCGAGCGCGCGATCAAGGAGAGCTCGAGCTACGAGCTGCCGGAGGTGCTCGCGATCCCGGCGCACGGCGGCTCGGCGGAGTATCTGGGTTGGATCGCAGCTTCGGTCGAGGCTTCATGAGCGTACGACGGAGAACATCGAGGTTCGCGGCCGTAGCGGCCGGCGTGCTCGCGCTCGCGGCCTCTCTGTCCGCGGGCGCCCAGGTGCGCAGCGTGCTGCCGCCGCAGCAGGCGTTCCCGTATACCGTCGAGGCGACGCCCGAGCACCTCGTGCTCGAGTTCGCGATCCTCGACGGCTACTACCTCTATCGCGACAAGTTCGGCTTCGAATCGCCGACCGCCGGGGTCACCTTCGGCGCGCCGCGCTTCCCGGACGGCGAAGTCCACAGCGACGAGTGGTTCGGCGAGCAGGTGATCTTCCGCGACCGCTTCGAGATCCGAGTGCCGTACACGGCCCCGGCCGGCGCGCGGCAGCTCGAGCTCGCACTCGGGCTGCAGGGCTGCGCGGACATCGGTCTTTGCTATCCGCCGCAAACGTGGACCTCGACCGTCGCGCTCCCGGAGCGCCCGCCGGCCGCGACGACGACGCGGTCGATCCTGCCCGGCACGCGCGGCCAGGACGACCTGCTGCCGCCGGAGCAGGCGTTCGTGATGAACGCGCGCTTCGACGGGCCGAACGAGCTCACGGTCGCCTGGCAGATCGAGCCGGGCTACTACCTCTATCGCGACAAGTTCGAGTTCCGTGCCGACGGCGGCATCGAGCTCGGCGCGGCGGCGCTGCCCGACGGCGTCGCGCACTACGACGGCAACTTCGGCGACGTGCGCGTGTTCTTCGACTCCGTCGAGGCGATCGTGCCGTTCGCGCGCTCGAGCCCCGACGCGATGCCGGTCACGGTGACGGCCGTCTTCCAGGGCTGCAAGGAAGGCAGCATCTGCTATCCGCCGATCGAGCAGTCGATGGCTCTGACGCTGCCCGCCGCGAGCGAGTTCGCGGCGGCCGGCACCGCCCCGGCGCCGCGGCGGGTCTCCGAGCAGGACCGCTGGTCGGAGGTGATCCTCGGCGGCTCGTGGTGGGCGCTCCTCGGGCTCTTCTACGTCGGCGGCCTCGCGCTGTCGTTCACGCCCTGCGTGCTGCCGATGGTGCCGATCCTGTCGAGCATCATCGCGGGCCAGGGCGGCAACGTGTCTGCCGCCCGCGGCTTCTCTTTGTCGCTCGCGTACGTGCTCGGCATGGCCGCAACCTACACCGGAGCCGGCGCGCTCGCCGCGCTCGCCGGCGGTCAGATCCAGGCCGCGTTCCAGAAGCCGTGGATCATCGCGCTCTTCGCGGGGCTCTTCGGCGTGCTCGCGCTCGGCATGTTCGGGGTGTTCCAGCTGCAGATGCCCGCGGTCGTCCAGACCCGTATCGCGAACCTCGCGAACCGGCAGCGCGCGGGCACCTACGTCGGCACGGCCGTGATGGGCGCGCTGACCGCGCTGATCGTGACGACGTGCGTCGCGCCGCCGCTCGTCGGCGCGCTCGCGGTCATCGGCCAGCACGGCGACGTGACCCGCGGCGCCGCGGCGCTGTTCGCGCTCAGCATCGGGATGGGCTCGCCGCTGCTCCTCGTCGGCGCTTCGGCCGGCCGGCTCCTGCCGAAGGTCGGCCCGTGGATGAACACGGTGAAGGCCGGGTTCGGCGTGATGCTGCTCGGCGTCGCGATCTGGATGCTCGAGCGCGTCCTGCCGGGAAGCGTCACGCTGCTCCTCTGGGCGCTGCTCGTGTTCCTGACCGGCGTCTTCCTCGGCGCGTTCGAGCCGCTGCCGGCATCCCCGCCGGCGACGCGCCGGCTCGCGAAAGGCATCGGCGTGCTCGCGTGCCTGTACGGCGCGTTGCTTTTGATCGGCGCGACCCTCGGCGGCGAGAATCCGCTCCGGCCGATTCCGCGCGAGCTCGCGGCGGTCGGCGGCGCGGCGGCCCGGCCCGCCGACGAGCTACGGTTCACGCCGATCGAGTCCGTCGTCGAGCTCGAAAGCGCGCTCGCGGCAGCCCGCGCGGACGGCCGTCCGGTGATGGTAGACTTCACCGCCGATTGGTGTATTTCCTGCAAGGAGATGGAGGCGTACACCTTTCCGGATCGGGCGGTGATCAGCGCCCTCGAGCCGTTCGTCCTGCTCCGGGCCGACGTCACCGAGAACGACGACGATGACAAAGCGCTGCTCCAGTATTTCCAGAGCTACGGTCCGCCGACGATCGCGTTCTTCGACGCTCGCGGCACCGAGCAACCCGACTTCAAGCTGGTCGGCTACGTTCCGGCTGCCGAGTTCGCCGCGCACGTCGCCGAGCTCGCGGCACTCTAGGAGCGGCTTCTGATGCGCGGCGCCGGCGGACCCGCGCTCGTCACGCTCGCGCTGAGCGCGGCTGCCGTCGCGGGCTACCTCACCTATCGGGCCGTGCTCGGCGATCGCGAGGAGCCGGTCGAGCCCCCGATCATCCAGACGGGCGAGGTCGCCGAGGACGTGGCCTTGCCGGACCGCCTGCCGCATTTCGAGCTCGACGATCTCGACGGGAACCGGCAATCGATCCACAGCTGGCCCGGCCAGCCGCTGCTGATCAATTTCTGGGCGACATGGTGCGCGCCGTGCCTGCGCGAGATCCCGCTGCTGAAGGATCTCCAGGCCGAGCACTCGTGGCTCACCGTCGTCGGCATCGCGGTCGATCGGCCCGAGCCGGTCGCCCAGTTCGCCGCGGACATGCAGTTCAACTACCCGATCCTCGTCGGCCAGGCCGAAGGATGGGAAGCCGCTGCGATGCTCGGCGAGTTCTACGCGCTGCCCTTCACCGTCTTCACGTCCGCGGACGGCTACGTGCTCGGCGTCCATACCGGCGAGCTGCACGCAGAGCACCTCGACAACGTCGTCGCCGTCCTCGACGACCTCCGGGCCGGACGGGCCGACATCGAGCAGGCGCGAGCCCGGCTCGCCGGCCTGATGTAGCCCCTGCCCAGGGCCGTCACGATCCCCCCGTCCAGGTCGACACGGGGCGCACCGTGCGGCCCGAACGCGCCCCGTCTCGCGCATTTGCCGCAAAGTCGCCGCTATCTGCTGCGAATAGATGTAAACTCGCCGCAATCGGGGACGGGGACCGAGCGCAATGGCGCGTCTACTACTGTTAAATGGGCCGAATCTCGGCCTGCTCGGCCGGCGTGAGCCCGGCGTCTACGGCCGGGCCGGGCTCGACGAGATCGTCGCGGGCCTGAAGCGGCAGGCCCAGGACGCCGGGCACGAGCTCGAGGCGTTCCAAAGCGACGCCGAGCACGAGCTGATCCGGGCGATCCACGGGGCCGCGGAGCGCGGGATCGAGTTCATCCTGTTCAATCCGGCCGCGTTCACTCACACGAGCATCGCGCTCCGCGACGCGCTCCTCGCGGTACAGATTCCGTTCGTCGAGCTGCATCTGTCGAACGTCGCCGCGCGGGAGGAATTCCGGCACCGCTCCTACTTCGCCGACATCGCCGTCGGCACGATCACCGGCTTCGGCGCCGCGAGCTACGAGCTCGCGCTCGCCGCGGCCTGCAAATGGCTCGCTCGAGGTCAATGATGGACATCCGCAAGGTCAAGAAGCTGATCGAGTTGCTCGAGGAATCCGGCATCTCGGAGATAGAGATTTCGGAAGGCGAGGAATCGGTCCGAATCAGCCGCTACCCGCAGGGCGGTCCGATCGCCTACATGCCGCAGCCCGCCCCGTCCATGCCGGCGGCGCCCGTGCAGAACGAGCCGCAGCGCGCCGCCCAACCCGAGCCCGAGCCCGCCCCGCGCGGCCACGAGATCACCGCGCCGATGGTCGGAACGGTGTACCTCGCGCCGGCGCCGGGCGCGAAGCCGTTCGTCGAGATCGGCTCCCACGTCAAGCCGGGCGACACGCTCTGCATCATCGAAGCGATGAAGATGATGAATCAGATCGAGTCCGACATCGCGGGCCGCATCGTCAGCGTGCTCGCCGAGAACGGCACGCCGGTGGAGTACGGCCAGACGCTCTTCCTCATCGAAGAAGAGTAGCCGGATGCTCGAGAAGGTTCTGATCGCGAACCGCGGCGAGATCGCCCTGCGCGTGATCCGCGCG
>CAYWGQ010000225.1:0-4986 GCA_964457725.1 uncultured Gammaproteobacteria bacterium
CTCGCGGAAGTGGTCGAGCCCCGCTACGAGGAGCTCTATCAGCTGATTCGCGAAGAGCTTCGCCGCTCGGGGTTCGAGGAGATGATCGCGGCGGGGATCGTGCTGACCGGCGGCAGCGCGAAGATGGAAGGCGCGATCGAGCTTGCCGAGGAGGTCTTCCACATGCCCGTGCGGATGGGCATCCCGCAATACGTCGAAGGGTTGTCGGACGTCGTTCGCAATCCGATACATGCGACCGGCGTCGGGCTCCTTCTCTATAGCAAGCAGCGGACGCACGGCAAGGCGGAAGCTTCGGTCGCGAGGTTCGGGGTCGGGAGCGCGCTCGAGCGGATGAGGGCGTGGTTTCAGGGCAATTTCTAATAGGCGTGGGCTCAAGGAGAACGGGGCAATGTTCGAACTGATGGATGGCTATCGACAAAATGCGGTCATCAAGGTGCTCGGCATCGGGGGCGGCGGCGGCAACGCGGTCGCGCACATGGTGCGGTCGGGCATCGACGGGGTCGACTTCATTTGCGCGAACACGGATTCGCAGGCGTTGAACAACGCGAAGGTGAAGACGGCGCTGCAGATCGGCTGCAACATCACGAAGGGCCTCGGCGCGGGCGCGAACCCCGACGTCGGGCGCCAGGCGGCGATGGAGGACCGCGACCGCATCCAGGAGATCATCGAGGGCGCGGACATGCTGTTCATCACCGCAGGCCTCGGCGGCGGCACGGGCACCGGTGCGGCCCCGGTCGTCGCGCAGCTCGCGAAGGAGCTCGGCATCCTGACGGTCGCCGTCGTGACGAAGCCGTTCGGCATGGAAGGCGCGAAGCGGATGCGCGTCGCCGAGCAGGGCATCGCGGAGCTCGGCCGGTTCGTCGATTCGCTGATCACGATCCCGAACGAGAAGCTCCTGACCGTGCTCGGCCCGCAGACGACGCTGCTCGACGCGTTCCGCGCGGCGAACGAGGTGCTGCAGGGCGCGGTCCAAGGCATCGCGGAGCTGATCACGCGTCCGGGCCTGATCAACGTCGACTTCGCGGACGTCCGCACGGTGATGTCCGAGATGGGCATGGCGATGATGGGCTCTGGTGTCGCGACCGGCGAGGATCGCGCGCGAACCGCCGCGGAGGCCGCAGTGTCGAGCCCGCTGCTCGAGGACATCAACCTCGCGGGCGCGAACGGCATTCTCGTCAACGTGACCGCGGGCATGGACCTGTCGATCGGCGAGTTCCAGGCGGTCGGCGACACCGTGAAGCAGTTCGCCTCCGACGACGCGACGGTCGTGGTCGGCACGGTGATCGATCCCGAGATGTCGCAGGAGATCCGCGTGACCGTGGTCGCGACCGGGCTCGGCAAGCCGGCGGGGGTCGTGAGCAACGGCGCGGAGCACATGAAGGTCGTACGCCGTCCCAAGCCGCGCGAGACGAACTACGCCGACCTCGACAAGCCGGCCGTGCAGCGTCGGCGTGCGGTCGGCGACGGGATCGCCACGCACGAGAGTCTCGAGGATCTGCTTGATATTCCGGCGTTTCTACGCAGGCAGGCCGACTGACCGGGCGCGCGTTGTACGGGCCGGTTCCTTGCTGGCCGGAAACGTGATGTGCTACGGTGCTCCGCCGCCCTGCGATGGGGCTCGAGAGCGGTTTCCACGCTGCGGCCGCCGTAAGGCCGAGCCGCAGGGTGGGAGCGGCTTCGATGCCGCGGCTGCCGCGAGACCGAGCGAGGCAGCCGTCGCCGCCGGGTAGCCGTTGCCCGCAAGGAAGGCGTTCTTTATGAGCATGGAGGCTGCGAGCCAGGGCCTCGGGAGTTGACCCCGTTTTGCTGCGACAGCGCACCCTGAAAACCGCGATTCGGGCGACCGGCATAGGCCTGCACACCGGCGCGAAGGTCTATATGTCCCTTCGGCCCGCGCCTGCGAATACCGGCATCGTCTTCCGCCGGCTCGATCTGCCGGAGCCGGTCGACGTGCCGGCCGATGCGCTTTCGGTGACCGAGACGATGCTCGGCACGACGCTCGAGCGCGACGGCGTGAAGGTCGGCACGGTCGAGCACCTGATGTCCGCGTTCGCGGGGCTCGGCATCGACAACGCGTTCGTCGATCTGTCGGCTGCCGAGGTCCCGATCATGGACGGCAGCGCCGCGCCGTTCGTGTTCCTGCTCCAATCGGCCGGCATCGAGGAACAGAATGCGCCGAAGCGCTTCATCCGCGTCCTCAAGCCCGTGACCGTCGAGGAAGGCGACAAGTGGGCGAGGCTAGCGCCTTACGACGGCTTCCGGCTCGACTTCGAGATCGATTTCGACCATCCGGCGCTGCGCAAGCACCGGCAGTCGATGGCGCTCGATTTCTCGACCACCGCGTTCCTGCGCGAGATCAGCCGGGCGCGCACGTTCGGCTTCCTGAAGGATCTCGAGGTCTCGCGCGCACATCAGAAGGCGCTCGGCGGCAGCCTCGACAACGCGATCGTCATGGACGAGTACCGCGTGCTGAACGAGGATGGGCTACGGTTCCGCGACGAGTTCGTCCGCCACAAGATGCTCGACGCGGTCGGCGATCTCTACCTGCTCGGCGCCTGCCTGATCGGCGAGTTCACGGCGTACAAGTCCGGCCACGGCTTGAACAACCGGCTGCTGCGAGCGCTGATCGCGGCGCCGGACTCATACGAAGAGGTCGTCTTCGACGAGGTCGGCCACTCGCCGATCTCCTACCAGCTCGCGCCGACCCCCACCCTGTAGACGCGGCTGTTGTAGGAGCGGCTGTCCAGCCGCGATTCCTCCTTCGCGCTGCCGCACCTACCCCCCGCCCTCCGGCAGCACCCGCACCCGAACCCGCTCGTACGGCAACCCGGTCGTGACGTAACGGACCCGGGCGGCCCAGGCGGGCGAGTCCATCAGCAGCACGAGGGCCCCGTCCGCCGCCACGGCAGCGCCGACCAGGTGCGAGGCTTCCGCCGCCGGCAGCCGGCCCCGTATCTCCTCCGCGAGCGACCGGCGCCGGTCCGCCTCCTGCCGCAGACGCCCGAGTTGACCGGACTCCAAAAGTTCTGCGAGGCTGCGGAGGTCGGGTCGCTGAGACATGGGTCAATATTCCGAGGCGTAAACCTTGAGCCAGGACACAATTCTCGGCATCCTGACGGGACTCGAACAGGGCAAACCGCTCGAAAGAGCGGGACGCAAAGCCACCGATCTGCCGGAGGTATCTCCAACGATAGCGGGGTTGCCGAGTGCTTGACAGAACACGCTATACTCCGCCTGCCTGCCGGCGCCCCCCGGGCTTCGGCATCCATAAAAATAACCTACCGCGGGGCAGTGCATGCAGCTGATCCTCCTGTCGGAGACACGCGGCCAGGTGGGGCAGTTGCAAGTCAGCTCCCGCCGGCTCTGGCTTTGGTCCCTGAGCATCGCGCTCGCAATCCTCGGCGCGGCGTTCTGGACCGGCTTCAAAACAGCAGGGGTTTTCGGCGTCATCAATCCGCGCGCGCAGGCCGAGATCTGGGCGCGGGAGCTCAGTCAGCAGCAGGCAGTCGTCGACGCCACCCGTCAGGCCCTGCAGCAGAATCTCGACGCCCTCGCACTCCGCCTCGGTCAGATGAACGCGCACGTCGTGCGGCTCGACGCGCTCGGCGACCGCCTGACGCAGATGGCCGGTCTCACTGACGGCGAGTTCGACTTCACGTCGGACCCCGCGCTCGGCGGTCCCGAGGAGCCGCTCCCGGACGACGAGCTCGCGAAGATCACCGGCGTCGTGAACGCGCTCGACGCGCTCGACAAGCAGCTTCTCGACCGGAGCCGCCAGCTGGCGGTGCTCGAGGACCTGCTGATCAACCGCAAGCTTCGCGACGAGGTGCATCCCGAAGGCCGACCGGTCTCGGTGGGCTACATCTCCTCCCGCTTCGGCACGCGTACGGACCCGTTTACCGGGCGCCGCGCGTTCCACAAGGGCGTCGATTTCGCGGCGCGCGCGGGCGCCGAGATCGTCGCGGTCGCGTCCGGCGTCGTGATCTGGTCCGGACCGCGGCACGGCTACGGCGAGCTCGTCGAGATCAACCACGGCAACGGCTACGTCACCCGCTACGCGCACAACGCGGACAACCTCGTCGCGGTCGGCGATACGGTCAAACGCGGCCAGGTCATCGCGCGGATGGGCCGCACCGGCCGCGCGACCGGCCCGAACCTGCACTTCGAGGTGCTGCTGAACGACCGCCCGGTCGACCCGCTGACCTACATCGGCCGAAAGGGCGGGTAGAGGCGGTCGGGTAGGAGCGGCTGTCCAGCTGCGACTCCGTCGGCTGCACGCGAAGAGTCGCGGCTGGACAGCCGCTCCTACGGGCGGGACGGTGCCCCGTCTCGGCGCCGCGGAATGTTCGCCGCCGTTCGCCGTCTAACCCGGCAGGCCCTGGCCAGGGCCCAGGGTTAGAATAGTCCGCCACGAGTCGACCCCCGAGGGCTTCTTTTTGCTCAACACGGTCACGAACATCTTCACGGGTGTCTTCGGCACCCGGAATCAACGGCTTTTGAAGAGCTACGGCACGCTCGTCCAAGCCGCGAACGCGCTCGAGCCCGAGATGCAGGCGCTCAGCGACGAGGGGCTGCGGCAGAAGACGGCCGAGCTGAAGGAGCGTTACGCCCGGGACAAGGATCTCGACGCGCTGCTGCCGGAGGCGTTCGCCGCGGTGCGCGAGGCCGCGCGGCGCACGCTCGGCATGCGACACTTCGACGTCCAGCTGATCGGCGGCATCGCGCTCCATCAGGGCAAGATCGCGGAGATGCGCACCGGCGAGGGCAAGACGCTCGTCGCGACGCTCGCCGCGTACCTGAACGCGTTGACCGGCAAGGGCGTGCACGTCGTCACGGTCAACGACTATCTGGCGCAGCGCGACGCCGACTGGATGGGGCCGGTCTACCGGTTCCTCGGCCTCGAGGTCGGGGTCGTGAAGAGCGGCCAGTCGACGGAGGAGAAGCGCCGCGCGTACGCCGCGGACGTCACCTACGGCACGAACAACG
>CAYWGQ010000226.1:0-4960 GCA_964457725.1 uncultured Gammaproteobacteria bacterium
AGCAGCACGAGCTTCAGCCAGCGGTCGTGCCGCCGGCGGCCCATCGTGCGATGCGAGATTGTGCCCACCCAATTGCCTGAGGAGGCTGATCGTTTCGCTGCTAACATGATCGCCGCTTATACGCACTATTCGCATCCGCTTCTGAGCAAGGACGCCGCCGGGTCCGCCGCATGGGCGGACCCGGCGGTCCTCGATCAGAACCGGAAGTCGGCGCTCAGCAGATACGAGCGCGGCGCGCCGAGCGTCACGCGCTGGGCCGGCCAGTTGGCGATCGTCGCGTACAGCTCGTCCGCCGCGTTCTCGACGTTGAGCCGCACGAGCACGCGCTCGCTCGCCTCGTACGACGCCATCAGGCTCACGACCGTGTAGCTCGGCAGCTTGCCGAACGTTCCGTTCGGGATGATCCGATCCGCGTCGTCGGGCCGGCCGGCGTAGGAGTCGCCGACGTACTGCACGCCGCCGCCGATCGTCAGGCCGAACGGCAGGCTGTAGGTCGTCCAGAGCGTGGCGGAGCGCCGCGGCGTGAACGCGAGCTGATCGCCGCTCGTCCGCAGGACCGCGCCGTAGTCGTTCGGATTCGCCTCGCGGCGCGCCGCGTCGAGGAACTCGCTGTGGCGGCGCTCGCTGTCCATCAGCAGCAGACCGCCGTGGATCGACCAGGCCTCCGTGATCGAGCCCGATGCGCCGAGCTCGATGCCCTCGACGATCTGCTTGCCGTAGCCCTGCAGCACCGTCGGGCTCGCCGGATCGCCCGGCGTCTTGCCGCTGATGCCGACGTTCCGGCGCTCCGTCCGGAACAGCGCGACGTTCGTCGAGAGGCGGCCGTCGGCGAGGTTCCACTTCGTGCCGAGCTCGTAGTTCACGGCGCGCTGCACTTTCGCGTTGATGTTGTTCTGGCCGGTCAGGCCGGGGAAGGCGTTGTCGCCCGTGCGCGAGATGTCCGGATTCGAGAGATAGGAGCCCGGCGGCAGCGACGATATGCCGACCGAGGCGTAGACGCTGCCGTTTCGCGCCGGCTTGTAGACGACGCCGACCTTGCCGCTCGTCGTCGTCTCGTCGATCTCGTAGCCGTCGGGGCCTTGGGGGTCGCCGGTCGCGAGCTCGCGGCTGTCGATCCGACCCTCGTAGCGCTCGGTGCGGAGGCCGGCGGTGAGCTCCCAGCGCTCGCTGAACTCCATCGTATCGTAGAAGTACAGCGCCGCGGTATCGATCTCGACCTTTGCGCTCTGCGCCGGGTCCGGCCGCCACGCGGGCGAGCGGAACGGGTCCGGGGCGAAGACGTCCGTCGCGGCGGGGGAGTCCGTCGGGAAGCGTCCGGCCTCGGACTCCTCCTTCGTCAGCTCGATGCCGGCCGCGATCGTGTGCCGCACGGCGCCGCCGTCGATCGACAGCGAGAAGTTCGTCAGGTTCGACAGCGTGCCGGTCTCGCGCAGGAATGCCTGACGCGAAGCCGTCACCTGCTGGGTCGCCGCGTCGTAGCCGCTCGGAACGGTGTAGACGGCGTCGCGCTCGGTATCCGTCCAACGCGTCTGGTTCAGGAACGAGACGCCGGAGGCGAAGTCGTGCTCGACGCGCGCGAGGAACGTCGTCGATTCGTTGTCGTCGTAGTCGCTCGCGAGCCCGTAGAAGTTGTCCCGGTCCGCCGCCGCCGCGACCGGGTCGTAGCGCATCATCCCGTCGATCATCGCTGCGGGCACGCCCCAGTCGGGACGGGAGCTCTGATCGAGGTGCTGCAGCGAAGCGACGAAGCGGGTGTCGGTGCCGAGGCCGAACGCGAGGGACGGTGCGACGCCCCATGCGTCGTTCTCCGCGTGCTCCCGGCCGGCGACGCCGCCGTCCTGGCGCATCACGTTCACCCGCACGGCCGCCGTATCGGTCAGCGCCCGGTTGACGTCGAACGCGACCCGCGCGCGGCCGTCGGAGTCGTAGCGGTCGAAGCCGTAGCTCGTCATGCCCTGCGCGAACGACTCGAGCTGCGGCGACTTCGTCACGAGATTGACGTAGCCGCCGGCGCCGCCGCGGCCGTTGTCGGCGGCGGCGCCTTTCGCGACCTCGACGCGCTCGAGGTTGAAGACGTCGCGCGCGTAGTTGCCCGAATCCCGCACGCCGTCGATGAAGATGTTCCCGCTCGTGTCGAAGCCGCGCAGCGAGAAGTTGTTGCTGCTCGTCGAGAAGGCGTTCTCGCCGCCGCTGAAGCTGATGCCGGGCGTGTTGCGGAGCACGTCGGTCAGGCTGACCGCGCCCTGCGCGTTGAAGAGCTCCTGCGGAATCACCGTGTACGTCTGCGGCAGGTCGAGCAGGGGTGCCGTGAACTTCGCGGACGCCGCCGTGTCGGGCGTCCGGTCGGTCACGACGACCGTCTCGAGACGGTCGTCGTCGCGCGCGGCCGACGGCCGCTCGCCGTTCTGCGCGTGCGCGGCGGGGGCGTACGCGCCGGCGGCGATGCTGCCGAAACCGGCCGCGACCAGTGCGGCGGCCACGGCGTTCAGACGAAACGGCTCCTCCGAGCGGCTATGCATGGCAAAGTTCTCCCTGAGCTTCGAATGCGCGGCGCGGAACGGCCGCGTGACTTTTGTTGTTCGGCGGTGATAATGAGATCGATTAGCGCATCGTAATGCGAAGCGTTCGCATCTTCAACGGGTACTTCGATGCTCCTGACGATCCCCGACATCCTTTCCACGGCCCAGCTCAAGGAGTTCCGCGAGGTGCTCGGGCAGGCCCGTTGGGTCGACGGCCGGACGACGGCCGGGCACTTCGCCGCCGAGGTCAAGCGCAACCAGCAGCTCGCCCCGGATGATCCGGGCGGCGCGCGTCTCGCCGACATCCTGCTCGACGCGCTCGCGCGCGAGCCGCTGTTCGTCTCCGCGACGCTGCCCTTGAAAGTGCTGCCGCCGCGGTTCAACCGCTACGAGGGCGGGGGCGAGTACGGCCTGCATGTCGACGGCGCCGTGCTCAGCGTGCCGGGCACGAGCCACCGAGTCCGCACGGACGTCTCGGCGACGGTCTTCATCAGCGATCCCGCCGACTACGACGGCGGCGAGCTGATCATCGAGGACGTCTACGGCCCCCGGACGGTGAAGCTGCCGGCCGGCCACATGGTGCTGTATCCGGGCACGAGCCTGCATCGCGTGACGCCGGTGACGCGCGGCACCCGGCTCGCGTCGTTCTTCTGGGTCCAGAGCCTCGTCCAGGACCAGCAGCAGCGCACGCTGCTGTTCGAGCTCGATTCCTCGATCCGCCGGCTCGCGGCGCGGCTGCCCGGGGATCCCGAGCTCGATCGGCTGACGGCCGTCTACCACAACCTCGTTCGCCGCTGGGCGAGCACCTGAGCCCGTGACGGCATCCGGCCCGCTGCCGCCGCTCGAGCGCATTCCGGCGGAAATCGCCTGCGTCGAGGACTACGAGCGGTTCGCCCGCGAGAGGATGACCGGCGCGGCGTTCGCCTACGTCGCCGGCGGCGCGGCCGACGAGCTCACGCTGCGCCGCAACGTCGAGGCGTTTCGCACGCTCGCGCTCGGCGCGCGCGCGCTGCGGCCGCTCGCGGGCGGCGGCACGAGCCTGACGCTGCTCGGGCAGACGCTCGACTACCCGATCCTGCTCGCGCCGGTCGCGTTCCAGAAGCTCGCGCATCCGGACGGGGAGCTCGCGACCGCGGTCGCCGCGGCGGCGATGAAGGCCGGCATGGTCGTGAGCTGCCAGGCGAGCACGACGCTCGAGGAGATCGCGCGGTACGGTCCGTCCGCGTTGTGGTTGCAGCTTTATCTGCAGCGCGAGCGCGACGCGACGCTCGAGCTCGTGCGGCGGGCCGAGGCGAGCGGCTACCGCGCGCTCGTCGTCACGGTCGACGCCGTCGTCTCGGGTCCGCGGAACCGCGAGCAGCGCGCGCGCTTCGCGCTGCCGGCCGGCGTCGCGGCGGTGAACCTGCGCGCCGACGCGGGCGCGCCGGCGACGGCCCGCGCGGGCGAGAGCCCGATCTTCGGCAGCGGCTGGCTCGATTCCGCACCGACGTGGGCGGACATCGAATGGCTCGTCGCGGAGACGACGTTGCCGGTCGTGCTGAAAGGGATCATGTCGCCGGCGGACGCGTCACAGGCGGTCGCGGCCGGCGCGGCCGGCGTGATCGTCTCGAACCACGGCGGGCGTACGCTCGACACGCAGCCCGCGACGATCGACGTGCTCGAGCCGATCGCGGCCGCGGTGGCGGGGCGCGTGCCGCTGCTCCTCGACGGCGGCATCCGCCGCGGCACCGACGTGCTGAAGGCGCTCGCGCTCGGCGCGTCGGCCGTGCTGATCGGCCGGCCGTACGTCTTCGCGCTCGCGGCCGCCGGCGCGAGCGGCGTCGCCCACGTGCTGCATCTGCTGCGCACCGAGCTCGAGATGGCGATGATCGCGACCGGCTGCCGCACGCTGGCCGACGTCACGCCCGAGATCGTGCTGCGAACCGGCCGCGGTTCGATCGCGACCCCCTAGCGCCGGATCGCCGCCGCGCGGCACCGCCGCGCGGCGGCGATCGGCCTCACTCGAACGAGAAGATGTCCTCGTCGTCGTCGGGCGGCGTCATCCCTTCTTCGAAGTACCGCTCCCAGGTCTGGGCCCACGGTCGGCCGTACATGTCCGGAACCGTGAACTCGAACGTGTCGCCGGGCGTGAGCGGCGTCGTGCGGCCGTTCACCGGGAACAGCGTCTGCACGCAATCGATGTAGACGTACGGCGTCTGGTCGCGGAACGAGCCGAGCTTGTCGAAGTTCCGCACGATGCGGATCGGCTCGACGAGCGCCTCCGGGTCGTACAGGATCGCCTCGTGGTTCAAGCCGACGAAGTTGCCGCTCTCGTCGCGGTTCGGCGTGTAGATCTCGATCGACTGCATCTTGTTCGAGAACTCGATCTGGCCGTGCGCCCTCCAGCCCTGGATGTTCGACGTCCAGGTGATCAGCACGTCGCCGTCCCAGAAGCCGATCGT